>JBIIDM010000176.1:0-7241 GCA_044238365.1 Bdellovibrionota bacterium | reverse complement strand
CTCACTGTATCCAACCCGGTGGGAATTTTGCCTGAGTTTCCGAGTTCTTTGCTAACAGAGGCAAGTGACCGGTATTTGCGTCATCGCGTTTACGATCCTGACCCGCAAGGTATGCCTGCGGCTCGGATGGCGATTAGCGAATGGTATCGGGAAAGTCATGGTATAAACGTCCCTGTGGAGCGAGTGATTATCACCGCTAGCACCTCAGAAAGTTACGGTATATTACTGCAGGTGCTGACCCGCCCAGGTGATGTCCTGATCGTACCAACACCGTCATATCCGCTGATCGATGAATTTGCTGCTGTTCGGGGTGTCCAGCTGCGAGGCTTCCCATTAAGGCTAGCATCACAGGCAACTAGCCCGCTGTGGCCGACCTCATTGTGCCAGACTGACTGGGAGTATAATCCTGGGAACCTTGAGGGGTACATCGATAGCTCGGTTAGAGGACTACTGATCGTGAGTCCAAATAATCCTACAGGGTCATTGTTTGGTAAGGAGCATGTGAGCCGAACCCTGTCCGCCCTTACCCGTTCGAGTGAACGACTGCCATTGGTAATTGATGAGGTCTTTTCGGGGTTCATCTATGAAGGTACGCTTTGCGGGCACCGGATAGCATATCAGAGCGACCATCCCTTAATTCTTTTAAATGGTATCTCAAAGAATTTTGCGCTTCCGGATTTAAAGGTTGGGTGGATTGTGCTTAATGAGCCCGCCTGGTCCTTGTACGGTGAACAGTTAGTCTATGCCAACGACCTTTTATTGAGCTGTTCGACCTTAAACCAGTCTCTTCTACCCTCGATTCTTGGCGCAGGATTTGGACATACTACGGACCTTCGAAAGGCACTGGCGCAGCGACGAGACGATCATCTGGAGGTATTCCGTTCATTTCCACGAGTGCGATGGTCTTCTCCATCCGGTGGCTGGAGCCTCCTCCTAGAATTTGATGAGTTTTACCGAGATGATGAGGAGCTTGCATATCAGGCAGCAACCCGTGGCATCGCGCTACACCCCGGCTACTTCTATAATATGTCTATCCGCGGATGCTACGGCATTATTTCAATGCTGTCTGACTCAGTGGATGTCCGTGATGCGCTGACGGAGCTAATTCCTTAACGGTCGGGAGTAAAAGGCGTTTTTATCCCAATCCCCCTTCAAGATATCATTTATTTCCCTAGTGTCTGGCGAGCTAGTCTTTCAACAGCAACTGCCATATCCTGGCCTGCGTCTAAAACCTGATCTCCTATGCCAGCATCATCGATATCACCATTCGGAGAGCGTACTCTCGGAAAGTATAAATTGTCATTAGGGCGACTGACAGCCCAGGAAGGCGCACCGTTATGTACCGATGGCCGGTTGTACTTCTTAACTAGGGCTTCATAATCATATTCTGGTTCATTCGATGCCTGACCGGAACCGCCAAGGTGCCAAGGTGCCGCTATCGTTTCTTTCCCTTTGTTCTGAGCGGAGAAGAGCCAGCTAGGAAGATAAGACCGTGATCGGGGTTCCGCAGGCCTCACAACGACTGCTTTCGCTGGGGGGGCATCCTCATCATCAAAGCTGACGTACCGGAGCTGATTTCCCTCGCGGTCATATTGAAAAGGTGAAGGCGGTGCAACATTTCGATACGGCGACGAATCTAGATTACTAAAAGCTAGTAAGCTAGAGACATTTGGAATGGATAACGGCCAGTTAAAAAAAGACGCCCCGCTACTTCTGCTCTGATCACTTACACTATGATTTTTTACACTTTGCAACAATACCCCGGCGACGACAAGCCACATGAGAATTCCGCTTGCGCTCCAGACGATCACAAATATATGGCGTAACAGGGGAAAGATTATCAATACTATGGCTGACCATGATAGCCATTGCACCAATTGCGGGTTAAGACCGGCAACGTACTGAGGAGCAGCTACATAAAATATGGCGAGTAGCACCCCCAGTGAGCGTATTAATCCAAAGAGAGACGCGCCAGGACCAATAGCGGGAAAAAGAGTTCCGATTCGTCCCCAAAAAGACCCTACGGGTCTGTAATAATCAAACGATCGCGGACCCGGTTGGGGAGCATAATCTCTGGATTGAATCCTGCTGAAGTTATACATACTCCCCTTTTATATACACTATCCAACGCTGTCCAACGATTGCTGCCTAATGCCGCCAGACGAGCGAATTACATGGGTATCATACGCACGTACTCAGCTCTTACACAAATATCGTATTAAGACGCGGTTATGCTTCATTCTCGACACAGGATCAAGAATTTTGGTAGCAATTTACCAAAAAGAGCGACTAGTGGCTATAGAGGGTTAAAACAGCGACATTGTTGAGAAACGTACCTCTTAGGAGAGCAACTTCAATCAAAGTTCGATATCTAATGAAAAATACTTTAACACTTGATCGGTTTACGAACGCCTGCAAACAGATTAGAGTACCCTTTTCCAGTTCCGATGAAGAAAAAGTAGAGGCTATTCAAATAATTGCAGCCCATGATTCCGAAGAAGGCGTTGCTATTCTTATAACGGCGCTCCATATGGTGAGGGAGTCCCTCTCAGCGCAACGCACTACGACGCTGATGTCAACCGCGCGGGGAGGCATGGTCGCAAATTCAGCGGGCATTGCGTTAGCCCACTCAAAGATTGCCGAGGGACTGGAGTACTTAATATTCGTAGCTAGCTCAAAGCGAGAGTCATCAATTCAACGAGAAATCGCTGTACGGTCACTGGCGTTCGCACGAAATAAAAAAGCAATGCAGGCGATTTTGGCAGCCATGAAAGATGATGATGATGCAGTCATGCGCGCGGCCATCGACAGCTGTGCGGTGGCTCTACGGGTGTACGACGCAGATCTGAAAGACGATGTAAATGCGATCCTTATGACGGTCTTTAAGCTCGCGTTTGCTCAGATGGAACGAGACGTCCCAGATGACGTTGCGGTACAGGCGTACGGTTTGTTAATTACCTACGCGACAGATGAAATTATGCATTGTTTGGTAAGGGCAATTAGCGTGAGCCCTAAAATCCCTCTTGCTGAATATTACTATCGAGCTCTTCTTGAATGCGCATCCCCGGCCGCACCACGATTTATAGTACAATTACTGACTGTTAATCTCCGAGAGCTTTCATGGTATAGCGAGATCGGCAAGCGGCTGGAACTGAGCACCGATCCGGTTGTCAGGCAAGTTGCGACGAACCTACTTGAAGACACTACGCTAAAGACAAGGATTAAGGCGACAGTGGATCGGCGATTCGCAAAACGGGTCGTTGAGCAAAAGCTGGCATGTCGTATAATCCTCGGTCATTAATTTTGACAGAAAAGCAGACCTGAGCTATACCATCAAAAGTTTCTACAACTGTAACGTCCTATAAAGGGCCGCTCAATTCTTATGCGGTCTTCTAAATTTGCTTGAACACCCCAGTATCTTCGGAATCACGAAAGAATGCCCGCCTCGGCACCCGAAAAATCACCTTCTGAAACCTTAGACGAGTGGCCCGACGTTCACTCATCCTTGCCTGAGTATGCTGCCCGTTTCCCTGGCGCCCTTGGACAATGGATACTAAAAACGCAAACAAACACCCTCCTTCAGGCGATTGATATTCAGCCAAATCCGTCGCTCCGGGGGGCCTATGATAGCGTTGATGTTGGTGGCGGACATGGTCAGGTTACCCCGGTATTGTTGGAACTTAAAAGATGCGTGGCTACCGTTGTAAGCGATGCTCGGGCAACCAATACTCTTACAAGAATACTTGGGCAGTTGACGCCGACCTGCACTGAGCATTTCAACTTGATTGTCGCCCCTCTGGATGAACTTCCCTTTGAGCCTAGATCCATCCCCCTTGCCATTTCGCTCCGGATGGTGTGCCACATACCTCAATGGCACGGCTTCATTGAAGAGTTGTGCCGAGTTGCATCCTCTCAGGTAATCATTGACTATCCCTCGCTTCAAAGCGCAAACTATTTTCAGCATCTGTTTTTTAAGGCGAAGCTGAAAGTGGAGGGAAATACCAGAAGCTTTACGGTCTTTGACGATCGAGAGATTGCTGCGCAATTTCGCCGATGCGGTTTTAGTAATATTAGGTTATACCGGCAGTTTACCCTTCCACTCGCTCTTCATCGAGCCCTGAAGAGACCCGAGGTCAGTGGATTGGTAGAAAGCATTTTCGCTCGGGTGGGACTAACACACCAGGTCGGGTCACCCGTGATCCTGAGCGCTACAAGATAATCAGCCCTCTAGCCCGGACGTTCATCCTTTGTTATTCTAGGTGTTGCCTTTCTGGCATTAGTGCGTTAGGCTAACGATATGCCCGAATGGCGGAATGGCAGACGCGGCGGATTCAAAATCCGCTTCTCGCAAGGGGGTGGAGGTTCAAGTCCTCTTTCGGGCATACTGTATCCATTGCATTCCAATTCAATACTTATACAAATCCCCAAGAGCCGTGCAAAAGTTTTTCGGCACCGAAATATAACGTCGAGATACCGGTCCGGTACTTATTCCCCTTTCTACCCTTGCGATACTAGGAACCTTATCTTAGGCTATACGAAAGTCGAGTCCACATGTCTTATAGAGACCACTTCTCTTGAAAAAGGGGGCTACATTGTCACTTGGTCTTGACTCCACGAAAGATACTTAACGGAGATTTGATACGTGACGAGTCTACCAGACATTGAGACCAGTCCCCGCTCGTACGGTAGTCTTGATTCACAACAGGTTATCGAGACCATAAGAACCCTAGAACATCGAATCACAGAGCGATTTCCTAGCTCGGGCTTGAAACGTGTGTGTGGAGAACTTCTTATTACGGCGCGTAACTACTCAGGTACCCCCAACATAAATGCGCCCCAAAAGCGAGCTAACCATCTGTAACTGCCAGGGATTTTTTCAAGGTCGAGGAAAGTGATTGTTTTGTGAATGAGGCGTGGTACTCCACGCCGCAGTGAACAAAATCAATCACTTGACGAAGAGATTGGGAAAATACCTGAGCAGTTACTACGGCGCAAAGGTCTAAAGAACGAATTAGCTGGATGGAGCGCCCTCATTATGGATTACGAATCGCCACACTTCTAATAATAGGGGCTATTCTGATGGTTTTGGTTCAAGGAGTGCTCTCAATAAGCGTTCCTGCTGAGAGATACCAGTTTTCAGAATTTATCCAAGTTCTCGAAGCAGGATTAAATGACCTTCTCCTGATTGGAGGCACGGTCTTTTTCTTTGCCACATTGGAAATTCGGCGAAAACGAGCCCGCGCTCTTAAAGAAATTCACGTACTGCGATCACTAGCACACATTGTCGACATGCACCAGCTGACCAAGGACCCCGAACGACTCTTTAGAAAACAGTTAGTAACCCCCTCCTCTCCCCAAGTAAACCTGACGCCTTTTCAATTACATCGTTACCTCGACTACTGTAGCGAAATGCTAGCCCTTATAGGAAAGCTCGCCGCACTCTTCGCTCAAAATATGGAAGACCCAGTTGTCCTTGATTCTGTCACTAAAATTGAGTCACTCACCGCAAGCCTTGCTCACAAGATCTGGCAAAAAATTATGGTTCTCGATCGCCATATGGATAAAGAGTAGGCCATCCATCCTACCCGTAAATGTGATCGATTATGCTGCGTCGCCCTCCTCTCCGGCTAAATAATTATGGTTGTGGCCCACTACATAGAAAATCGAACCACTTAACTATTTGAGATTCTTTTGGCTAGCAAGTTCCGCTCCTTTGCTGAGAAGTATCAGAAAACATCATATCTTCGTGAGCCTTGACCCAAAAAAGGAACGGCACCAGAACCGGTGTATTATCACCTTCTAAGTTACTGCCCTTGTGCGCGTGGTGCGCCTTTGTCTGGAAAGTCCGCACTGGATTCAGTGGACGATGAGATATCGCTCGCGCCGGTATCTTTAAGTATTTTCTCCGCCAACCTCTTCCAATCTTTGTCATCAGAATGGACTGAGATCAAGATTCCCCCTTCCCTGATTCTGCCTTCATATCTTTTTGCTTCGTACTCGGGAAATCCAGCTCCCACCAGCGCTCCGATTAATCCACCGGATATTCCGCCCACCCCGGTTCCTGCAAGGGTCCCCATAATGGGTCCGGCTGCTATAAATGGTCCAGCGCCAGGTATTGCGAGTACACCTATGCCCGCCAGCAGCCCGAGCACGCCCCCTATAACCGCACCCGAACCGCCCCCAATTGTGGCCCCTTCTGGAGATTTAGTTTCATTGGTATGGGCAAATTCCTTGGATGTTGTAGGGGAGGCAAACATCACGGAAATATCAGCCGTCCTGAAACCAGCCTTTTGAAGGCTTTGAACCCCATTTTCAACAAAAACTCTAGTTGGGTAAGTGGCGTATGTGACTAAGTTATCTTGATTATCTTTAGTTTTCATAACGGTCTCCGACTTATTCAGGTTATAGTACAGTTTATCACATTCGCAGTAGAGCAAACGTTAGCTTTAGGAAGGTATGACATTGGTCATGCGGAGATCCGTATCGTTATATTAATTTATGAATTACCCTGACTCTAACGTTTTCTAGATGGAGAAATTTCTATACCCTCCCAACGAAGTAGCTACATTGAGATTGTGTAGCCAATTGCAATGATACAGCTTTTTGTTTATGGCGTGAGCTGGACTGTTGTACTGTCTGGCGACGTTTGAACGAGGTGCATAAGGAGTGAAATTACGTACGAGTGCCCAGCCTCTGAGCCGTAATTCAGAAGAACATTGATGTCCATGCAAACCTCGGCCATCATAAAGAAATCGAGTGAGTTGATTCATCAGGCGGTCAACCATGTTACTAGTTCGCAAACAATTGGGATGCGAATAACTCGTTGCATAACGCTCCACTCTACCGACCAACTTCAGTACTGGATCAAGTATGGCTGGTCGTAGATGAGCTGTCATTGCCCATGATGCGAGTTCTGATATTCTGGCTCGAAAATCCTTTACCGTTTGTGCACGATAGGCGTCCCATATTTTATTGTGAAGCACTCTCTCTTTCCTTCCTCTATCTCTAATCTTTAGAAAGCCGTGAAGAAAACACAAGATCACTACAACTGTAGGGAACAAATGAACAAAGGCATTTCCTGTTGCAGTCCAACCATCTGTATTCACTGTGACAGGGTTATACGTTGGCTCTAATATATTGGATTCATTCTTAAAATCACCATATAGATCTTTTAGACTTACCTCATCAGCACTATCCGAAAGTCCTATGCCAAGAATACACCCCCATCTCCAACGGTCATA
>JBIIDM010000175.1:0-7261 GCA_044238365.1 Bdellovibrionota bacterium | reverse complement strand
CATAGGGTGAGCTGACATTAAAAAAAAGCTACAATAGTGCGCGCAAACATTTTAAAAATATTGCTGTACTCTTTTGTATTTATTGAGAATTTTTTGACTCCGGGAACAGCTGGACTTCACCCCGTTTGCCCTAAAAACTCCGCCAAAGTCAGCTACCCCCATCCACGTTTATTTAATAACAGCGTTGTGAGTTCTGTGAGCCTTTCCTCTTGCATCGCGGCCGGTTCCGGAATACCCTTTCGATTATTGAAATTTCTTTTATTGAACCACGTACTTCCATGCAAACAAGATCTAATGCAGTGTATATCGATGAGGCCACTAGAGAACACCTACACATTGGTGAGGCTTCAACGGGCGGTATTGCCTACCTTGATGAATCAGGGGCGGAGCTCGGCCTATCGATAGTAGTGCCAATATATAACGAGGAGGAGAGCATTCCGCACTTGTACAAGGAGCTGAAGGAGGTTCTTGTAGGGATGAACGAGCCGCATCAGATTATTTTAGTTGATGACGGCTCCAGGGATAGCTCACTAGCGGTGATCGCCCAAACCGTTGCCGGGGACGATTCGGTAGAGGTGCTGGAATTTCGTAGAAACTTTGGTCAGACCGCTGCTATGGCGGCAGGTTTCGCGCAGAGCCGTTACTCAGTGGTAATTGCGCTCGATGCCGACTTGCAGAATGATCCGAGTGAAATACCAAGAATGGTTGAAATGTTACGTAGTGGTGGTTACGATCTGGTTGCTGGATGGCGAAAGGACCGGCAGGATCGTTGGTTGAGCAGAAGATTGCCGAGTATGCTCGCTAACAAGCTAATATCGCTCTGTACCAATGTGCGCCTGCATGATTACGGCTGTACGTTAAAGGTGATGACCCGCGAAGTTGCACAGGGTATTCGATTGTATGGTGAAATGCACCGCTTTATTCCAGCCCTTGCTGACGAGTTTGGTGCGAAGATTGTTGAAATTCCAGTTAAGCACCGGGAACGACAGTTTGGTAAGTCCAAATATGGCATCTCCCGGACTATTCGGGTCGTACTGGATCTGCTTACCGTTAAGTTTCTCTTAGGGTACTCGAAGCGGCCGATCCACTTCTTCGGAGTAATAGGATTTGCCACCTCAGGTCTTGGTACGCTTCTGCTCGCGCTAATTACCTTCCAGAGAACGTTCATGGGGATACCGATGGGTAGCAGGCCGGTGTTACCGCTGAGCGTCATGCTGATCATAATCGGCGTACAATTTGTTGTGTTTGGTTTATTGGCGGAGGTGCTTGCCCGGACTTACTATGAATCGCAGGCAAAGACCATTTTTGAGGTTCGCCGAGTTCATCGGTATGGGCGGGAGAGAAAGGCCCCGGAAAAAATAGCAGTCTAGCGTTACTTATGAATTTACCGAATGCTGTACTAGGCGACTGCCAGGGAGAGTCGACCATTCCCCCTTGGGGTAGTGAGCTTGAGGGTGTGCGCCTGATCGTTGATGCGCGAAAGGTACACGATGGGGGAATCGGAAGGTATATTCAGAATCTGCTTGATGGTCTTGATGCCTTCACAGCGGCAAATCTCACGGTGCTCTGTTTCCCTCGGGATGAATTGTTTTTTCAGGGGCGTTACGGGGAACGAGTTAGAACAATTTCTTTAGAGGCAAGGCTTTATTCGCTACGAGAAATATTCGGGATGCGTAGAGTACTGCCGTGGAGGAGTTATGACCTTGTCCATTTTCCGCATTTTACTCTTCCACTCGGTATCCCTGTCCCTTCTGTCGTTACCATCCATGACCTTATTCAGATATCGCATCCAGAAAAGTGGTATTACCCGTATATTGGCCGCTTTTATATCCGGAACGCGCTTAAGCGGGGTGCTGCCATTGTCGCGGTAAGTCAACAGACTGCGGGGCAGCTTGCCGGTTTCGACCGTAAAGGGCGGGTGATTAATGTTATTCCCAATTCTGTAGGCAGACCGAATGAAGGTCACGATAGACTTCGGCGGGCTATGATGGGGGTTGAGCCTGGGTATTTTCTGGGTGTGCTCTCGAACAGTAAGCCCCATAAGGGGCTAGATCGTTTGATGGAAGCATTTCGAATTTTCTCTACCCATTTTGTAGAAGCGCGATCTATGCTCCTCCCAGCCTGTGGTCTTATCCTGATAGGAAAGGGAGCTCCTAAGACTTCCTTCTCTGGGGGAATGGGCATGGGAAGCGTCCCGGAAGACGAGCTTGAATGGTACTACGCCAATGCGCGGGGTATTATCGTAGCTTCAGATGTAGAGGGTTTCTGTTTGCCCGTTATTGAAGGGAGACGCTTTGGCATCCCGGCAGTGGTGACCCCGATACCGGCCGTTCGGGAGATTCTTTCGGCGTATGATGTTGTAGCGAATGATTTCACTTCGGCGTCATTAGCCTGGGCGATGTTTAATTTGTTGCAGCTTCCACGCCCTCACTTAAGTGCTATGCAGGCGGATCTTGAGCGTTTTGACTTGCAGCGAACTACGTACCAAATTGTTCAAATGTATGACGCGGTATTGAAAACAGCCGGTGGTAGTAGGCGCGGCGCTCATCTAACCAAAATGGCTTTATGAAGATAGCAATTGTTCATGACTGGCTGACGGGGATGCGGGGTGGCGAGCGGTGTCTGGAAACCTTTCTGCGGCTTTACCCGGCTGCTGATGTTTTTACCTTACTTCATGTTCCAGATTCTACTTCTTCACTGATTGATTCACATGTGGCCGGCGTTTCTTGTCTCCAAACGTTTCCGTACAGCCGTAGCCATTACCGCTTTTATTTGCCGCTCTATCCGCTGGCTGCTGCGTCGCTTGATCTTTCGGGCTATGATGTCATTATTTCTCTGAGCCATGCAGCTGCAAAGAACGTCCGCGTACCAAAAGGGGCGATTCACCTCTGTTATTGTTTCACGCCGATGAGGTACCTATGGGATCATGCCGAGACGTACTTCGGTCGGGCCACTATACCGCTCTATCCGTTACTCTCACTTTTGAGGTATTGGGACCGCGGAGGTGCCAAAGGGGTGACGCACTTTGCGGCAATAAGTAAATTAGTGGCCTCAAGAATCCGACGCTTTTATGGGCGAGGATCCGATGTCGTATATCCTGCGATTGAGGACTCGTGGTTCCAGGGCCGCCTTCCTCAACGAAAGGGCGAGGCGTTTCTTTATGCAGGAGCACTTGTTCCTTACAAGCGCGTTGATCTGATTATTGAGGCCTGCAATGTCCGCAAGGTGCCACTTTGGATAGTAGGAACAGGACCACAGGAAGCAGCACTTAAAGCCAGGGCTGGCAATTCGGTGCAATTTTTCGGGCGGGTTGATGACGAGCAGCTCCGCCAGTTGTATATGACCTCAAAAGCGTTGTTATTTGCTGCGAAAGAAGATTTTGGGTTAATTCCTATAGAGTGCCAGAGTGTTGGGCGTCCGGTCATCGGCTTCTTCGATGGTGGATTGAAGGAAACTGTTGATGGGGTCCGTATCTGGGAAGGGAAGTGCGATAGTAGTGTGGTGCAGAAGAGTAGTGGGGTGTTTGTTCGCCCGGAAAAGACGGATAGTGCAGCTGTTCGTTCTTTCGTTGATGGTTTGAATTTTTTTATGAAAAACGAAGATTCATTTATTCCCAATCGATGTCGTGCCTTTGCAACTAATTTTTCACGGAGCGCGTTCCTAGCGCATTGGAATGGATTTCTAAGAACTAAAGGATTGTCGCTTTTGTGTGTAGAGGAGTGTAGCAGTGTTGAAAGAGAAGCGACGCCTCTTTGAGGTACTATTTGGGGTAAGTGATCTTGTGACGGTCTCGTTTGCCTGGTGTCTTGCTTACTGGATGCGTTTTGAAAGCGGCTGGTTTCCACTTGATAAGGGACGCCCCGACTTTGAGGATTACATTTCGGTTTTATTGCTCCTGGTCCCTGTATGGGGTTTAACCTTCCGGGCAGTTGGGCTCTATCGCCCTATGCGTGGTATACGCGAATGGAAGGAGCGGATATTGCTGATTTACGGTAATGGTATCGCCTTGGTGTTTCTGATTACCCTGATTTTCCTCTTTCGTGAAAAAACCACTCCGTTTTCTCGTGCAGTGTTTCTCTGGTTCGGCCTTTTTAGCCTCTTTTTTACCTTAGTGGAGCGTGGATTGCTTCGGTTCATGCTTCGCGATATCCGCCGAAAAGGCTTCAATCTGAGATATATGCTCGTTGTTGGTGACGGTCGGGTAGCCGGGGATGTTATAAAACGTATTCGCGCCCAGCGTGAGATCGGTATTCAGCTATTGGGGTGTGTTACGAAGAACGGTGATCGTGCGCGCGGACCCGAAGGTGTCCCCGTCGTTGGTCGATATGAGGAGTTAGGTACAGTGTTAAAGGAGCTGGAGGTTGACCAGGTACTTATGGCGCTTCCCTTGGAAGACAGTACCCATCTACCTCAGGTAATGCGGGACGTTTCTGATTCTATTGTCGACGTAAAAATAGTTCCTGATCTTTATCAGTTCGTGCGCGTTGGCGGTTCAATAGAGGAATTCGAGGGGCTTCCCGTCATTGGCGTTCAAGGTTCTCCGCTAGAGGGAGCAGGGCGAATCGTCAAGCGGGTTTTCGATATCATTGGTTCTTCATTTTTAATTGTGTTGCTATCACCTCTGCTACTCTTAGTTTGTGTTCTGATAAAGGTAACCTCCCGGGGCCCCTGTGTCTATGCACAGGAGCGGGTAAGTGTTGATGGTACCCGTTTCATAATTTACAAGTTTCGGAGCATGCGTACTGATGCCGAACGTGCGGGCCCTGGCTGGACCACGCCGCAGGATTCTCGAGTTACCTGGCTGGGGTCATTATTGCGCAAGACCAGCCTGGATGAGTTACCACAGCTCTTTAATGTACTTCGGGGTGATATGTCCATCGTGGGTCCACGACCCGAGCGTCCGGTGTATATTCGGGAGTTCAGGACCCGGATTCCCGGGTATATGTTGAGGCACAAGGTTCCCGCCGGGATTACGGGGTGGGCTCAGGTGAATGGCTGGCGTGGGGATACCTCGATAGATAAGCGCATTGAGTTTGACCTGCACTATATTGAGAACTGGTCGCTGTTGCTTGATTGCAAGATTGTGGCGTTGACCGTTCTGCGCGGGTTTTTCAGTAAGAATGCGTATTAAAGCGTGGGATTTTCCAACAGAATGCTTGCCAGTGATTTTAGCCCGGATTATTCACGAAACTCTTTTTAGGTTGATACAACTTCTCACCAAATACCCATAACGTAATTATTATCTACAGGAAGCTGGATTTCGTGGATGTTCAGTCTTGGGCTGCTTTAGTTGCGAGATGGACTGAATAGTTTTGCAAATCTTTATGAACGTGAAAGTAGGAGAATACATTGGTTACACCTAATACCGACTTGAATAATCGTGCCCAACCAGTTGCTCTTGGAAAAACGCCGGAATCGAAACTCCCACCTATACCAAAGACCGCACAGGATCAGCGTGGCCCATTTAGGGCTCAGCTGGAGGCTGAATCCGTTACATCCAAGATTAGCGAATTTCACCTGGCTGGTTTACAACTCGGAGTCAAAGAGGGCTACCTTTCCCAGGAGAATGCTGACGCCATTAAGGCCAAGGTCAAGGCTGGTGCGCTGAAAGGTGACGGTGTGGACATCCTCCTCACGGCTGCATTTAAAGACCCCGAGCAGTTCAAAAAATCCTTCGGAACCAGCGCCAGCGGGAATGTTGCCGCAGTCATGCGCGATATGGAAGATACGATTTCCCAGGGGCTAAATTCGCACAGCTGGAGCGAAAATAAATACTATAAACCGATACTAGAAGAGCTTGTTTCGATTGAAAAAAGTGGATTCAAGGTACCTGAAAAACCGAAGCTAGTTGGGGGTGAGCCAGTCAATTCGAATAAATCTTCAGAAATTAAAACGCCTAATTCTACTGAGCCGAAAAAAACCACCATGCCCGCATCTAAAACACCCCCACACTCTGATCCGGCTACGGACTCTACGTTCACCTCGGCTGAAAAGGCAATTGGGGATATTGGGACCATTCTTATTGCAATGGGAAAGGCATCTCCGGGGCCAGATAGTGTCACTGCTGAGAAGGTAAGCATAACTATTGCGTCCATTAAAGAGCTCAAGGCAAAGAGTTCCGCGCTCTCAGAACGAGATCTGTTTTACCTTGGATGTTACCGAATGTCTTTGGAGTTGAGCGGCGGGTTGCCAGGAAAAAATATAGGGCAAAGGAATAAACAGTTTATTAAGGATACGCTGGAAACTGATAGCAAAAAAAATACAGCTATAGAGGAGGGCAGAAAAATCTCCTCTAAGATGGAGAAAGGTTTAAAGATATATAAGCCAGAGATGCGACTTTACGGTGAGGCCCAGAAGGCGATTGGTATCATCGAATCAGTTAAAAATACTAATCCTACTGAGCAAAATAAAACTACTACGCCCACATCTAAAGCATCTCCACACTCTCATCCGGTTACGGACTATACGTTCACCTCTGCTGCAAAGGCAATTGGGGATTTTGGGACCATTCTTATTGCAATGGAAAAGGCATCTCCGTGGCCAGATAGCGTCAATGATGAGAAGGTAAGCAAAATTATTGCGTCTATAAAAGAGCTCAATAGAAAGAGACCTGCTCTCTCTGAACGAGATCTGTTTTACCTTGGATGTTATCGAATGTCTTTGGAGTTTAGCGGCGGGTTGCCAGGAAAAAATATAGAGCAAAGGAATAAACAGTTTATTGAGCACGCGCTTGAAACTGATAGCAAAAAACAAAAATCTATAGAGAAGGGCAGAGAAATCTCCTTTGATATGAAGAGAGATTTAGAGGGGAAAATTAAGCCAGGGACGCTACTTCACAAGCAGGCCCAGAAGGCGATTGATATAATCGAAGCAGTTCATCTCCTCAAATAACCACGGTAAGCGTCCACCAGTTTGTCCAATTTCTTCGTCAAAAGACTTTTTCCTCGATCTAGAACAATCTCATGGACGCTTACCTTTAGTAGTTTCGCCGTGTTCGAGAACACTGGGCTGTTGAACGTGCGCTTAACTCTACGCATTAAAGAAAGAAAAAGCAGTCTACACATTGCTTCCAAGTTGCAGCTTGACGGTAACCTTTTTTGACTGCCGTAGGAGAGTCAACTCCATCGTGTCACCTTCCTGATGGGATTCGAGTATGTCGAGAATGTCGTCAGCTGTTCTAATTGGCTTGGATTCAATCTCAAGAATAACATCGCCAAGGCGAATTCGTCCGTATTGGTCGATCGACGTAGGTTGAATACGT
>JBIIDM010000174.1:0-7274 GCA_044238365.1 Bdellovibrionota bacterium | reverse complement strand
TCATAGTGAATTCCGAATCTTCCTACCCCTCCCGGCTACATCGTGCAGCCCTCACCCCGGCTGCTCGTGTCTGCAAGATAACCGAGTACCCCCTGCTGGAAGCGCGAGCCAGTATCTCCCTCCAGGGCTCGGGCGTAAGGGCTTGAATAATCCAGATATATCCCGGCTTTTGTGAGGGTTCTTCCAATGAGGTCTGGATTTGCTGCTCCTTAAGCGGGTAATAATAATCGAGCGCCAATCGTGTTCCCGGGGCCGTAAAATAAAAAGTATCATTAGAGTCAGCATGTGCGGATAGAAACTTCGAGATAGTTCGCCACTCCTCCTTTTGTGGTGTCGTGTAGTAACGATATACAAGCAGTCCTTGTGCGGAAGTATATGTCAGGCAAATCGCAATCGCGGCAGTAATCGGGAGTCTGGAAATTATCTGGGAAGAAGCAATAAGGACTGCCGGGAGAATAAAGATAAGGACTTTGGGTGCGAACATCTGTACCCCAAAAACGCTCAGCACTAGTGCCAGAGCAGGGGGGATCAAAATATAATAATGGAGCTGGTCAAGGCCCTTTCTGATGTAAAGTGGGTACAGGAGGGCAAGCATCAGGAAGCCGTTTGTGGCGAGTATGGGTGTTCGCCCTAGTACGCCCGGTGTATGGAACAATAATCTGGGAAGGAGCAGATAGACATCCACTATAGTGGGGGCAGTGAGCCACAGCCTACCGTTTGCTACATGGTTACTTTGCGTAATCATCACTGGTAGTAGTGGTAAGAATAAGATGGTAGTTCCTAGTACTACCAGAACGTACCTAAAAAAGTAGACATCGCGACGATTTGGTGCGAAAAATGCCAGTGAGGCTACATGAAAACCCTGTGCAAATAAAAGCAGCGCAGCGCCGTAGTGGGTATACAATAATAACGCATTACTACCAATCAAGGCCGCAGTTAATCGCCATGATTGAGGATTTAAGACCCAGCATCTGTATATTTCAAGTAGGGCCGCACCCTCCAAAAAGAGCAAAATATATGATCGGACTTCCTGGGAGTACCAGAGGTGTGGGAATGAGAATGAGGTAAGGAGCACAGCGATAACTGCTGCCCTACGGGAATGTGCACCCCTGGCCGCGATACCGACCACTATAAGAGATAAGATTCCAATGAGTGCTGAGAGTAGCCGAACCGCAAATTCTGACGTGCCGAAAAGCGCTATCCAGCACTTAAGAAGAGAAAAATAGAGTGGTGGGTGAAAGTCCGACTTGAAAAGGTCGTTATTCAGAGCCATGCGAATTGATGCAATTTCATCAAACCAAAGGCTCTGGTGGGTGAGGAAGGATAATCGGAGAAGCACGCCAATAAAGATTGAGGCTCCAAGTAAACAGGCCCCACGGGACAAGGCCCCTGAACGCCGCGCCAAAATTCGTATCACTTAGTTTACTTTCGTCTATTTCGGGCGGATCTCAGGAAAAAATCATCGCCGGGTTCGTCCCCTATGCGGCGCCACTGCTTGCGGATGAACCACTGACCCGGTACGTACACATCAGTATTAACAAGCAGCAACTCCTCATCCTTATGTACAGCCACTTTCAGGTGACGTTGTACATCAGTTCGGCTATCCACTTCAAATGTACTGCCTTCGGCCTGTGCTGCTCGCACGATATCCTTTACGGCGTCGTGTATCGTCTGTACTTTTGGGTCTACGCCTGCTTGTCCCGGAGGAGTCGGTTGATCAAATCGCCTCGGTGCCCTTTCCAGATCACCAAATTTTGATAACTTATCGTCGACCGGATTTGGTGTGGCCGGTCTCGGGCCCGATCCGGGAGTAGTAGAGGGAGCCACGCCCTGATTTGCGCTAGGGGGCACCCCTTGAGAAGGTGCTTTTGGGGGAGTATTGGAAGCGTCATTTGTCATAGGTGGGATAACATATAAGTGTGCAGCCAAAGATGGTTGTAGTACTGATCAGCGTGTCTAGGCCAGCTGCTTCAGAAACCCGCAGAAAGAACTGGCTGTGGGCTTTTATAATGTACTACCTTTCGACAAAATAGGTAGTTAGTTAACTTTACAATTCAAAATGTCTGAAGACTCTATTTTCTCGAATGTGTGTTTGTTAGTCCTTTCGGGAACTTTGCTCCGCAAAAGATATACCGGTTCTTCATTTTTTCTGACTTTTTAATGTGGAACCGGTATATATCCAACAGGTTCGCTCGTCGTTTATTGTTCCTACCACCTTCCCAAGCGGTAGTATCTTTGAGAGCAAAAAGTCTTTACCGCTCCAGATACCCCCTTTTTCTCCGTCGCTTTTCCAGAATGTCAGGGGGTAAACCACGCCACTGTCGGTTTCCACTTCTAGTTTTGAAAAGAGGCGTCTGGTTTGAATAAGAAGACCGCCTCTTGCATCGGTGAGGGTTTTAAATTCTCTTCCCCGAGGTGTAGTACTATCTTCTATCCGTGAGCATTGATTTATAAAACGAGCTATTGGAGAGAGCCGGTAAGGGCCAAAGTGAGCGAATTCAATGGCATCGACAAGGACGCCTTCAGAGGGGAAGAATGTAGTTGCTCCCCGTAGTTCCGGATTAAGTATTGGCACTGCCCCTGTCCGCCCGGATCGAATCCCGATCTCGTCACCTGCAAGGGAGCTATTATAGTTTCCGATAACTATATTCCCCTGCGTGCGCAGCTTTCCCTGAGTTATCTCTCTTCCGGTACTGTCAATAATCCAGTATTCTAGTTTTCGGATAATGACCAGATTGTCAACACCAGCAGAAGAGCGAATTGGATAGATTTTGTCCGTTTTTAGCGCGACCCGGGGAAGCGCAATGGTGGTGACTGTTTCGGTAACCATGTCATACACTTTTCCCTCAACCTTTCTAGAGGAGACAACACCGAGAAGGTCTCGGGCTCCATCTGGATTAAAGAAAAAAGGGGTATCATTGCGACGTCCAAAAGAAAATTCGAAATCCTTTGAGACACCGGCAGGGGCGAACGGGTCGGTGCGAACATGCCACTGTAACGGTGGGTTCGAAGCACCTGTTGGGTTAGCATTCGTAAGTATGATCGCGTCGGCAAATCCGCTCCCATCTACGTCGGCACCGACTACTACCTTGGCAGGAGTCGAACCAAACGAGATCGACCGCGTTGTTCCGGCTTCACCCTGAACCGACCAGGTTAAAGAACCATCTTTTTCTTGATGGACACTACCAATGTCGGTTTTTCCAGGAGTGTTCCATACTCCCGGTATGGGGATATCTCCAATTTTACCGAGTGTCCCGAGATTAGAGGACCTATTTTGATGCTCCTCAAGTGCCGACCACGAAAATGTGCCATCATTTTCTAGCTCTATTGTAATCAAGCCATCTATTTGACTACCGGAGTTGTCACATAATGCGACCCAGGGGGTTACAAGGAACAGCAGCGTGCAGTACAGCATTGATCTCATTTAAGGCGACCCTTTACATAAGGCTGAAGTATCCATTCGGCAAAAAATGCTATGGCGAGGGCACCAAACAGGGAAACGAAGATAGGAAGGTTCAGATTATCAAGATACAGGTCAAGAGACTCGGCCACTATGAAGGAGCAACTAAAGGTAAAGATACCGTTGGAAAACCTGTGCTCTGCCGTTGAAGGGGCTGGGGTTACTGGCACTGCAATGTTAAGCGCCTGGCATTTTACGAAAAACAGGAGAACCTCGTCATGGAGGTTACGTTGCGTGAGTGCAAGGTACTCTGAGAAGAGTGAGTTAACTTCCTGTACCGAGTAGAAGAGTAGAATGCTGGTTACTTCGAAGTAAATTTCTTGATGGTTATTTTCAAGGGGCGCACTGAGAAGAATCTGGAGACGTTCAGCGTGCTCTCTGGCAGAAAGCGGAGTGGCCAGAAACTGTGGTCCGATGGTGGTGCTGGACCCGGATCCCGCGAGTGGTTGAGCTTCCACGGAGCCGTCCGCCTCCGCGGCTTCGGGGGCCGGGATTATTACGGAAGAGGGGTTGGCGGGGCGGTCTCCGGGCATTACGATCTAGCTTTCATATGACAATACGTTAAAGGTGCTTCTACAGGGTCGAAACATGGGCCAATTAACTTAATCTGTCTAAATGGTACGGTGTGTTATATAGTGTTTCTCAAAAATAATGCGGTTTTGATTCAATATTTGAGAAACACTATCGACTCGCGGAGGCGAGTCAAAGCAAGCACTTATAGTAATTCTCAAAAATTCCTTAGAATTTCAATACCGCATTATTTTTGAGAATTACTATAGCAGCGAGAAGCTCCAGGGCGGTCGAGATTTCGATGACGTTGCAAGAGTATATCTGTAAATAATACAGTTAGTTAGGTGTTACTAGCTGCTCCGTCGAACATCGACAAAGATACTCCAACCCGAAGTAACTAACGGGCAAACGGGTTTTTTCCACCACCCATTAACGACCCCATTAAAGAACTTAATCCGCCTTGGGCTAACTTCTGCATCATTTTCTTCATTTCGTTGAACTGATTCATCAGAGCGTTGACCTCTTGCACCGAGGTGCCGGACCCTTGAGCGATTCGGCGTCGGCGCTTGCCGTCCAGCACATCGGGACGTCGGCGTTCGAGGGGAGTCATTGAGAGAATGATTGCTTCTATACGCTTGGCTTCTTTCTCAGCCTTTTGAAAATCGATCTTGTCGGTCATTTTATCCATTCCTGGAATCATGCCCATCAGGGATTGCATACTCCCCATCTTCTGTATCTTGCGGTACTGTTCGAGAAAATCCTGGAGATTAAACTCATTTTTCTTGAATTTCTTGTTTAGTGCCTTGCCCTCTTCTTCCGTGATCTCCTTCTGGGCTTTCTCAATGAGGGTCATTACATCGCCCATTCCCAGTACGCGCTGTACGAACCGCTCAGGATGGAAAACCTCTAGGCCATCGGGCTTTTCGCTGACGCCGACAAACTTGATCGGCTTTTGTATCACCGCCCGCATTGAGAGAGCTGCGCCCCCTCGTCCATCACCGTCCAATTTTGTGAGTATTATTCCGTCGATGTCTAGTGCCTGGTTGAAGCCCTGCGCGACGTTGACGGCTTCTTGGCCGGTCATCGCATCAGCGACAAAAAGCACTTCGTGTGGATCAATAACGCGGGCCATTTCCCGCAACTCATCCATTAGTTCCGTATCTATCTGCAGGCGCCCGGCGGTATCAATGATTACTACGTCGTAAAGATGGCCTTTGGCGTACTCGAGTGCCTTTCGTGCTATCGACACAGGATCCTGAGAAGCTTCAGAGGGAAAGACATCAATCGAGAGTTCGTTCCCAAGCTTTTGCAGCTGCAGAATCGCCGCTGGGCGGTATACATCGGCAGGAACAAGCAAGCATTTCTTTTTCCGTTCGCGCCGGAGCAGCAGACCCAGTTTTGCGGTAGAAGTTGTTTTGCCGGACCCTTGAAGGCCTACCATCATGATAGTAAAGGGAGGTGTATCGTTGAGTTCAAGCCCTGTTGCGCCTGCGCCTACAACCTGAATTAGTTCCTCGTGGACTATTTTAATGATTTGCTGTGCCGCGGAGAGGCTCTTAAGTACGGCTTCACCCTTAGCCTTCACGGCAATCTCAGCACAGAGATCTTTCACTACCTTGAAGTGTACGTCCGCCTCAAGCAGGGCCATTCGCACTTCCTTCAGCGTCTCATCTAAATCTTTATCGGTAATTTTAGTTCGACCTCTTAGCGAGGTGAACGCGGCATCAAGCCTGGTTTGAAGTCTTTTAAACATGTTTTTCTGACAAATTGCTGATTCAAAAAGGGTATAGCCATCGTCAAAAATAATGCGTTTTTGAGTCGCATCTCGGCGATGGCTATGTGTTTGTTTTGACTCGCCTCCGCGAGTCGTTATAGTAATCTTTAATACTTTATTATTTTTGAAGATTACTATAATTGTTTCAAAAGAGGTGATCGTTGAAGTAGCGTAATAACCTGAATTCTTACGTCGAACTCAGAGGTTAGGAGCAAAATCTTACTTTCACCAAAATCTTCAGTGCGTTAACCACTCAAGAGGCGCGTCTCGTGAATAATCCGGGTTAATTCAAAGTTAGTAAAGAGCGATATGCACTACTACTCTACTCTATTAATCGGATGGATGTCACTCATTCGATAAATCGAACCGAATCCGGAAGGTTCCCGCCTGGAGCGCTTAAGGCTTCACTCGGCCGTGCCGTAATGGCCTGTCTGGTGTTTCTGGCCAGAGCGGCAGCCTGGTCGACATCAGCTGAGTGGGCGAATGAAGCCTGCACGTTCTGTGCGGCTATGTCCGCCGTGGTAGCTACATGGTATATAGCATTTAAGACTGTCTTGGATTCATTGCGGAAAGCGTTAAATTTTTCCTGGAGGACGGCCAGATCATATTCGTCCGGTGGCGGGGTGCGGGTAAGCCCGAAAGCATCCTGAACGTCTGTTGGAAATCTCAGTGTCCGAGGAGGCTGCTCGTTGATTGTGAACTCTTTTCCTGACAGGGGTGAGAACCCCTCTGGCGTTGTACGGTTGGCAATATCGCTAAGGGCAGGGCCCACCTCAGGCAAGGCCCGGTAGACCTCGTCAAAATTTCCGTCATTAACGTGCTTGATCAAGGACTGCACGAGATCGGAAGCTTCGTTGATGCCGTCAGTAGCAATATGTCCTAAATTTATTAAGGAGTTAACCGATGAATAGGAACTGGGCGAGTGAGACGTTCTGGATTTGATGTCAGCGACCACCCCAGAGTTAGTTCGGTCCTGGCTTGGCTCGGTTCTCTCGGTCGGCGTTCGCGTGGCCACCGTCAACGCAATGATATTAGAGCTTTGCAACGACTTGAGTTCCATCTCCTTCTTTTCCTCCCTATTACCCGTTGTTCATACGTCGAACTCAGGTTGTAATCCTTTACCTGATTGCGAAGTCGGTAGACGGAGGAGAAATCTTTAGTAAATATTTAGCGGTCGGGAAAATCTTGACCATAACAATGATGCGGCAGAGTGAAATTTAATAGGAGTATTCGCAACATGAACCAATTGACTTTTAAAATTCCGGAGCTTAATCAATTAGATACGACGTTTAGTGATGGTGCTGCGACCGTGGGCTTACCGTCGTGGGCGACGGGCTGGGCCGAGGGGTATGAGCAGAGCGACCGCGCTGGGTTAGAGAGAGCCTTGAACGAATTGGAGCTATCATCGGAGCAGCGTGAAGGATATATTAATCAATACTGTGGACAGTTTAGGCGGCAATAGCGCCAAATTTTTCTAATTTATTCCGAATGTTACGTATTTTATCATTGTTGGTGTCAATTTCTAACATC
>JBIIDM010000173.1:0-7333 GCA_044238365.1 Bdellovibrionota bacterium | reverse complement strand
TCCCATTCAGTCAGTTCCCGCTCTTCTTCCGGAGAGAGTTCAACGTTAAAGGCCTCCCGCCCGCGTTGTTGTACAGGCTGTTCAGTTCGAAGAGGCTCTGAAGGGCTCGACGAGGCGGACGATCGTTCTTGGTTCGCTCGCCTCTGCTTTGATCGCTGTGCGCTGAGCGAATTCCTCTCATGGTCAGTAGACCGTTCAAAATAGCGTCGGCGTGCCATGGGCAGGAGTTTTTCAAGGGCACGGAGTCGTGAGTGGGAAGAGGGATGTGAAGAGAGGAATTCAACGGAGTGAGCGCCAAACCTTGAGTCGTCCTGAACATCGGCCCAGAAGGCCAACGTATCTTCGGGACGGTAACCAGCATCAACCATTATAAACAGCCCAATCTGATCGGCCTCTAACTCCTGTCGCTGCGATTCAGGATTCACGATAAAGCCCTTCATTGCTTCGGTGACCACCGTCTGAGCAATTGCACCGTAGGCTGCCGCACTGCCCGGGGTACTGTTCATAATGGTTCGAGTCGTTATGCCGGCTGCATTTGAGAGAGTCGAATTTATTTGTTCGGCGGGGTTCGCCCGCGTATGTTCTGCCAGTACATGACCCATCTCGTGAGCGATTATCGCTGCCACATCACTCTCGCGAGGGAGCGTTCTGAGAAGGCCGGACCACACAAAGACATGGTTCCCTCGAGTTGCTCCGGCATTTACTACGGAGTCATCCTGTAAGATATACGTAAACCAAGGATCATGGTTGGCGCGGGCTCCATTGGCTAGCCGTTGAACAATGGACTCAACCAACTTCTGGTCGCGACGGTTGTGCGAAAGCGGCATTGTTTGGGAGAAAGCGCGGAGTACTTCGCGGCCGTATTCCACATCCTGGCGACTCAATGGCCGCTGTTCTGGAATCACACCTGGTGGTATGGGGGCTCGGGTTGGTGCACAACCAAGGCACGCCGATAAAACTGGTAGTATTAGCAATTCGAGGTACTGTATGCCCTTTGCAGGATGTCTATTTAGGTACATCATGTGAAAAAGTCGGATCCGTTAAAATACTTTCCAGACATAGGGCACGAACTTAAGCACGGAGAGCGGCAGGCGACTACAGAGTAGCCTTGTCGACTCATTGACTGTTTCACCATGGAAACAATTCCAGCGATCCCGCCCTAGCTCGGCAAGTTGTGCTTCCATCTCCTGGTCTGACATTGAGGCGGGAAGTGAAATTACCTTGTATTCGTATTTATATAGTTTTTCCAGCTCCTGTGTGGCGAGCTGGTGCACACTTTTCCGCGTCTCCTTTGTGGTGGTATCGATCGTCTTGCCAAGGTCACTCACTGAGGAGTTTATCGAGTCTAACAATGACGCCGCCTGGTTCTCGCGCGGGTCTTGGGCACCTTCTTGGGCACCTCCGTTACACCCGGTGATGACTGCTATTGCAAGTAATGACCAGGCAACCGTCTGGCCCTTACTCAGTGTACTGCCTTGAGCGCACCCGGGACAGCGCCAAGGCCAACGGGCAACGTACCGTAAAATCCGCTGAAAATGTGAACTAAGTGACATAGAACTAAGTGACATAGAACTAAGTGACATAGAACTAAGTGACATAGAACTAAGTGACATGGTTGTATCCCGTTACTATTTTCTCTGAATTCAGCAATTATAGAAAAGAATGGTGAATAAATAAACCTATATCATTGCCCGCATTTTCAATAACGGCGTTTTTAACTTCGTGTTATTACCATTCTTTGGACAACAGGCCGAAATTTTCGGGTGGGTCACCTTTAGTGACGAGTCCCTGGTTGTGACCCGGATGATCTTCCGCTAAAGTGCGGGCGGCTGATTAGTGGGCGTTAAGGAGATAAGCAAAGTGACAAATCAGGTACTACCAGAACGATTCGAATTGATGTATCCAGAAGGGCAGATTCAGGCTTGTGTGAATCACTTGGGGACTGAGATTCAGACGTGGGTTAAAGAGGCTGAGGCCAAGACGAAAAAAGATGTGGTTTGTATTCCTATTATGAGGGGTGGCTTCTACTTCGCGGCGGATCTGATGAGGCGTTTCACCTCCTCGGTTGAGCTTGCTCCCATCACCACCAGTTCCTATTCAAGCTCTACTAATAACACACCACATATTACCGTACAGGTGGACACCCGTGCACTTGATGTCAATGGAAGGGCAGTTCTTTTGATTGATGATATTTGTGATTCAGGAAGAACTCTTGCTGTCCTAAGTGAAAAGCTTCAATTGGCTGGCGTCGCTGAGGTGCATTCGGCAGTCCTGATATACCGTAAAACCTCAAACGTAATGCATGACCCCCGTTGGAAGGGTTTTAGCTATGACGGAACCGAGTGGTTTGTCGGATACGGAATGGAGGATTCAGGACGGTGGCGTAACTTAACATCGGTGTATCGAATTAGGGGTTCCTAGGTGAGCCTGCTTTCTGCATCGCTGTTGATCGAAGACTCTAAGACGGGCGAGCGCAGTAGTAGCGGGGCCCCGAGTGATCGCTATTCCATAGATATTGTCGACCTTACAAAGAAATTTGTAAAGGGTCGTCACGGAAGAGGTGCCTACACGACCCTAAAGAGTACGTTCACCGCGTTTTTTCGAAAGCGAATAGCTGGTGTTTCTTCTCGTATCTTGCTAAAAGAAGACGATAACCATTTCGCGCTGGATAACCTTACGCTCAGGGTACCCAAAGGCGCTGCTGTGGGGATAATCGGTCGAAACGGGTCAGGGAAGTCTACGCTTCTGAAATTAATTTCTGGAATTTATCGCCCTGACACTGGTCATATCTCGGTGAACGGACGCATTGCAGCTCTGATTGAGTTAGGCGCCGGTTTTCATCCCGACTTTTCCGGTCGTGAAAATGTGTATCTTGCGGGAGCAATGTACGGTTTGAGCCGTAAGGAAATCGATAAGCGCTTTAATCACATCGTCGAATTTGCCGAACTAGAGCATGTAATTGATGAACCAGTTCGTACCTATTCCTCGGGCATGTTTATGCGGCTTGGTTTTAGTCTGGCAGTGCATACAAATCCGGATGTTCTTATAATTGATGAGGTGCTGGCGGTTGGTGATGCAGCTTTTGTTGTCAAGTGCGAAGACCGTATCGCGGAACTCAAACGACTCGGTAAGACCCTGTTGCTCGTAACGCACGATCTGGATGCCGTAGTCAGGTGGTGTGACGAAGCAATCTGGCTCGACAAGGGAGTTGTAAAGGAGCGAGGAGAGCCTCGGCGAGTGTTGGATGCCTACCGTTATTTTATCGAAAAGGGCGAAGAGGTGGGGTTGCTTGCCAGGGCCAACCATATTCCCGATGATTCGGAACCTGCGGTAGTTGAGGTCGACACTATTGATCAGGATCTCTCCCATGAACGGTGGGGAAGTCGAGAAGTCGAAGTGCTTGATGTGGTCATACGGGGCGCCGAGGGCAAGGAACAGGCTGTATTCCATTCAGAGGACCTTTTAACGATCGAGATCGTAGCCCGGGCTAATGAGGTCGTGCAATCTCTTGTTTGCGGTATCGCCATCCACCGTAACGATGGGGTGTTAGTACTCGGCACAAACACCGAGATTGAAGGCATCGCCCTTGAACCGTTTCAGGAAAAGAAGACTATTAGGATCACAGTTCGCCGACTGGGCTTGAACTGCGGAAGCTTTACGCTCGATGTGGCGTTGCACGCGAAAGATGGGTACCCATTTGATTATCATCGGCACATCGGCAGATTTTCGGTTCGGGGTGATCAGGGTCGTCACGGAGTAGTTGCGTTGCCGCTTGAGTGGCAAGTGTAGGGTCTGCGAGGTTGGCTGATATCTTCAGTCAGGAGGTAGAGTCCTCCGCCACTACACCACATCGTCGGTGCTTATTACAACAACCCCGTTAACCACTCTGGTGGCGCCGGGCTCGTGAATAATCTGGGTTAGAGGTCGGGGGTGGCAGAGAACGGGAAATGTCGAGAGCAGTCGCGACTAGCAGCGCCCTCACGCGGCAGTTTTAATCTCTAGTGTTCGCTGCTTCTGCTGCGCCTCAGCTTTTTTCGGGATCGCAACCTTCAGCACACCATCCTTAAATGTAGCCTCAGCACTTTCCAGATTGGCTGTGTCCGGTAATGGTAACACTCGCTGAAAAGAACCTTGGTACCGTTCCTGACGGAGATAACCACCCTTCTCCTCCTCGGCCTCTTGTCGCTTTTCGCCACGGATGGTCACGTACCCGTCGGCAGTGGTTACCTGAAGGTCCTTACTTTCAATCCCCGGTAGGTCGGCGATAATCTCGAATGTCTGGTCCATTTCCTTCAAATCAATCGCCGGCGAAAATTGGAACGACATTTGTCCGGCTAACGGCGATCGGTCAAAGAACCTCAACCCGCTAGACTGTCCGAAAAAGTCTTCAAACAACCGATTAACCTCACTCTGCAACGCCCCGATTGGGCTCGACGATCCTGTTGTGATTGGAATAGATTGTTTCCCGAAAGGAATTAAGTCTCGTAAGCTCATGAAACACTCCAATGTAAAATAGTTAGTCATATAAATGGCCAACACATACAGTCGCTGGTAAACCTAGTATAAGGCCATTTCTGGCTATTGCAAGGTAATTTATTACAATGACGTTACACTTAGAGTGCGTTATTGTTACATAAAAACTACCTCTTGATGGAGTTGAGTTAGATTGTTACTAGCCAGGATTATCTACGACATAGTAGTAGGGGGGGCCTATACCGATGAAAGTTGCCGTATGGAGGTGTAATTATTGTGGTGTTTCCGAAGTTCGGTTACAGTTGCCGCCTACCCCGGATTATTCACGAGCCCGCACCACCTTAACCCCTATGGTGGTGCGTTTCGTGAATAATCCGGCCTAAAAACTCTTATCTGAAATAATGCGTTAATGTTTGGTGTTGAATGTATGGTGTTAAAGCGACATCTGTCTGAGGTTCTCCGTTTCAGGGCGCTGACGTACGCTCTAGTTCGGCGTTACCTTGCAATTCGGTACCGTGGTTCAAGTCTGGGGTTTTTCTGGAGTTTGTTGAATCCGCTCTGTCTTATGGCAGTATATACGCTGGTATTTCACTACTACATTCGGTTTGAATCCGAGGAGCACTACTCAATCTATCTATTTTGTGGACTATTGCCGTGGATGTGGATCGCGAGTTCCATCACCGAATCTTCCTCAGCAATAGTTACCAGTGGGCACCTTGTAACCAAATCCGCCTTTCCCGCACATGTACTCCCGGCCGTACAGGTTGTTACTAATATGGTGCATTTCGTCCTCGCACTACCGGTTCTGGTACTTTTTATGATGTGGGCAGGAATGTCTTTGAAGGTAACCTGGGTTCAGGTCCCACTGATTACGGTACTTACTTTTTTCTTTCTTTACGGTATTGCCGTAGGTCTGGCTGCTCTGAATGTATTTTTTCGTGATGTGCAACACGTGATTGCGAATGCTATGTCGCTCTTGTTCTTTTTGTGCCCGGTGGTTTATTCAGCTTCGACGATACCGGAACGACACCGAGCACTCTACATGCTTAACCCGTGTGCTCTCATTATAAACACCTACCACCAGGCCATACTGGATGGGGTCTGGGTTCCGGTCTCTTCATACGGGTATATCCTTCTCTGGGTTTTGCTCGTGAATTTAATTGGACACGGTGTCTATGATTTCTACAGAGAAGATTTTGCGGAGATGCTTTAGTGGCCATACACCAACTGCTCCACACCTTGTCGTATGGTGACGCAATATCAGGTGAGGTGTTTGCCTTAAGCCGGAGCCTACAGGAGTCCGGTGTTGATACCTTTATTTTTGCGCTCAATGTCAATCATAAATATCGTGATGGAAAATACAGTGGGCAGGTGGAAGAGATCGAGCAGTTTCCTTCCAAAGGCGGAGATGGCGCCGCGCTGGAACTAGTTCCTCCTACCAAGATTAGCAGTGGTGATACTGTCATCCTGCATTACTCGCTTGGATCGCCTTTGAATAACTACTTCTGCTCGCTTCAGAGTGTTCGAAAGGTGTTAATTTACCACAATATCACCCCGGCAAAGTGGTATGCACCAATAAACTCGCGAGTAGCTCGTGACATCGAAGCAGGTATTAAAGATTTGCCTATGGTGTGTCGTGCTGCGGATCTAGTACTTGCAGACTCCGAATTCAATAAAGAAGAATTATTGAGATGCGATATTGTCTCAAAGGTCCTAGAGTTACCGCTTGATCCCAGCCGGTGGGATGTTGTTGCCAATCCGGGAATCGTTCAGCTTTTGAGCGCTCCCAATGTGCGCGAGGTATTGCATGTCGGCCGGATCGCACCAAACAAATGTATTGAGGATGTAATCAAGACTTTTTATTTCTATCATCACTATATTCAGAAGAATAGTCGCCTGTGGATCGTAGGAACTGATATTGATACCGAACTCTATTCGTTTACACTGAAACGCCTTGTCTATGATTGTGGTCTTGGTGATGCGGTGACATTCACCGGTGCTGTAGCGGACGAGGAGCTTCGTTCATTTTACGAAGCTGCTGATGTTTATCTTTGTATGAGTGAGCATGAAGGCTTTTGCCTACCGGTGATTGAGGCACTTCACTATCAGGTGCCCGTGATCGCCTTTAATGCCGGGGCACTGCCAAAGACATTAGAGAACAGCGCTATCCTTTTTAATGAAAAAAAGTTTGCGCACATCGCTGAACTGGTAAACGAAGTTATTGAAAATCAAAGCCTCAGGGAGAGCCTGACGTCCGCCGGTCGGAAACGGGTACAACAACTCTCGTATAACAGCTTTAAGGAGCGGGTAAAGGAGCTCTTAATTCATGGATAAGGGTGTCCCGACTGAGACTCGACCATTAAATTCTGCTGAAGAAGACGCCCTGCTGCTAGAGCGTGGTAACAAGCTGCGATTGTTTTTTGCCGCATCGGAATCCAACGGCGGTTCAGTGCGATTAGGATACTCTTCTGATGACCGGTTGCGCAATTTTCGGGTCTCAGGGCACTCTCTCTTGGTCCACGAGGATGCCTGGGTTGGCTTCCTTGATAGATATGCCGAATGGTTGGCGCAGGACTCGGGGAAGTCATTCGAGCTGATTCGTGCCCGGATAAAAAATATTTTGTACGGTCAGGTACCGGTAATTATCGAATATATCTTTGAGGGAAAAACGCCGGTACCTGTTATTACAGTGCGAGCTCGCTTTGAGAATCCCCGAACGTTGGGTCTTCTAGGCCTGTGCCGTACGGTTTACATGTTAACCGGATTGGCGGATTGAATGGTAGCTTATAAGAAAACTAGGCTCTCAATTTAATTCGTGAGAGTATGAAGAGGTTGTATACCAGAACCCCTGTTTTGATGG
>JBIIDM010000172.1:0-7440 GCA_044238365.1 Bdellovibrionota bacterium | reverse complement strand
CCCCGCGCCCGGCGCGCCGACCCCGACCCCCCCCCCCCCCCCCCCCCCCCCCCCCCCCCCCCCCCCCCCCCCCCCCCGCGGGCGGGAGCACAGGTCATCCATCTCCCTTTAGAACGCTACTTACTCTTTTAAGGGCAGTAAAGATGAACTTTTCGGTCTTGGGTGAAATCATATGTGCTTTGGCGTAGCGAGGCCACGCGTTCACCACCTCCTCTGTCTGATGAATAATGGCAGAAGCCTCATTACGGTGAATACCAATCTGAACTCCTAAGCGTAGCAAGTGTTCTCTGGTGGGCTGTTTGCCTTCTCCTGAAATCATCATGGCATGTTCCCCTCCCATCCCCGCCGAGAATGTAAGGTCATAGGCGGGCGCAACCGACCATCTACCGTCGACCCCCATTAAAAATGCAATGTTACGGCTATGATCATCGCGGTTATGCGCAATCACATTAAATACGGCAATACGAAACAATTTGATGACTTCTTCCATATCTTTCGTTAAATGCAGGGTTGCTCGTAGTAACGTGTCGTAATCGAGGGCGGGTAATCGGTGATCGGCATGCAATAACCCGCTGGCACTATGCATATGAATCCGAGCATGATCCGCTCCTCTGTCAAACCGTTCGCAGCCAAAATAACCCAACGTTTTGGCTGAAGGGAAGAGGTGGGCTTTCGGTACGTGAAGTCCAGCATCTCGTGCCATATAATGATACGCATATTCGATAGCACCACTCTCAACCTCATCATACGGGCTTAAAAACTTGATAATCCAGGGGCGGCAATGCGCTGGATAAGATCGGTTACCAAGTGATATAATTGTATGCAGGGCATCCACATGACACAGAATCTTAGGCCGTGCTCCCCCTGAAGATCCTGCTAAGGCTTGCAGATGGACAGCCAGTGCATCAGGGGTTGAGGCATCGTTTAAGATACGGATTGCGTTCTCTGCAATAGTATCCAAGGACATTTCTTGGTTTGATGTATCTTCTAGCAGATGTTCAGGAAAATACGTCAGCGCTCCCATTCCGTGATTGCCTACATAGGCCAGTCGGTCTAGCGGGGTGAGGCTTTCAGGAGATACGCCAAAAGATCGCACGGTTCTGTCTAGCAGCAACCTGCCCCATCCATCGGGCAAACTATCTGCAAATACACCATAAAGCCCTTCAAAGAGCGTGTCTTTGCAGTGATGTACGCCACGTTGTAGCGGCAACTTAAAAGGCGAAAGCAGTAAATTTGAACTCAAAAACGCTTCAGAATACTCAAAATAGATCCGCCTATCGTTCAGCGCAAGTCGACCTACTGAGATAGACGGCGAGCATCCCTCATAGGTGACATGTAGCAAGGTATGATGAGTGAAACTCATACACCTCTACTGCGCTTGCGTTTTTTGGGAACGGCCATCAATGCATCAAGTGTGATCGGCTGCTGCTCATTCTGTAAAAAAATATGCTCAAACTCTGCGCTTACTCCAAGCGCAATTGCAAGACGGAGTAATGACTGTAGAGAAATATGGCCTGTACGTTCAAACTTCTTCAATGTTCCCAAACTGACTCCTGATCGTTTAGCCAGTGCTTCTTGCGTGATATTCTGCTTAAGTCGCAACTCTTTGGCTCGTGCAGCAATCAGCGTCATGAGTGTAGTCGGTGTGTATAGGTTTAAGATCACTATGATAGCTATTATATGATTATAAGTATGATAATAGCTACTATTGTAGCTTGTATTAACAACTTGTTCAAGCAAAAAAGCTACCCCCCTACAATTACCTTCGAGGTTCGAGATTTTCACCTTTAGACAGTGCCCATGCCGGGCACACGCGTATGAGACGTGGTACTTCACGTCTCATTGGGCGAACTTACCTCCTGACGAAAAAATCAGCCAACCTCGCGAACCCTAGCGCGTCTGCCGCTGATCGCCATCATAGGCGTGCTATACTTCACGGCACCCACTTCAACCCCTACCTGAGACCTTATCCCTAGACCGTCCAATGCCCTAACTGCACTCTTATACGCGAGTTCTTTCGAATTACTGTTCTCACTTATATGCGCAAGCACAAGTGTCTGCAATGCACCTGTATCGACCTGCGTTAAAAAGTCCTCGGCATCGACATTACTCAGATGTCCGAAATGAGAAGAAATCCGCTGCTTAAGGCTCCAGGGATAATGGCACGCCATGAGCATGTCACGGTCGTAGTTAAATTCAAGCACCATTGCGTCGACAGTCCCGATCGTACCAAGCACCAAGGGAGTAATCCGACCTACATCCGTCAGGTGGAGAAGCGACACCCCTCCAGATGTAATCTTAAAGCCAACAGGATCAACATCGTCGTGGGGAATAGAAAACGACTCTACACACAAACCATTAACTTCAATAGTGTCGCCTGCCTGGAATTCCTGAACCCATCGAGAAAGGGAAAGCGCCTGAGCCGTTCCATATGAGGCGAAGACAGGAACGCTCTTTCGGCGCAACAGGGTAGGCAAGCCCCTTACATGGTCAGCATGAGCATGAGTAACAAAAATTCCCCGCAAATCATCCAGCTTCACACCTACATCAAGCGCCCGCCGATAAATTTCCTTTGCAGAAAGCCCACAGTCAACCAAATACGGATCACCCGCAGCACTTACCACTAAGGTTGAATTCGCTTTGCTTCCACTTGAAAGCACTGAAAAGTGCATACAACTCATGAAGTTTCAAATCAAGTACGTTATCGTGGACCAGTCCGGTAGTTATTAAACTCATCATCACCGGAGTCCATGTAATACCGGTTACACTTCAAAAAGTCCCAAAAAACGATGAACCGGTATATCCTTTAAGGACTTCGCGCTCGTCTAAGTACCTTAGCAATTCACCCCTGATTAAGTGGGCGCCAGATCGTTCTAAGGTCGAAAAAATTGAATAACCTAGGGTGCGTTGACATTTAGTTTTTCGAGACCAAATTTCGCAGGTTGGAGCCCTATTTTCAATAAATTTTGGCCAAAAGCACAGCCGTATGGGACATACGGCGAGCATTTTGGTCAAAATTTAGTGGAAATGGGGCCCAATCCTGCGGAACTTTGGGCCGAAAAACTAAATGTCAACGCACCCTGGTGCCCGCTTACGGGAATAGCGGCACTATTGTCGATATTCCGGGGGCAAATTGACTGCGGCTCCGGAGTCTACATACCACGTTACCATCTTTGCCTGATTTACCACCATCATAGCCGGTAACTGGTCGACTGTCATCGTCTTATCAACTACCGTTTTTAGTATCTTCGCTTTCGCTTCTCCACGGACCAAAAAAAGGACTCTCCGTGCGTTCAAAATAACCCTCTGAGAAAGAGAAACCCGCTGGGTCCCATCTTCAGGATTCTCAGTTACCACGACAAAACTCTCCTTGTCGTGAAGCGCTTTACTACCTGGAAAGAGCGATGCAATATGGCCATCCTCTCCTAAACCTAGCAATACCAAATCGATAGTCGGCGCGCCCCCTTCCATGGGGAGCTGATCGGCCAGCACTTTCGAATAAACTTCTGCCGCCTTTTCTCGACTGCTCACTGCTGTATCAACGTGAAAGAAACGTTCCCTCGGAAAACCCACGCCATCAATCAGGGTCTCGCACACCATATGATAGTTCGATGCGCTGTCATCCAATGGCACCCAGCGCTCATCACCGATAAACAACTTCACCTTATCCCATTCAACACGAGCGGACCGGCTAGAGTTACTCAGGGAACGATACACCGCTCCAGGTGTTGTACCACCCGAAAGAGCGAGTGAAAACGAGCCATATGAATTAATTGCCTCTATTGCACTCTCAATAATTTCGTCAGCAACGGCGCCGGCATATAAATTTGGCTGAACAATCTCTATTGCTATACTCATACCCTCTATCCCTTCTTATCACGATCCTCAACTTGACCACCTAAATCCTGCCAGGCATGTCCCCGCATTCTCAGCAATCTTGACGCCTCTTCTGGGCCCCAAGTCCCTGCCGCATACTCATGTATTGAGTTCGCATCATTCGACCAGACTTCCAGAAATGGAGCAAGCACTTCCCAGGCCTCCTCAATCTCATCGTCCCGCGTAAATAACGTTGAGTCACCCTTAATTGCATCGAGCAATAATCGTTCGTAGGCATCCGGCGACCGCTCAGCAAAGGAATGTACATATGAGAAATCCAGCTCCACCGGCTGCACACGCATTTTCAATCCGGGCAGTTTGGAATTAAGAGACAAGGTTATCCCCTCTCTGGGTTGTACCTGTATCGAAAGTACATTCTGTGCAACATCCAGACCCGTGGCATTCTTCATAAGCGAATCAGGGACCTGTTTAAAAAAAACGCTGATCTGCGTAATCCGGCGAGGCAATCGTTTACCCGCACGGACATAGATCGGGACTCCAGCCCAACGCCAGTTGTTGATCTCAAATTTCAATGCAACAAATGTCTCTGCTAATGAATCAGGTGAAACCCCTTTCTCTTCCAAATAACCAATTACCGGTTGCCCGCGAACCTTTCCCGAACCATACCGACCACGAACGGAGTTCGCAGCAACTTCCTCCCGAGAAATACGCCGTATGGCACGGAGAACCTTTACCTTTTCGTCTCGTATGTAATTTGGATTCTGCAAAGTAAGCGGCGGCTCGATGCACAGCAAAGAAAGCATCTGCATTACATGATTCTGAACGATATCGCGCGCGATGCCGGCCTTGTCGAAGAAATCCGCCCTAGAACCGACCCCGATATCTTCACAAACTGAAATCTGGATCTGCTCAACATACCGATTATTCCAGAGGGGCTCGAAAACATTATTACAGAAGCGCATTACCAAAATATTCTGTACGGTTTCCTTTCCGAGGTAGTGATCAATTCGATAGATCTGTTCCTCGGCAAAACTCTCCCGAAGCCGCACATTCAGCTCTCGAGCTGAGGCCAAGTCCTCTCCAAAGGGCTTTTCAACCACGAGTCGAGTCTTGCACGGAGACTGTAGACTCGACTCGACTAGCCCTGCCGATTTTAAGTTCTGGGCAATCGGTACAAAATGCCGAGCAGCTGTTGCAAGGTAGTATATAAAATTGGCAGGATTCAAACAGTTATCCAGCAACCCTACCATCTTTTCGCGTAAAATTGCAAAATCACCGGGATTCGTACCATCGAGCGCCTGGTAAAAGATATTTCGTGCAAAACGATCCCAGACATCTCGCTCAACAGGACGAACTGCGTGCGAACTTACCGCACTCCATAGCTGGTCACGAAACTCGTCATCCGAAATCTTCGTTCGAGAAGCACCTATAACGAAGAAGCTGGAATCAAGGTAGCCGTCTCCAACAAGTTCAGCCAACGCCGGAATAAGCTTCCTTTTTGTTAGATCGCCGCTTGCCCCAAAAATCACTAGAATTGTTGGAACACGATGAGAGCTATTGGGATTTGAATCGTTAGGGCTGTTTCTATCAGGAGTTATCATTGAAGTATCTTTCGTGTTTCGTTCAAAATGAAGCTGAAGACAGCAGTTCGACCTTACTCGAGATTCCTCGAAGCAGCTCTTTGTAAGAATCTGCGAAGAGCGTGATACCTTCTACCATAAGCTCCTCAACCAAAGCGTTCAGACTCAACCCCCTTGCCTCAAGTGCCTTAATTTTATTCTTTGCCTCCTCAATAGTCATATCAAGAAGATTTCCCACTGAACATCCCCCAACGACTGCTTTTAAAGTAGCCGGTGGCATAGTATTGACGGTGTTGGGAGCAGCCAGCTTTTCTACATAATAGGTTGGGGAAAGCCGTTCACTCTTAACTCCGGTACTAGCCCACAAAGGCTTTTGTGGATGCGCACTGGTCGCATGAAATAACGCACTTTCAAACAACTCCTGAAAAACATCATAAGCTAGCCGACAGTTCGCAACACTGACCCTACCCAAAAACTCTTCTTCTTCACCACCTCGTTTTTTTGCGACCATTGAATCAACACGGGATACAAAGAAACTTGCTACCGCGGCGATCGATGAGACAGGGAGGCCGTCCCTCACTCGCGACTCAATGGCTCTAATGTAGGCACTTGCTACTTCCCGATAACGTTCTACCGAAAATATTAGTGTCACATTAACATTGATGCCCTTGTAAATTAGCGACTCCAGCGCTGCAACCCCCTCACGAGTCGCCGGTACTTTTATCATCACATTAGAGCGCCCTAGCTTTTTCCAAAGACGCTCAGCAGCTTTTATCGTTCCCTCGATGTCGTAAGCCAGATCGGGAGATACCTCTATGCTCGCAAATCCGTCAACCCCTTGGGAATCCTTATGAGCCTCCATCAGCAGGTCCGCGGCCATGCCAACATCTGCAATGCACAACTCCTCACATACATACTCCAGCATCGCCTGACCCGACAGGCCCAGCTCCTTTGCACTGTTAATAAGAACTTTGGTAGCTGCATCATACCTGGTAGAATTTAGAATCGCCTTTTGAAAAATAGTGGGATTACTCGTGAGGCCGGTTACTCCGCTGGCTATTAGGATCGCAAGCGTACCGTCCTCCAGTACGTCTCGAGAAAGATTATCGTACCAAACTACTTGTCCGACTTCATTGAGCTGTGTTACCGATGAGCATGTCATTCTCTTTCTAATCTCCTTTAAAACAGCATTAGAACAATACGTGGCTGTAGACGAATCTTCTCATAGCTAAAATTCGAAAAAGCTTCGGATAGGCATTTCCCCACCAAGATAGGGCCTGACCAAGATAGGGCCTGACCAAGATAGGGCCTGACCAAGATAGGGCCTGACCAGGATGAGAGGTGCTAACCCGGATTATTCACGAGCCACACGACCTGAGCGGTTAATGCACTGAATCTTACGGTGAAAATGAGATTTTCAGACTTCCATGTGTCTCGACACTATGTCAGCCTGAAAATTTCATTTTCACCGGAAGATTCAGTGCATTAACCGCTCAGGAGGCGCGTCTCGTGAATAATCCGGGTTAAGAAATTCCCTCAGCTTCCGATCGGCTTCTACTGACGCGCTGCCGTATAAACTCATGACCAGTATTATGCATAATTACAGAGAATTTTTCTACCACTGTAGTAACGCCGTCAAAATTATAACTTCGTTACTCTTATATTAAGGGCCCGTTCCTCGGCGCGAAGTCGTTACCTTTCAACCTGAGTTTAGAATAAGAACAAAGGTAAATATTGTCTCAATCAGGAGGGTATGTGCCAGAGTTAGAAATTAATTACAACCCGAAACCTCACCTAGTAACCTTTTAAACTCGGCCGTCTTTCGAAGCTCCGCAAAATCGCCGTCTACCATTACATGCTCAAGAATATCCTGTCTCTGGTCAGAGTTAAACGCTTGGCCGAGATAGCGGACAGCATTATCAAGCTCACCTAACAAGCAATAGCAATTTGCTACATTAAATAATTTAATTCCGGATTCACGGTCAATCTCCAACGCCTCTAGCATGTGATCAAGAGCACCCCT
>JBIIDM010000171.1:0-7450 GCA_044238365.1 Bdellovibrionota bacterium | reverse complement strand
CGGGGGTGAAAAAATTAACTGGTCACACAAAAGAAGCGTTCCCGATCAGGCAATGACCATGTGTTGAAACTATATCAGGTCGCAGTTTCAACGATAGCTCGTTGATTTTTTCCCATTATAGGGTGTGATAAGTTACGAATTTGCTCGTGTGTGTATGAGGATTGGAGGTAAATAGGTAACAATGACGAACGAAAAGAACGAACTCACCTTTATGAGGTGTCCATCTTGTAGAAGCCTGGTTCCAACAGGCTCCGTAAAGTGCCGCATGTGCGGATTTGCTTTTGAAACTTCTGATGGAGATGCGACTAATGCGGCTCGAACATCGGGGCGCGTTCGTCAACGCACGGTATCAAAGTCACGTGAGGAGATACTGGCTGCCCTTGAACAGGCGGAACTGGGCGGTCAACGTGAGGAGGCTGAGGCAACATCCTCAGAAGGCACTGGAGCAGAGGATTATGCCGATAGTGATAGCCACGGCCACTTCGAGAATGGACCAGAATCATCGACACCGGTTGAAGCCGAACCTGCGCATGCAAATGGTCATCATGAAAGTGAGTACGAGGTACAACCTGAGGCCGAAGATCATGACAACGTGGAAGTTTCCCAAGACCTACCAGGCCATAACGAGGTAGTTGATCAAAGCGATGAAGCCTATGACGCATCTCCTGAACCCTCCGAGTATAAGGCCGCAGCTGGCGAATCAGTAGCGGAAGCGTCTGATGAACATTCTTATGACGTATCGCATGAGGTAGCATATACAAGTAGCGGAACAGACGAGGGGTGGCAAACTGAGCCGACACCGGCTGTGCCTGTGGCCCTTGAGCAGGAGGGTGGTGATGAGATAGTTGATCAGATAGAAGAATCAGTTGCACCTGAGCTGGTCGCACAGCAGGAGATAGAGCCCTTCCACGATGTTGGGGACGAAATCGCAGAGGTTAAACCGGAACATCAGCGTGCCGCTCGTCCAGAGGCGACGATTCCCCCGAAAGTGCAGCGGGAAAACGATGCAGGGTTTCGCCTTAGAAATGAGGATGGCGATCGAAGGCACGGTAGTAGTCAAGCAGGTCATAAAGGGGGCAAACAGATGTCGCAGGATAGCAATCGAGAAGATAATCGACCACAGCACGGTAATCAGCAACAAGGTGGTAGACAGCAGCAGGGTAACCGAAACAATCAGGGTCAGCAGGCTGGATATGAACAGGGTGGCGGTCGTAACGAGCAAGGACGGGATCGTGGTCGGCAAAATGAAAACAGACAACAGGAAGGCCGTCAAAATGATAATAGGCAAAGGGACCGGGACAATCGGCGAAATGAACGCGAACAGCAGCATAGTGGTGAGGCGAATCAGCCGTTAAAACACCGTCATGATGGATCCCGAGGTGGTCGAATCGAGGTTCGCTCACCCGTGAGTGCAGATGCCCTTATTGGCTGGCTGGTAAGGTACGATTCACCAGGTGGCGTTAGTACTGAGTTGCGAGGGTCGAAGTTTTTTATAACCAGAGAGCAGATACGGGTAACAGATATTGTGGTTGCTGATCCGTCCGTATCGTCTCCGCACTGTCTGGTTTCGTCGCCTGGTAATGGAGCGCTCATAGTCCAGGACCTTTTAAGCGAGAACGGAATTTCGCTCAGGCGTGCCGGTTCGAATTCGTTCGAGAATCTTGATGAATCGGGAAGCGTGCAGAGCGGTGATACTTTGCGGTTTGGTTCAGCTGAGTTCCTGGTTGTTTTAGTACCGTAATAGAGGGGGGGGGGAGCCGGTGGTGCCGAACGATGTTCGCAGGAGTTTTCGAAAGATAGCTTCCTGGGTCCCCCTCCTGTCGGTGCTAATTGGCATAATAATGGGACTTTCAACGAGCGGAGAGCCACCCTGGCCTTTCTGGTTTGGTCTGATGATGATTCATGAACTCGGCCACACAATAACTGCCTGGCTGCTTGGCGTACCGGCTGTTTGTTTCTTTTTTTGTCTCTTTCTACTTCGCTCATTCTTGGTTTTTTCATCTACTGGTCCTAGGCGTCGAGTCTTGGGCCATCTTCTGGGCCATAAATAGGCGTTGTCCACGTCTATTGGGAATTCTGATCTGCATGGCGCTTGTGCCGACATTAGTCGCAACACTCTTGAGTTCCGATGCGAAGGAACAAATGATAACTATGGGCGGTCTTCTGGGCGAACTGGTAATCAGCGCACTGGTCCTGGCAACCTTCCCACATCGAATTTCTTTCTATAAGCGCTGGGACCAGACTCGTTATGTAGCAGCAGTAATTGCAGGTATTACGCTTGGTAATAGGGCCACGAGATGGTTTTTAGCACTCGGTGACCACAGATTGATTCCTTACCCACCAGATAGCGCCGGCGGATTGATGCTTTTTGTTAACCCAATGGATATCGCCGATTCGGTTCCAGTGGGCGATCTCAGCAAGCTTCTGCAAGTATATGGTTGGCCGGAGGGTCAGCTGATTCTGGTCTACGCTATAATAGCGATTTTCTCTCTTATAGGAGTAGCTGCTGCCGGCTACTGTGACAGCACAGGAGATCTGGGCTAACTGTCGTAATCGTTACAAGTTAGGCAATTAGATCGAGTACGCTTTTGGTCATCGAATCATAGGTCTTTAATACTTTAGAAGACGCATATGTCTGTAGTTCTCCCTCTCTAAGACCTACAATTGAATTGAGTAGATCGGAATCGGAATAGGATTCTTCTGGAGACGGTGGATCCGAAGTGTCGACTTCATCGGTTGTCGAGCCAAATTGGGCAATCTCCTGGCTGTGACGAGTTGCTTTTGCTATGCCCCGCTGTAGGCCCTCAAGCCCATATTTTTGTATCGCATCTATTCCCATGGAGAGTAGGTCGACGGAAATTCGTTCGTCCTGAAGAAATGGCAGGCAAGAATGCGCGGTCCTAGTCTGGATTATTCACGATCCTGAACCACCAGAGTTGGCTAAGGCGCTGAATCTTTTGACAAAATCCTTAATGCCTTAACCACTCTGGTGGCGAGTTTCGTGAATAATTCGGGCTAGGTAAATTTATTAACCTGAGCTCGACGTAAGAACAAAGGTAAGTAGTTGAAATTGCTTTAGACACGAGGCGTGCAGTGATATAAAAGCGCAGGCTGAAGCTTGCTACGTCGAGCATTTTATATCATGAGCAACGAAGTGGATGAAGTAATTTCAGTCAGTTACCGCAGTTCTTACGTCGAACTCAGGTTATTAGATGTGCTTTTGGTGTTTTTTCTTCTGCGCGGATTCTTGATCGCCAAACTTAGGACAAGGTACATTTTTGGAAGCTACTTGAGGCGCTATCACCGTCACACGCCTGTATCGCATAAGGTGCCGAAGAGATTGCTCAAATACAGAATCTCAACCTGCCCAGATTCTTATCTACCACCATTATTTTTCGCCATAGCGTAGCGGGTCGCACCGAATTCGGGCCAAAGGGGTAGGGTTCAAAGGAAAATTATTTGATATTGCAACTAATTGAATCACGGTGATGGGCAGGGGGATCTTGGATGGATATTTATAATTCGGAGATCATCGGATGTTGCGATCTTTTAAAGGGCCTGTTGCTGCGCTTTTATTTTTTGTTGTGATTATTAGTCGGGTTTGCTGGGCCGCTCCTGTCGAAACCGGCCCCCAAACCGTTGCCTACGATCAGGGACGAAAAATTCTTGAGAACGCTCGAGTCCGCTTCACCGAGTCCTTTGATTCGTATACCGAGGCCACACAGAAGTTTGCGGAGTTAGTAAAGCGGGCGGATAGCAACCTACAGGCCGAGGAAAAGAAACAGAAAGAAAGTGTTACGTTCCTCCAAAATGAACTTACTGCCGCTATCGATGAGCTTTACCAAGTCGAGACAGAAATCGCGATTATTCCTGAAGTGGTGAAGTTCAATGAAAAACTAGTAGCAATTGCAGCTTTTTTCCGACAGCAGTCCGGAATGACGAGGGGGGATGAAACTCTTCCTTGTGGAGAGAATGGAAGTTGTATCCGTTATCAAAACCGACGTAATGGGCTGGCTCATATGATTGCCTCACTTGCCGATGACCTGAAAGCAATCTCTGCATTTGCGGGAAGGCGGGGAGACGTAATCAAAGCATTGGCCTCTGAAATAGATTTGCTCAGAACGGGGCGGGGCAAACAGCTGGCGCCGTTTGGCCTTGACTATTATTTTAGCAAGAGAATCGCTTTGCTCGAAGCACAGGAAGATATAGTTGAAGACTCCAGGAGAATTGCCAGGGGCACGTATATCGATGGAACGTTTGGCAGAATCGGGGCTCCCTGCTTTCCCGGACGTTTTGCTTATACAGATATCATACGAGAAGTAGTAAAAGTTAATGATCAGACTGCGTCGTTCCAATACTTCGAGCCTGTAAAGGGCCTAAATCCACTTACGGTATTTAATCCCTCGAAATGGGCCGAGGGGGTCATGACCCCTATCAGGTATGAGTATGATGGAGTCACGGCTGGAGGTATCAGAACTCCCGGTTGGATTGATAACTGGCAAGGGTGCTATGCTACTAAATTAAATATATTAAATGATGTCAGAAATAAGGTCATCAATGAGCTAAATCTGGGTAATGGCAACGCTGCTCAGCGCTTGGACGAACAGTCTCTGCCTTTAGAGATCGAGACGGCCCAATTATTTGAACAGAAAAAGCGGGTGGAAGAAGCTAAGGCTATTCTAGATACCCTTAGAGGGTCGGTTTTTGCCTTTGTTTGGACTCTCCCAGCAAATGCGCCGTGGTATGTTGAATGGAAAGATATTGTCCGAGTTCAGCTCAGAAATTTCGCGCGTGTCATTGATACCGAATTGCATATACTTGTCGCTGGACGGGCGCTTGTTCGAAGGGCTATCTCTGAGTTTCTTCCTCTTGGGGGTGCAGTTGAAAAGGATCAACTTGAATCGCAGCTCTTTACCTTAATGCGTCGCCTAGAAACGATTTCGGACCATGGCTTTAGTCGACTTAGAAATGAAGTCGCCTTATCTACAAACACGATGATGGTAATGAGTGTAAACATCAAAGGTCTTGAAGGACAGGATAATGAGGGTGGACTTGGGGAAACGATTCTCACCTTTGAGAACTCGGTGAAAATTCGACAGGCACAAATGCTTTTAGAAAGAGATCAGGAACTCCCGCAACGAAGGGACGAAGCGGCCAAGCTTGTTGCCAGCCTCGAGGCTCAACTTAACGACGCTGTTCAGCTGCTTGAGCAGGTGAAGACGAAGAAGTCCCAGTTCGGCACCATAAAAACACAGACCGAGGCGATCATTCTCGACCTCAAGGAATTCTTTGCTATAAAAGTAGCTCATCCCCTCTATCTTGAGCTTGCTCGTGATTATGGCAGCCGAATTGCCGGTCCTCCCGCGTTCAGTAGAGCATTGTCTGGTAGTCTGCTGAAGTTTATCAAGAACTTCAGCTCGTTTACTCAAGGAACACGAACGCAGAGCGTTCTTAGCTCTGGTCTATCGGCACGGGCAAAAGGATCCCTGATAAAAAGAGCGAAGAGTAGTTCCCGACAAATGATAGCCAACATATCGAGTGAAGTGGACGAGAAGTGCAGGGCGCAGCTCAGTGGTAGAAAGCTCTCGGAGATGGTGCTTGGTATTTCCAGCGCCCTGCAAAAAATCGATAGTTTGTAAAAACCAAGATGGGAGCCCGAGGCCATTTCATTACTGTATGGTTTTACTCTCGCAAGAATTCTCACCACTTTGTGTCATTCTGCTATCAAAACTATTGTTTTTGAAGCTGGAATTGGAATGTGCGCCGTTAACTTAGAAGCGTCGCCCGTTTGCTAGAGAGGTGGGATAGTGCAACATTCTTTTTATAAAATTGTAGTGGTGTTCGACTATGCCGGTGAGTTTAAACGAGGTAGTGGATGGCATAGAGGTGTTTGATTGCCTGAAAAATTTTTGCGCCCGACAGGGGGAACCCCTCTTAACCCCCAAGGTCAAGAGTAACCCCCGGCTAAGGAGTCGCTGAGCGAACGCCGCGCCCGCCGCGAGTGCTGATGCGATCGCCGAGGGCGCCCGCCGCGCTGTCACGGTCAGAGAGGCGCGCGAGCGAGGCAGAGCTGTTCCAACGGCCGCCGCGAAAGCCAGCACCTGTAGCTGAGATGGATGGCCAGCTATATTGATTGGCATCGCCGTTTGTGTCGAGATTGCCATCGCCGTGGCTGGTGCCTTGGAAGCTCCGACCAGTCGAATTGCCCACTGTTACTGGGCGTTCCCATACATTGCCAGAAAGATCAAATGCGCCATAGTAGCTGGCGCCGGTGGTAACGCGCGAGGTGACTCCGCCGCTCCCAAAGCTGCCGACTCGGGTGGGGCCTAGCACGCCGTTGTTGTACGTACTATTCGACCCAGCTTGGCCTCGCTCTGACGCGGTGCCGCTGCTGGTAATACTCGTTGCTCCGGTTATGCTCGCACTGCCCCAGGCGTACTCCCCCGATACCGCTCCAGCAGGACCACGACCCGCCTTTTCATATTCAAGTTCACTCATTGGGCGCAAGCCCGCCCAATCTAGATAGGCGACTAAGTCGCCCCAGGATAGGTAGTTCATCGCGACACTACTGTAGTTGGTACCACCGCCAGGCAGTGTAGCGTCTCCGTCATTTTCCATCCGTCATTTTCCATCCTCCACCCCAACTTCAAAACTAATGAAAATACCTTATGAATGCCATCAAAACTACTTTCTGTAAATATCTATTCCCATTTTGTATAAAAAAGTGCGTAACGTTTCTTCACACACGGTAACTATTTAGACAGTACTAGTTCTTGTTGAGCATACTTTCTAATTTTGGAATTACCCGATGGCATATTCTCCACGACGTTATGAGGAAAACCACGTATATGAAATCTGCATGCGAACAAAGGAGGGTTTGCCCTTCGCATGTTCAGAGATAATTAATGTCCTCCTACTTGGGATCATGGCCCGCGCAAATAGGGAGAATAAGGTGCAAATTTGTCACTTCGTGTGGATGGCAAATCATGTTCATATCCTGTTAGTTGCAGGCAACCCACACGATTTCTGTCGGTATTATTCCGAGGTTATGAAGAAGGTTACCGAAACCTGGAAGGCTCTTTTTGGGCTCGACAGTCTGCTACTTTGGGAAAGGCGGAGTTCGGTGATCGAACTAATCACGCCAGAAGATGTCGAAGAGAGAATCGCCTATTTTTATCAAAACCCAGCAAATGCGAAGCTGGTCTCAACAATTGAAAAGTATCCAGGACTTAGCTCGTGGCACTTCTTCCAAGGCTTCAACGACAGCGTTGATTCAGTCTACACGCGGGCCGTAAAGTGGTATCAATATAACCTGCTCCCGGCACTACTAAGCGAAGAGGACTTAACCCAACCCCCTTGCGCTTCTTTGCTTAACGCTCTCGATGGTTTTACCAAGGAAGCTTTTGTACTACACCCAAACGCCTGGATGAAGCCGTTTGGAATTACAGAT
>JBIIDM010000025.1:0-24717 GCA_044238365.1 Bdellovibrionota bacterium | reverse complement strand
CTACTCAGGTACCCCCAATATAAATGCGCCCCAAAAGCGAGCTAACAATTTGTAACTGCCAGGGATTTTTTCAAGGTCGAGGAAAGTGATTGTTTTGTGAATGAGGCGTGGTACTCCACGCCGCAGTTACCAAAACTTTCGGACAAAGAAGTACTCGAAATGAAGCAACAAATCGCTCTCCAGGAAGAAATTTCGAAACTGTCTTACAATGAAATGGTAGAACGACTTAAGGCAATTAAATTTCCGGGTACTGAATAGTCCTCTCTCTTTCTGATGGTTCAGGTATCCTTGTTTATCCCGGCGTATAGCCATCGTCAAAAATAATGCGGCTTTGAGTCGCATCTCGGCGATGGCTATGTGTTTGTTTTGACTCGCCTCCGCGAGTCGTTATAGTAATCTTTAATACTTTATTATTTTTGAAGATTACTATATGTTTTACCCTCAAATAGTGTCAAAGCTATTCTCTGAACTCTTGAACACCGCAAACAACACCTTGATATTTCCATTTACTCCTTTATTAGAATCGCCCGGATGGTATCGCCTACTTCCCGTTTGACTCGACCGCTCATACCGTGGGTGCTTACCGGCTATATAGTTCGAGAAATCATCACCTTCTTCTCTATCTGTCTGGTTACGTTTGTGGGCATCCTGCTCACGATTCGCATGTTAAGATTAATGGCGCTTGTTGTGAACAAGGGGGTACTGTTTTCACAGGTTGCCGCAGTACTGATCGCAATTATTCCCACCTTCTTTGAAATTGCCCTCCCGTTGGCCACACTTATTGGCACCATGCTCGCCTTTGCTCGACTTTCCGGCGACAGTGAATTGGTCGTTCTTAAGGGAAGCGGTATACCATTCAATTATTTTACAATTCCAGTTGCAATTGTTGGCATCAGCGTCGCGACCTGTGGCTTTGTTACCTCCTCATACTTAAAGCCGTGGGGGTTTTCAACCTTGGCACGCACATTCTTTGAAATCGCTCGGACAAAGACCACCGCTGGTATTCAGGAGGGCGTCTTTAATAAGTTAGGTGTGATTACCCTCTATGCAAATTCAATCAATGACGAAAACGGAGGACTCACCCGGGTGCTACTTGACGATCGCCGAGAGGAAGCCTCCCGAAAAGTCATCACAGCTGCCCGTGGGCGAATTATTCCTGACAATTCAATAGAGGCCATAATCTTTCTACTAGAAAAGGGTGAAATTCATGAGTTTGTCGACGATAAATATGTAGTAACGCGCTATGATTCCAATCGCCTGATCCTTGACCCTTCGCAGTTAAGCTCTAGCGACTCATCGCAAAAGGGCACATCAGCACGGGAACTGTATCCGGATGAACTAAATAAAAGCATCGCCGAATTTAAGGAATACATTAATTACCTTGAGGGTCCCGGCGGAAACAACCTCCTGGATGGACCTACCCTCTCTGCGCTATTTGAAAAGCAGATGCACGGTCAACCACGCGACGTGCCTTACCTGAAGAAGAAACTCTCACGTTTGTATCTGGAACAATTCTCCCGCGTATCCCTTGCTGTAGGAACACTCCTGCTAGCCCTAATTTCGCTGCCACTTGGCATTCACCCTCCGCGCTCGCATAAGACCTGGGGAGCAGGGCTCTCTATTGCAATCGGCATGACCGTATTTATAGTGTACTATGGCATCTTTACCTTGGCTCTTGGGCTGGCTGAAGGAGGATTGCTGTCCCCTATTCTTGCTGTGTGGCTACCAAACATTCTAATCCTCATTCTCGATATCTGGTTTCTCCGAATGCTAATGCTGGAACGATGGACATCAGTAGCCAGTGGGTTAGGGAATTTATTTGGTCGAAAATGAATATACTACATCGCTACATACTCCGCTCGACCCTCATCAATCTGGGCTATAGTTTCTTTGTCTTCGTCGTTCTTTTTTTGATAATCGATTTCTTTGACAGAATCGATACGCTTCTCTTTGACGGAGCATCCTTTTTTCTCATTGTCAGCTATTTTTTGTTAAAGATTCCCCAAATTATTACCCTGGTAACACCGATTGCCATGTTGACGGCGACACTCTTTACTGTAGGAATTCTTTCGAAAAACAGTGAACTCACCGCCATGAGATCCTCTGGGCTCACTATCCTATGGATCGTGAGGCCAGTGCTTCTCACCAGTCTTGCCTTAAGCATTCTTTCGTTAACCTTGTCACAAACACTGGTCCCGATATCAGCGCGACGGGTAAATGAGATCTATAACCTTGATATTCGAAAAAAGGATAAGACCGGCAGCTATAGTCGCACTAACTTCTGGTGGCGAGAGGGAAATAACTTCTACTCCAGCAAAATGTTTGACTCGAGAAATAACACTCTCTCGAAAGTCACCATGTTCACGCTGTCCCCCGAGATGCACGTTATTAACCGGGTAGATACAGATTCGATCTCCTTCCTTAGCCCCCGCTATGGTTGGACTATGAATGGTGTAGATGAACGTTTTTTCAAAAAAGATAGTCAGATTCCCCAGGAGCGCAAACACCTTCATCTACCAATCCAGCTAAATAAGATCCCCAAAGATTTCTATGCAACCGATCCCCAACCAGACACTATGAGCTTTTTCGAACTGCGGGCATTTATGGCCCAACAGAAAGCTAACGGGCTCTCTGTTACGCACTACCTCGCAGACCTCTATGAAAAACTTAGCTTTCCGTTTATCACTTTAGTAGTCACATTAATAGTTACCAGCTTTTCCATTTTACCAGCTAGAAGTGGAAGCATGGCATTTCCTATTCTCTTGTCGATCGGCTTTAGTTTTACCTATTATGCGGTACATTCCTTTGCCATTGCCTTGGGACGCGCGGAGGTGCTGGACCCACTTTTTGCGGCATGGTTTGCAAATATGCTGTATGGCGGTATCGGTATAGTCTTGATGATGGGCGGTGAGTCATCTTCGTAAGGGAAGTCCTGTGTAAAGAACAGGAATTGCCGATTACCGAACAATTACTGGGCTATGGCTTTACTCCTATCGGTCTCCAAGGTATAGAATACACAAAAGATAAAGCGGTGTTGTTACTTCAAGCAGCCACAAATGCATGGCCCACAACACTACTCAATGAACCTGTAGTATATGCGGGAATCAAAATAACATAAGCATCACTTAAGCTAAGGTTCCGACAAAAAAAGGAGCAAACAAGCGCCTTACGCTGTTTGCTCCTCTTCTTATTTTTTGATCTCCTTTGAACACCCAGCTGCAAAAGAACTGCTGCAAAAGAACTGTGGTGCGGGAAACCCCCACTACCGCTTAGAGAACTGCGGACGCTTACGAGCCTTATGACGACCGTATTTCTTACGCTCGACTTCACGTGGATCACGCGTAAGAAAACCTGCCTGCTTCAGCGGAGTTCTAAACTCAGCGTTGATAGCACATAAAGCCCGTGCTATTCCAAGTCGTGTGGCTCCGGCCTGGCCAGACTTTCCACCACCCGATACAGTTACTTTGATATCATACTGATCAACGGCTCCCAAAGTTTCCAATGGCTGACGTGATATCATTGTTGATGTTTCACGACCAAAATATTGATCATACGCTAAATTATTGACAACAATGTTGCCTTGGCCTGGCTTAATATAAACGCGCGCCACCGACCGTTTTCTTCTTCCTATAGCGTGTGTATATGGAGAACGAATCATACTATCCCTAAAGCTCTTTAAATTTTCAACAAACGAGGGTCTATGCCCCCCTTAACGTATCACAGAACCACCCAGATAAAGTTACAACTTTATCTCATAAGGAACTGGCTTATGAGCAGTATGGTTATGGGTTTCTCCGCTCTGCACTTTCAGTTTCTTGACCATCTGGTGCCCGAGAGCGCCTTTGGGCAACATTCCGCCAACCGCGTTTTCTATAAGCCTTGCCGGGTTCTCTTGACGAAGCTTTCCCGCAGAAATGCTTTTCAGACCGCCAATATAGCCCGTATGGTGGTGATACATTTTGTTATCACTCTTCTTGCCGGATAGGCGTACCTTCTCAGCATTTATGACCACGACATAATCACCACAATCAACATGAGGCGTAAATATCGTCTTATTCTTCCCTCTGATGAGGCTCGCTACGTGACTTGCCAAAATGCCAAGCGGGACCCCGGACGCATCGACTATGCGCCAGCCTCTTGCTTTAATTGCGGCTTCTTTTGACAACGAAAAAGTTTTATTACTCATTACCGAATCCTAACTATCTGAACACCCTTGGGTTTCACTTATAATCCCCTCACTAATTTGCTGTACGAACAAGGTAATTAAGCTGTCTATTCGCTTAACGTTCTACCCGTTAGCCACTTATTTTAGGAGCTTCGCGTCTACCGTGAAACGTTGGATAATTATCCTTTTTAGAAAAGAAAAGCAAGTTTTTACCGAGATAAATACCAAGACTGTAGGCTCAAAAACCCTAACACACTGAAACTTCGCAAGATTTTCATATTTATCCTCTCTCCTACGTCCGTACTCAAAACGAGACCGACAACTAGTTGAACTTGCCCATGATTGTGCCTGGATTGAAGAAAATGATTGTTTGGCGAATGAATTACTCCACACAGCAGTGAGACAAACCAATCGTTCGACGACGAGATTGGAAAAATACCCGGCATTTAGGCAAAATAGTTGTGGTGTGTCGAAACTGAGGGTATTACCCTGAGTTCGACGTAAGAACTCAGGGTAATAAACTCTTTCTGAAAACGACCTTCTTATCGTAGTAGACGAATGGACATTGTCAAATTCTTAAAACTCCCTCGTTACTTCAGAAACATTCATCGTCTCTATGAAATTGTGCGCGTTATGATGAAGTACGGGTTTGGAGACCTCGTAGAACGTCTCCACATTTCGCCTTATCTGGACATAAGCTTTGAGGTTCTTGGCCGATCCGTATTTCAACGGGGCTTTCACAATCGAACATTTGAGCAGCGGCTTCGCCTGGCATGCGAAGAACTAGGTCCAACCTTCGTCAAACTAGCCCAGACTATAGCAACCCGTCCAGATATCTTTCCCGAAGTGGTAACCCGCGAGTTTACGCAACTACAGGACAAGGTCCCCCCCTTTCCTGCAAGTGTGGCCCGGGAGATTATTGAACAGCAGCTCAAGAGACCCTTGCACGAAATCTGCGATGACTTTATTGATGAACCCCTAGGCTCGGCGAGCATGTCCCAGGTTCATGCCGTAAGACTAGTGGACGGCCGCCGCGCCGTTATAAAAGTGCAGCGGCCCGACCTTCAACGGATAATTGATACTGATACGGAGATTCTCCGGGGGCTCGCCACATTACTTGAAGAGCACATTCCAGAAAGTCGCCAATTTCGCCCTGTAAAATTGGTGGAGGAGTTCTGTCGGGTACTCATTGGTGAGATGGACTTTGTTCGGGAAGCGCAGGCCATGACGCGCTTCCACGACGCCTTTGCTGATGAGGATCTCCTAATAGTTCCCCGTGTATTTCCTGAATACAGCACCTCAAAAGTCCTTACTCAGGAATTTATCCTCGGTGTTCGTGCGGACAGTGATGTCACCAACCATCTTAGCCCCGATCAGAGACGAGGTATTGTATCGACGCTCGCCCGGGTATTTACCCGCTCCATTTTTGAATTCGGGTTCTTCCACGGAGATCCCCACCCAGGAAATGTCCTGATTACCCCCCAGAAAAAGATCGCTCTGCTTGATTACGGGGCCATGGGTCGCCTTGATCAAAACCGCCAAGTTCAGGTTTTACAGTTTCTTTTGGCACTCCTGGAACAGGACCTTACCACTGTGGTAAAGGTACTTCAGACACACAAGATGCTCCCTCGCAAACTTGACGAGATTTTATTGAGGAACCAAATTCAGGAGGTCATAGATCGATATCTATACGCATCCCTGGGCAATCTCAACCTAGCTGGACTGCTAACCGACGTCTTCGAAGTTGTGCGATACTCCGGGATTACTCCCCCTCCCGATCTCCTTCTGGTTGCTCGCTCCCTGACCTCCTGTCACCACATCGGCTCGCTGATTGACCAGTCCTTTGAACCCATTTCAGCCCTGGCACCGTACCTTGCGAAACGATATGCTAAACTGATGCTCTCACCCCAAAGAAGGAAAAAACAACTTGTCGGGCTCGCAGCTGATTACTCCCGCCTACTGACTGATCTCCCGGTAGATCTTCACAATATGCTGCACCAGCTATCACGTGAAGAATTCACGATTTACCATAAGATTCGGGATTCAGACGGCTATCTGCGCCATCAGAATAAAATGACAAATCGCTGGGTGATGACTTTTATGGGAGCCGCTATACTTCTTGCTGGCACAATCTTTGATGGTCCCACTGAAACCGCCCACTCCATAAAAATTGCACTCTTACTATGGGGGGGCGTTATCTTCTTTTTGGTCTGGTTAGCAGTAAAACGTAGCGGGGGTACTTGAATCTGTAGAACTCTGTGCTTATAACGGGGGTGTCTCGGGGAGACTTCTACCGCGTTCGTCTTGCCGACTTTTTGCCCACCGCCTTAAGAAGCGCTGAGGGGGGGGGCCGATTTGACAATGATTCTAGTATATTAGGATAATATTTATGCCAATTTATGAATATCGAAGAGCAGATGGTTCCGTATTTGAAGTAATGCAGAAAATCAGCGATGACGCTCTTTCGGTGTGTCCAACGACCGGGCAAGCGGTGGAACGGCTGATCTCGCAAAATGCCTTTCATCTCAAAGGCGGCGGTTGGTACAAGACTGATTATGCCGGTAAGAGTTCCTCGGGAGGAGCGGCGTCACCGGCCGGTGCTACGACGGGAGAAAGTGAGGGAAGTACAGGAGCTCCACCCGCTGACGCGTCCTCAACAGCGGGAACAACTGAGGCTGCTGCGCCGACATCGGGCGGCGGATGTGCATCGTCGTGTGCCTGTCACTGATTAGCTGGGGAGTGTGGTACGCATTCGCGAGGTTGTAGTCGAGAAAAGAGGTAATTTCGCGAACGAGGCGTGGTACTCCACGTTGCAGTGAGAGAAGCAGTGAGAGAAGCAGTGAGAGAAATTACCTCTTGACGAAGAGATCAGCGAACCTCTCGCAAACCCTAGCTCACGACCCAAACTTGTCTACATACTCCATAAAAGCCCCCCGGTACCCCCGGCGACGCATTGGGGCGCATGAATCCATAACTTCCTGAATGGTGCACCACTTCCAGCGGCTAAATTCCTGACAAAATTCTTCTTCATCAACTGATTTTGAGGCGGCACCCGGATCTGGCAATTCGACCTGCGGCTCCGACTTGTTTACGCACCAGTCGACCTTAATGTCCTTATCAGTACCTAAAAAATCGATAACCGCAAAGCGCTGATGCTGGCCCCTGAAAATCCCCTGATAGTGTTGTGGCACGCGATCCCAGTGGTAGGAGTGTGCATAAAGCAAAACGCCACGAAGCCTGAATAACTCTCTAGGCACCCCCAGCTCTTCATATGCCTCCTCAATCGCAGCTTGCTCAATCGACTGAGTTGGTTTTATGCCTCCCTGAGGCAGCTGCCAGTGTCCTTGAGGCTGAACCCGCTCTCCCAGAAACATCCTCCGATCACTGTTTCTAATTATTAAACAAACATTAGGACGAAGCGGCAACTGAGTATTCACAAAATTAATCACCTAAGAATTTGTCGATACCCTTGCCAATAGCACGTGCAATATCTTCCCTGAATGACTCCTGCCCAAGAAAACGCGCATCTTCAGCGTTATCAGCAAAGAACATCTCCAATAAAACACACGGCATTCGAGCACCCATCAATACATAAAACGGTGCCTTTTTAACACCGAGACTTCGCACACCACTCCATCGACCCTTCAAACTCGAAATAACCTGCTCCTCAATGGCATGCGCAAGCACAATCGAGTCGTGCATCTTACTGCTCTGGACTAGATCACTTAAAATGAACTGAATATCATCGATCGACGTACCATCCCCCCCATGCCCATTTGCACGGTTCTCGGCCTCAGCCAACCGCATGGCTGCACGATCCCCAGAGGTATCCAGGTAGTATGCTTCAAATCCACGTACGGTGCCAGTCCCGCTCGAGTTAACGTGCAAACTAACAAAAAGTGCGGCGCGCTTTCCATTAGCAAACGATGTGCGTTCGGGCAAAGCCCGTTGAACATCGCTATTCCGGGTAAGCCGAACCGGATGGTGATACCGCTCAGAAAGAATGCGCTTAAGCCGCTTGGCTATATCGAGCACCACAACTTTTTCCTTGAGACCCGTCCTGCTTGCGGTTCCGCTATCCATACCACCGTGACCTGGGTCAAGAACAATCAACGTTTTAGACTTCGGTGGGGTCTCAGCCTCTGAATAGACCAGGATCGGAGCGGAGAATAGCAACAGTAATTGCCCAAAAACGAACAAACGGCGCCCTATTTGATAGTAACTATTGGCCGCAACCCTGATGCCATCAACAATCATGCAATACTCTTTAGTTCAAAGATAAGATTCATTGCCGCCTGCGGTGTAATATTGGCCGGGTCTAGCTCATTGAGAAGCTCCATAATCTCTCGTCCCTTCTGGTTGGCTAGATACTCCTTTCTCGACTGATACACCTCTGAGGAAAACAACTCCCCATCCCCCCGGCGCGAATCAAATACCGTGCTAACGTTCTGGGGCTGTACCTGAAGCTGTTCACCCTCCTTTAATAGATGACGTGCGCGAAGCAAGAGTTTCTCAGGAAGTCCCGCTAGGCGAGCAACCTCAAGCCCGTATGAACGACTAGCAGCGCCTGGCGCTATACGATGTGTGAAAACCACCAAGCCATCCTGATATTCGGCCTGTACCGAAACATTACAGATTCGTGGATCATTCAGCTCACTAAGTTGATGATAATGAGTCGCAAACAGACAACGACACCGAATATCATGCACAAGCCATTCCAGGATCGATTGTGCTAATGCAACGCCGTCAGTCGTTGAGGTACCTCGACCAATCTCGTCAATTACCACCAATGACCTGGATGTTGCCTGAGCGAGAATCATCCCAGCCTCCCGCATCTCAACCATAAACGTAGACTCACCCTCAAGGAGATTATCCGAAGCACCCAGACGCGCGAATACTTTATCAACAACGTTCAACTTCATTCCAGCCGCAGGAACACACCACCCAATCTGCGCCAGTATCGTCATGAGCGCGGTTTGGCGGAGAAACGTCGACTTGCCTCCCATGTTAGGCCCTGTAACGATCATCAGCGACTGCGACTCTCCACCGAGCTGTACAGAATTAGGAATAAACGCGTCACCAAGAACCTCTTTTAGCACCGGATGTTTGCCATCCTGGATAGTAATCTGGTTCCCTTCATCGCGGCCATCATAGACCTCGGGGTAACAGCTCCCCCCACGCCCCGCGATTTCTCCTCCAGTTACCAACACATCAAGATCTGCCAGAGCCTCCCCTATTCCCCGAAGTATCGAAATATCGGCTCGCCGCTCATTTACAAAGATCTCATAGAGAACCTGCTCCCGGGCAACCATCGTCTCGTGCGCTTTAAAATACTCCTTCTCGGCCGCTTTAAGTTCCGGCACAACATACCGCCTTGTGTTGGTGGTCGACTGGCGTGGCTCATACTCTGGTGGCACCTTTGTGGCATTTATGAGTGTTACTTCAATAAAAAAGCCCAGCACATTATTGAATTTTACCTTTAAAGAGGTGATCCCCGTCCGCACCCGTTCTTCTTCGGCGAACCTCTCGAACCACGAGCGCCCACCGGTTGCAAGGCTTCTCGCTCGGGCGACATCCGGATCGAATTCATCGCGAACAACCCCTCCTTCCTTTAGAGATGGTGGCAATTCGTCAACAAGGAATTCAGCAAACGCTGCATACAACTCGGGGCAGACCGTTAATGCTTCTACCATGCGAGTGTACAATAACCCCTCTTGTGGATGCAGTGATAAAATACCCGCGATATCAGGCAGGATGCGCAAGGTGTCTCGAACGCTGCCAAGCTCGCGGGGAGTTACGACTCCTAAACCAATCCGCGTGGCAACTCGACTCATATCACAATTTCTTCGTAAAAGTTGTTGTACGTTATTTCGATCAATACCCTGCCTATGGAATACACGCACTAAATCCTGGCGCTCTCTGATCGTGGCCACATCCGCTAGCGGGGCGATCAATAGGTCTCGTAAACGACGCGAACCGATCGAGGTAGAACACTTATCAACGCTCCCCCACAAACTCCCCTCTTTCTGTCCTGTGCGGATATTTCTGTCGATCTCTAGATTGGTCCGGGTCGTTGCATCAATACTCATCCGCCGTCCCTCCCCAGAGTCTATTTCAGATCTGGTTACCAGAGAAAGCTTCAGCGCGGATACGTTAATCGTGATCTCCTCCAAATAGTTCAGCAGCAGACGCACACATTTTCGTACCGAAGGACTGGCATGAGAAAATCCCTGAACCGCCTCAAAAGCTCCTTCCTTAAGATAGCTATCACCCCGCCATTTTGAATTGGTTCCCACTCGCGCCTCTACGATCCGTACGGTGCTGTTGCGTCGATCAAGGCTCAGCCCCTCAAGGCGATCATACCAGACCACTTCTTGCACCATCCGCCGCTCTAAAACATTGAGCAGATCCTGATGAAAATGCAGCCCCTCATCCAAGACGATCATACCACTTTGAACATCCGTGGTCGCTACAATGCACCCCTGCACCGACTCAGCAAAGATTGCGCCGACAACACCGTGATTAAGCCCATCCCCGCCCAGAAGCTGAACGCCTGGCGTAATAATCCGATCGAGCCGACGAGGAACCATTCCTTTGAACCCGTTCGGAACCGGCTGCTGAGAAACTATGGCTACTGAGTATCCGTTCTGCACCAGACGAGAAAGATATCCCTCGACGGCACCAATCGGAACTCCACACATCGGTATGGGATCGGCACCCTTATCACGGCTTGTGAGCGTCAGATTCAACTCGGTGGCAACCTTGACCGCGTCGTCAAAAAAGAGTTCGTAAAAATCACCGACTTGAAAGAATAGAAACGCATCCGGATATTGGTCTTTGTACTCCAGATACTGCACTAGCATTGGAGGCAAATTTCGACGGTCACTAAGTTGCAACATAAATAATCAAACAAAAGTTTTTTGGCGAATCAAAATAAATATTCTGCGACAGAAAAGACGGGCCCACCAGACTTCAGCACGTTAACTAGGTATGAGCCACGTTTTGCGGATAATCAGTAAACGCTGCAATGGAGACGCTGCCGGTTTATTTAAGGACAGCTAATGCCTCAAAAGACGAAGTACTGTAGGCTAGAGCTATACCGTATTTGTGACAAGCAGGCGCGTTTGCGGAGTACTTTTGGCTGGCCGAAAACCAATCATATCCTCGGAGTTAGGCGATGGCACATAAAATTCCCCGTTTGGTTGTCATAGAAGATGACGACCAAGTTCTTGAAATGTTGGTTCTGCACCTCTCCGTTCTTAAGGTCGAATTGACCTCCTTTTCCGATCCCACCGCGGCCCTAGAGTACATTTGTGATAACATCACGAATATCGACGGGATTCTGTCGGACTTAAACCTTTACCCGATGACTGGAATAGATCTACTTAAGAAAACCCGCAGGCTGGCCCCAACGTTGCCATTCTATATAATGTCTGGAAACGCCTCGAATGAGGAAAAAGAAGCCGCGGTGGCATTAAAGGTAACTGGGCTATTGGAGAAGATAAGAGTGCTAAACCAACTGGGCGCGATCGTCGATTCCCTGATCTCTGAGAAAACTCTAAAAGAGACCGCCTCACTGTAAGCTAAGCATTGCGCCGCACTCTGACAAGGTACCCGTCGTTCACCAGCTGCCTAAAACACTAGAAGTACTCGTTTATCAGGTTGTTCAAGGTTGAGGAAAAAGTCTTTTTTGCGGATGAGAGGCACTACTGTACCTCGCAAGAAGCGAAATAAGGCTTTTGACGAAGAAATTGGACAACCTGATGAACGAGTACCCACCACTCGCGGCGGACCGCTAGGGTCCGCCATTATTTCTAAACTCTACTTTACTGACCTGCATCCATCTTCTGGCGAAGCAGATCTCCGAACGTCATAGCACCTTGTGGCTCTTCCATGAACTCAGCAAATTGCTCTTTCTCTTGACGTTTCTTAATCGCTCGTACGCTCAAGCTTATCCGGCGCTCATTACGGTCAACATTCGTTACTTCTGACTCAATCTGTTGTCCTACCTTAAAGAGATCCTGGATAGACGTATCCCGCTCCAATTCAAGTTGCGACGAGTGAATAAGCCCCTCAATACCATCCTCAATCTCAACGAAAAGTCCGAAGTCAGTAATAGAACGCACGACTCCAGTAACTTTCGTTCCCTGTGGGTACTTTTGTGCGATAGTTTCCCAAGGGTCAGATTCAAGTTGCTTGATGCCAAGACTCAGACGCTCATTGGACATATCGATATCAAGAACGAGTGCTTCAACCTCATCTCCCTTACGGTAGAGGTTTTGAATCTCCTTAGGATCCTTGATTCTTTTGGTCCAAGAAAAATCAGATACGTGAACAAGACCGTCAATGCCTTCTTCGATACCAACAAATATACCAAACTCAGTGATCGACCGAACTTTTCCAATAACCTTAGATCCAATCGGATGACGTTCTGCAAGGCCTTCCCACGGATTGTCAAGTAACTGTTTCAAGCCCAGGCTAATGCGCTGCGCATCGATATCGATTCCCAATACCACTGCTTCCACTTCCTGTTTTTCCACAAGAAGTTTTGACGGATGACGAACCTTTTTAGTCCAGCTCATTTCGGATACGTGTATCAAACCTTCAACGCCTTCTTCAAGCTCAATGAAGGCACCATAGTCGGTCAGACTAACCACCTTACCACGAACTTTCGCTCCAACAGGGAAACGCTCAGCAACTGAAATCCAAGGATCCTCGGTAAGTTGTTTCATACCTAAACTTACACGCTCGCGCTCGCGATCGTATTTGAGAATAACAACTGGGATTGTTTTTCCAACCTGCACCTTCTCAGTTGGATGCGTAACACGTCCCCAAGACATATCAGTGATGTGGAGCAGCCCATCAATACCACCAAGGTCAATGAAAGCACCGTAATCGGTCACGTTCTTCACAACACCTTCAATAACAACACCTTCTTGAAGTACCTTGAGAGTCTCATACCGTGTCGCATCACGCTGCGCTTCAAGAACTACTCGGCGAGAGAGTACTATATTCCCTTTCTCTCGGGTGATCTTGAGAACTTTAAATTCAAATTCCTGATCAATAAATTTATCAAGGTTGCGGTGTGGGCGAATATCGATCTGAGATCCGGGCAAAAATGCCGGGATTCCAATATCAACCTGAAGACCACCTTTGACCTTTTGAACAACTATACCGGTAATAATTCCACCCTTCTCAAAGGTGTCTTCTACATGCTCCCAGATGCGCTTCTGATCTGCCTTCTCCTTGGAGAGCACGACTTGGCCCATGTCGTTTTCGAGCATGACCACATAGACTTCGACCTTGTCACCGGCGTTTACCTTGATTACGCCATCACGATCGACAAATTGCGCGGTTGGCACTACCCCATCAGATTTATATCCGACATCAACGGTAACCATATCCTTACTTTTGGCAACTATAGTGCCCGTAACAACCTTGCCTGGCTTAATGCTACCCCAGGTTTCATCAAGAAGACGTTCAAATTCGGCCATGTATGACACTTCTTCGCCACCAGCGTATCCTGTATCTCCGCCTGCCATCTGGTGAAGAGTCATTGTTTGATTTGTAATTTTCTTCATAAATATTAATAAGTTGATAAAGTCAATTCAAGGTCGTCTCGCCCAATGACTCGACACCTTTACGGTTAATGTACTGTAATGCGGGTTCTTATTCGCCGCCGAACTATGCGTCAAAATCATTGACAATGCAAATTACGCCTCTAAATAGTGTACCTCAGCAGGCGCGGTGTCGATGAGCCGGATCATAAACAATCCCGGGGGTCTGATCTCCGAGACTTCAGCATTTCTGAAGGCCTTTTAAAACAACCTCAACAACACGATCGACTCCCGAAAAATCATTAACAATCCTTAAAGCCCCTGCCGCGGGCCTTGTCGGAGAGATTTCCCGAGTAGTATCACGATAATCTCGCGCTAAAAGTTCCTTCTGAGCATCCTCGCTGGACAGTGCCAGGGAGAGCTGAGCTTGGCGCTTAAGCAACCTTTGCCCTTCGTCTGCTTCCAGAAAAACCTTTAACTGTGCATCGGGATATATTGCCGTTCCCATATCACGTCCCTCAGCGACCAGCAGGATACCGTCTAGTCTATCTCCCAGAAGTACCCTGCACCTGCCGACCAAAGACCGCTGCTCTTCAAATAGGCGAGCCCGGACACCTGGATATTGCGCCACTGCCGAAGCGGCTTCTGATGCATCAGGCCCGTAGATATCTGAAATTACGAGACCATCAATCCGGAACTCGGTAAGCAACGAACCATCAACCTCAAGAGCCACACGAGCTCCTTTGACTGCCTCCTCAACGGCGCCTTGCGAAAATATGTCGATCCTGCGCATTCGCGCCCAGACCCCAACTGAGCGGTAAAGGACTCCCGAACTGAAAAACACGGCCCCTAGCCGCCCAGCCAACGCCCGTCCAACGGTCGATTTGCCGCTTCCCGCAAGTCCATCCAACGTAATCACCGGTACTGTTGAGCTGCTGTTCATTCTATGAATTCCTATATCAAATTTTCTACTGTTGCAATCTTCCTTTGAGCTGTATACTCCAAAAATGGTATCCTTAACTATATCTGAATACCCTTTGTTCTTCCGTTGAACTCAGGCGAATACTTAAGAGGTCAACAATGGGTCGTTTTATCCCGTCCAAGCCAACTGCGCTAGTGCTCTCCGGTGGCGGCACAAGGGCTGCGTACCAAGCAGGCGCACTTAAAGCCCTCCTCCCCACTTTCAAGAATGAGCAGCTCGAAGTCAACATTATCGTTGGCAGCAGCATTGGGGCGGTAAACGGTCTCGTTATTGGTGCCTGTTTGGGGCAAGGCCTAGATCACGCGACCGATGAGCTTATTACCATCTGGCAGTCCCGAAATTATCGAAATACCTTTTCTGGTCATCCGTCTGCGGCATTCTTCCGAGCCATAAAAGTGGCTATATCCCAGTGGATCTCTCCCGGCCCCAAGCCAACAGCCGGAGCACTCTTTGATCCGACCCCTTTGAGAATTCTTATAGATGAACGGATCCTGGCAAACGGAGGTCTCCATCCCGATAAACGAGCGACGTGCCTCAGCTCTATTGCAGTTATGACAACCCTTGAGGGCCCTGAACGAAAACCATTATTACTGCTTAGTACGCGGGATATTCCAGACCCAACAACCATGGAAGGCGTCACCTTTTCAGTGCTGTACGTTCCAGAACTTACTGCCAGTCACGGACTTGCCTCAGCTGCACTGCCTTCGGTATTGCCCCCGGTTGAGATTGAAATAGATAAGCGACGCGTAAACCTTGTTGACGGTGGCATTTCACAGAACGTACCGATCGATCCGGCAACTCGCCTCGGCGCAGTCAATGTCATCTCAATTGATATAAGCGGCCGCGACTGGTGGCTAGCCCGCGCAGGCAAGCCCGAATACACGCGCCCTGACTGGGAAGTTGCTGCAGATGAAAAGACCTATTGCCCCACCCCCGGGGCAAGTTTTGTTACCCGTTGTAGAAAACCACTGGGACCACTACTGAAACATGCAGTAGGATCATCCAGCAAAGATTTCATGCGAGCCGTTGGACCTGTTTGGCCGTTGTTTGCGCTTTTACGGAATAAGCTCGGTGAAGATATTGCCTATGAGGTCATGAGCTACGTGGCATTGGATTCGCAGTATCTGACTGCCGTCGTCGAGCAGGGATACAACGAAACCGTTGATCGATTAGCGCGTGATGCGGGGAAGTAGGTGCTTGACCGAGCTTCCGCATGTGCTTGTAATTATCGGTTTATTGCTATTGATCATATGCCATGTATACCGGGTCCTTTTCAAAAAGTCCTAACTCTGATAATCGATTACCCCGCCCCATAGGGAAAAAATTCCTGCAGCGTCCCTACCACGTGCCCTTCAGGAAGCGGCGTACCCAACTCATCAATCGAAAACACTGACGTTGGCAAATTAAGCGATTCGCGTACGCGATTCATGGTCGTTGGAACAAACGGATACAGCATAATCATTAACGTCTTTAGCACTAGGAAGCTCGAAAATAAGGCGTCACGGCGCTCGCCCTCAGGGCAACGGTCATCATGTGGCTTATAATTCGTAAACAGCTTATTGATTAAGCGAGCATAATTCTCGATTAAAAAGAGCAGATCAGGATACTCTGCCCGTGACATATGCCTCATATACATTTCAATAATTTTCCTAGTCTCTTCTTCGGTTTTGCCAATCAACTGCCCGGCGGGCACCTTCGAATCAAACTTTGAGTGCGCCGCGGATATTGGCCGTTCGAAGGCAGCATTAAGTGGTCCAGCAAGAAAGGTCACTTTTTCGCGCAGCATTTCTATGTCGAAATTCGACTGCTTCTTTGGCAGGCTGAGCTGTGAAAGATAATACCGGATCTGGTCCGGGGTAAACCCGTATTCATCAAGGAGCTGATCCGCAGTGTAAAAGTTACCTGTTGACTTGCTCATTTTGTCGCCGTTTATTAGCAGATGACAATTGGCATACACGTCAGTCAACTGGAGCTCATCCGGCCCTGGCATGCGTAACGGATCTTTCTGCGACCCAAACCACAATGCTCCCTGCATGACCACATAAAAGAAAATATTGTCGGTACCAATAAACTGGGCGATCTTGGCATCCGGGTTCTTCCAAAATTCGGCATAAAGCTCCGGGTCCAGCCCCTTCTTTTTCAACGCTAGTCGGGTAAACGGAATCGGCGCAATCAAGGATTCAGGCCACACATAGAATGTCTTCCCCTTCATGGCCGGGTCGACCTCTTCAGGCACTGGAATTCCCCACGAAATATCTCTGGTGACGGATCGATGGGCCCAACCGTCAAGCAGAGCGACCTCGACACCACGACCCTCTAAAATTCGTCTTCCCTCCTCAAGAATCTTCAGATTCTCAAACTGTACCACCACGCGCTTCCCCGGTGCATAGCGACTTTTGTGCACCGGAAGGGCAGCCTTTAACTCCTTATACAGATCCTCAAAGGTATTTGAAAACACAATACATGGTGCTACCTGGCCGATAGCTTCAGTGTAAACAAGCTTCCGCCAACTTTTCTCTTTGGTCTCAATCCAGGATTTCAGCTGATCAAGGACCTTCCACATATTCAACCACCAGTGATCAGTATCGCGAAGCACCGGAACTTCGCCACTTACCGTACTGACAGGGTTCAACAACTCCTCTGCGACGTACTGAGCTCCACAAGCGTCGCACTGTTCGCTATATGCCCGCTCATGGCCACACTTTGGACAATTTCCAAGAACATAACGATCCGCAAGAAAGAGCGCCATCGAAGGGTCATACCACTGCTTGCTCGTACGCTTTTCCAGCATACCATTATTGTAAAGCACTCGAAGAAACTCCTGACAGTACTGCTTGTGGTCCTCATAATTGTCCTCGCTCGAAGTGCCGGAATATACATCCAGCCCGATATCGTACCGACTAAGTGTCTTCTCCTGTTGCTCATGAATTCCCCCAATGAACTCAGCAACAGAAACTCCAGCCTTTCTAGCAGCAACCTCACTCGTTGATCCATGATCGTCAGTGCCACAGACAAACAGGACGTTCGCTTCGCCAATCAACATCTTCATCCAACGGCAATATACGTCCGGAGGGACCAACGCCCCCGCCAGATGGCCAACGTGAAGCGGCCCATTGGCGTACGGCATACCACCAGTCACCACCGCACGTGTTGGCCTCTTTATTCTTTTGATAATAGTAGCTATATCATTTTGTAAATCGGAGAGGCTCATGTAGTTTCCTTAGAAGATACGTTCAAATTTGCAAACTTGAGTTCATCCCAAATATACCGGTTCCTCATTTTTTTCTGACTTTTTGAAGTGGAACCGGTATATAATGAGAAATAATGTCGCTTATGATACTTTCGCTTATGATACTTTCGCTTATGATACTTTATTGACGTACCCGCAAACTAGGGCGAATCCGATGTTAAAAACCTCTTCCATTCATCACCCTCGATACACCCTTTAAGAACATCATTACGCGTTTTCAAAAACCTTTCCATATACCTTGTCAAAATAACCAATTCGACAAACCGACCCAGAATTCCAAAGGGCGCTTGGTATTCAAAAACATCATTAATAACGGTGCACGGACCGTCCTCTTTAAAACGGTGATCATGTCGCATCCATGCAAATGCTCCCGAAACCATCACATCCTGGAAATAATACGGCCGCTCAAACTCGGTGATCTTTGCAGAAAGTGTTTGACTGATACCGAAATGACGCGCTCGCCAGGTGACTTCTTCGTTGAGACTAATCAACCCTGCAGTTCTCCCGCCGATTGCGACCTCAGAAGTCCCTTTTGTCGAAAACTGGTGCGCGTCAATACTGCGCCAGAGGTCAAAGGCCCTCTCAACAGGAGCGGACACAACAGTAGTAAGTCTGATTATTGCCATTAGATCCTCAAGTCACTTTTTATGAAGATTCCCGCTGACGAGATTTCATCGAGTACCGATGGGGCATCTGCTCGACCAAATCTTGCCAATTACGAAGATACACGGGCTGTGCTGAATCGAAAGCCCTGAAAATCATGTTCGGCATCCGACCAAACGCGCCCTGAGAGAGATTAGGTGTACTACTCTCAAGTTTTTTAGTGTCAGATGTAGGCACAACTACAATAATTCCGGGACAACGTATAGCATGCAATCGACAAATGATTCTACGTGTCAGGTCTTCAATTGAGGGGTTCAATAGTAGTAAGCCCCGAATTGCACGTGGCTTTTCAAGAATAAACGTTAATGCCGTAGCTACTTCTTGTCCCCTCGCTGCGATATATAATAGGCGAGAAGTCGCAGGAGAATCAGAATCACTATCAGCTAACCCAAAATGCCGCCAAACTGCTCTCGAGGGTCCCTTTCCAGTAGGTTCTACACTATGAACCATCGTCAAGCAATTATTTTCGTCACAGGGTTTTACGCTCCTAGCAGCGTGAGCTACATCGTCAAGTAGGCAATCTCTTTCAGATGTTTTAGCACTTTTAACTTCCACAACAGCCTTTTAGAAAATTATTATGACTTAGAGCCTGTTGAATAAGTCAAATAACTTATGGAAATTCCGCTTTTGGCAAGCGTTTGTTCCCAGAAAGGGACCGAAATCCTCGAAATAACTGCGTTACTACTCCGGTTTCGGCCCCTCTCTGAGAACAAACGCTTGCTCAAAATCGAAATCCCATAAATCATTTGACTTATTCAACAGGCTCTTAGAGTAAAATAAACAATATTCTCAAAAAAAAGTATAGTGTAAGGATTGACCCTCAATTATAGTTCGAATTGAAAACGCTACGGCAAATAACACCGCCATTTGAAGATTCTCACCCCTGGTAACCTGAGTTCGACGTAAGAGCTGCGGTAAGTGGCTGAAATTACTTCATCCACTTCGTTGCTCATGATATAAAATGCTCGAGACGTAGCAAGCTTTAGCGCCTGCACTTTTATATCACTGCACGCCTCTCTCGTGTCTAAAGCAATTTCAACCACTTACCGCAGCTCTTACATCGAGCTCAGGTTTAAAGATATCGCATTCAAGAATATTCCGATTAGACCTTGATGAAGACAAGAAAGAAAAAAGCGCAATCTGCAGCAACTCGGCCTGTAAAGCAATCCCTTAAACAGGGCCCCCTTCAGATTGCCGTCTATGATAACTCATCTCCAATCCCCGTACGAGAGATTTCATGTTGTCATTATCAGGAGTGCCTTAATATAGCTGCCTGCCTGAACTGGCTTTCTTTCTCATGTGAAAGCTGTACGGGCGAAGTGGCGCCTCATCTCCGATGGCGGGCTCGAATTGAACGCCGAAGGGATCCTGTCTGCCAGGCACTTATGCCTGCGCCATTTATTGAGGTCACCGAAGGTGGAAAAACTAACGTTGCAGCTACACATGGATCCGCAAACGGGAAATCCTCTCATCAAGACGTTGCACCCCTTGATCGGCAGAGTTTCATCGATAGAAAAAATGCCCTGGATGCAATTATTCACCCACACAGAATATCAAATGCACCGCTTCCATCGTTTCTTGGTGATAGTTCGGTGGAGAATGCCAGTAACGAGGATTAACTCGACATGAACCGCTGTGCCTACACCCCCCCGCGCCCCTAGCGAAAGTTCTAAAAATAGGCGTTCATGGAAGGCGCGCAATAGCTGCAAGCCGTGTCAACGCTACCTCCTTGCCGATCGCTGTAATGGAAAGACCCAAAGGAGGAGTGTGAAATCCTCCCAACAACGCCACACGAATCAGCCCAAAAATTGAGCCAACCTTAAGTCCATGGGTTTCGGACATACTCTTTAGGCTATGCTCCACTTCCTCGGGGGTGAAGGTTATTTTAGACCAGGCGTCGCAAATCGGCTCAACGAGCGCCTTGGCCTGCTCTACGGTAAACCCCTTCTTAAACGCGGAATCCCATTCCGGTAAAAAGTCCTTGGAGGCAAATAAGAACGATACCCACTGGGGCACTTCTGCCAATGTCTTTACACGCTCCTGCACTGCAGAGGCAACCGTAAGAAGCGCATTTGAACATACTTCCGAATGCAGACCAGCCTGAACTAGAAACGGTTCGCTGAGCGCCATAAATCTTTCTTGTGACAACGCCCGCAGGTGAACACCATTCATCCATTCAAGCTTGGCATAATCAAAGATTCCACCTGCGGAATGAATGCCCTTAATGGAAAATGCCTTAATAAGCTCCTCTTGAGAATACACCTCCTTGTCGTCCCCTGCTGACCACCCTACAAGCGCAGTATAATTTAATAACGCATGAGGTAGATATCCCTTCTCTCGGAACATTTCAGAAGTAGTAGCCCCGTGCCTCTTCGACAGTTTCTTGCCATCGTTTCCTAAGACACTAGGCATATGGCAAAAAAATGGCATTTCCCACTCAAGTGCCTCATACAGGAGAATATGGATTGGGAAGGTCGCAATCCATTCGTCACCCCTAAAAACATGGGTTATCTCCATGTCATGATCATCTACCACTACAGCAAGATGATACGTCGGAAAGCGGTCACTTTTTAATAATACTGGATCATTCAAAGACACAGATTCAAAATGGAGTAACCCGTGTACTCCATCTTCAGATTGCACCGATCGGTCGCCAGGTATTCTCAACCTTACCGTATGCGGTACTTCAAGATTCCCTTCTTGCCCTTCGGGAAAATCAGCCCGATAGGCCACCCCTTTCTCAAGGAGGAGATCCGCAATCTCACGATAACGAGATAATCTCTGACTCTGCATATACGGCCCGTAAGCTCCCCCAAGGTCCGGCGCAGTTTCCCAATCCTCGTCAATAACCCGGAGGTCATCCCGCGTAGGCCCCTCATCTATATCAACGCCAAACCAGGTCAATTCTTCAATGATTGAACGAACAGCCCCAGGAACCCTTCGTGACTGATCGGTATCCTCAATTCTCAAAATAAAGCTACCGCCATGGTGCCTCGCCATCAACCAGGAATACACAGCAGTGCGGATATTGCCCATATGTTGCTTCCCAGTCGGGCTAGGGGCGAAACGTGTTCTAACTTTCATACATACGATCCAAATGATAAACAACGCGCGTAACTGCTCAGGTATTTTCCCAATCTCTTCGTCAAATGATTGATTTTGTTCACTGCGGCGTGGAGTACCACGCCTCATTCACAAAACAATCACTTTCCTCGACCTTGGAAAAATCCCTGGCAGTTACAACTAATTGGGGCGCTTTACGAGCGTGCTGATGGTGAGGGTACCTGAGTAGTTACAACAACGCAAAAATTGCGGCGCAACTAACAAGGTTCTAACGGCAGCAAAGCCGCTGATTTCTCGCCTCAGGCTCTATCCTACCATAGAGCAGAAGCAATCGATGGAAAAAGCTCTCCCTCCCAACTACATGCTACTCTCTGCACGCCGACAAATCTCGATTCCATAATCAGTCCACATCCCCTGTCCCCAGTAACGGTAGCAGCTGGTTTGAGATAGCATCAAATAGTACAGCGCCTTCGTGTAGCGCGGATCATTGCGGGGAATATTCAAGGTAGCGATGCGTTCGTGAAAAACGGAACTAACTCGCATCATCGGGTTGAGCACCCCCTCATAACCGCGAATCCAAGAAATGTCTCCAGTCCAACTTCCTCCTTCGACATTAAATCGATGGTCCTCTCGAGACAAGGCTTCGATAACAGCCTCAATGCGTTCTTTTCCATCACCCGGATTACATCGCTCCCAGATGCGCCCCTGCCATACTGGTTGTAACCTCGGAAGCATATCATCACGAACTCCTTGACCCCGAATGAAATCCAGATAATCGCTAAGAAGAACCATTGGCGTATTCGAGTTGTGCGCAAGCCCAGTTACCTCGATAAACTTAGAAGGAAACTCGTTCATCATAACACCACCATTCTCACCATCAGAAATCTGGGTTACCACTGGAGGTATTTTAATTCCACCTATCTCCCGCATCCCCAAGGTCTGTGCTTCATACCAAGGCTGCATTTGAGCGACAAGTTTCGTATCACTTCCCTGAGTCTTGATAAACGCAACAATTGAGACACTATCACCCTGACTATTACTGCAGACCAGTAAATGAGGGATATGCGGATCCCGAAGATGGCGACGTTCTGCACCAACTTCTTCCACGGTGTGCTCCTGAACCATTACCCAGTCATACCCACTATCCTTCAGAGCCTTTATACACTCAAACGCAACATCAGGATGATTAGGTAGGGCCATCTCTGGCAATGAGAATCCGCGAACTCGTGCCAACGCCTGCAAGCCAAAAAGTGAACCAAAATGGATTCTCCACGCTTCAACATGCAACCTGAAGTCCTGCACCGGCGTTGAGGGCGCAACCGCATGACCCCATGCCGTTCCTAACCACTCGACCGTATCCTGAAGAGCCGGTTCGGTTGTTAGTCGCTTCAGTTTATCGACAACACCATGTTCCCCCATCTGCACTAGTCCGTGAAGCAACGTACCCGAATAATCAAACATAACTCTCGGGTTAAAACCTTGCTCAAAAAGGGTCGGTAATATATCACCCAAACGCTGGTAACAGTCACGATACACCGAAGCGTTGTACCTATCACCATCACTACCGCGCTCCAACATGAACTGCAAGTTACTGATAATCTTGGCATCGGTAAGCCCATGCCCCTCCCCAGCAGGTATCATTGGCTGATGCATATGCAAAGCAATCGCACAGCAGGCGCCAGCCCCACTAAACAGTATTTGACTTCTTGGATTATGTCGGCTGTGCAACTCGGCCTCGTGTGCCCTAGCCTCCTCACCGGTGTATTTTCCTTCACTATCAGATCCAGAAGGCACTGCAATTACTGGATATTCATCGTGGAACTGATATTCGGTCATGAGTTTCACCTTTCCTTTGGATATAAACGCGACGGTACCACTCCAGCCGTGGGCGGTACCAAGTGTGATGGAGTTACTAATAAAATTGTTATACACTATTTGGGCACTTAACTGTCTGAAAATATCGAGTACTAACGTGAAATTATCACCACCCGAATCATTTAAACCACTCCTGGAGAGGGTTAGGCTTGCTCGCTATGGTCGTTCCCGGTATGAAATCTCCCCTGAATTACAGATTAGAGCTGTGCTATTCGATTTTGATGGAACCTTGGCCAACTCCCTTGAGCTCGGTTACGAGGTAATGGAACTGCTGTGCCAGCGACACGGGTATGACTGCCTTCCAAAAGAACAGTACCGCATACTTGGCACTAGACAAGCAATAAAAGAAATGGGCATCCCACTCTGGCGTTTACCCCGTCTAATGCGGGAGGGGCGGCGGCTCATGTCATCAAGGATTTGTGAGGTTTCACCGGTTAAAGGAATTGTAGAAGCGATCAGGGCATTGTCTGACCTCAATGTCAGCTTAGGAATCGTCACTTCAAATTCTGGGAATAATGTTCAAACATGGCTTGCACACTACGACATCGATAAGTATTTCGAGATCATCCTCGGCGGAGGTGGTTTGTTGCGCAAAGAACGGTGCATCCGAAAAGTCATGGGACGCCACACCATCAAGCCTCATGAACTGCTCTATGTCGGTGATGAATCTCGAGACGTTAAGGCCTGTCACCGCTTAAAGATACACTGTGTTGCGGTAACGTGGGGATTGGACCTTGAAGGCAAACTAAGACTAGACAATCCGGAAAGTCTCATTGGTTTGCCGAGTGAGCTACTTCCGCTGGTACGAGAGAACCTGCATCCCGGGCTTAAGGTCGCGTGACGGAAAATGTGATTTATAGCCATCGTCAAAAATAATGCGGTTTTGAGTCGCATCTCGGCGATGGCTATGTGTTTGTTTTGACTCGCCTCCGCGAGTCGTTATAGTAATCTTTAATACTTTATCATTTTTTGAAGATTACTATTAGTAACTACTCAGGTACCCCCAATATAAATGCGCCCCAAAAGCGAGCTAATAATTTGTAACTGCCAGGGATTTTTTCAAGGTCGAGGAAAGTGATTGTTTTGTGAATGAGGCGTGGTACTCCACGCCGCAGTGAACAAAATCAATCATTTGACGAAGAGATTGGGAAAATACCTGAGC
>JBIIDM010000024.1:0-24721 GCA_044238365.1 Bdellovibrionota bacterium | reverse complement strand
TATCGTAGCTCCGTAACAGACAGATCGGCTTTTTGGAACGAGGTTGCTTCGTCTTATTTCTGGCGGGCACCGTGGCAGGAAACGTATACTTGGGAGCCGAAGGCGCCGCGCTGTGAGTGGTTTATCGATGGAAAACTGAACATAACCGAAAATATATTTGAACGGAGATTGTTTTCGCACAAGGAAGTAACCGCGGTTATGTGGGAACCCAACGAAAAGGGGGCTCGGCCACGTAAAATAACGTATGGCGAGCTTTTTGAGCTGGTGTGTCGCTGTGCGGCGCAGTTACGGGCACTGGGGGTTGAGAAGGGAGACCGAGTGGTGCTCTATATGCCGCTCATTCCTGAGGCACTGGTTTCTATGCTAGCTTGTGCGCGAATTGGGGCTGTGCATTCAGTGGTTTTTGCAGGCTTTTCCAGTGTTGCTCTTGCCGATCGAATTATTGACAGTGGTGCAAAGCTGGTTATTACGGCGGACGGTGGCTATAGGGGTACAAAGTTGATTCCTACCTCGGCCATAGTGGCGGAGAGTCTGCGTTTTGTTAAGGAGCGATTAGGTTTAAATGGTAGCGGGGCAGGTTCAGTCACGCACGTACTGCTCGTCCCTCATCTCGAGGCAGGGGGCGGAATTGGTGGCGTTCAAAGTAATGAAGAAAAGGAGCTGCTTACGGTCGATTGGGTGACCAATGTTGTGCGGTGGGATTCCGAGTCGCCCGTCAAACCTGCCCCGGCAGAAATCATGGATTCTGAGGATACTCTATTTATTTTATATACGTCAGGTTCAACGGGGAAGCCCAAGGGTGTTGTACATACAGTTGGTGGGTATATGGTGTACACCGGGTATACCTTTGAGAATGTTTTTCAGTATGACGCGGGAGATGTATTTTGGTGTACTGCGGATGTAGGGTGGATTACGGGCCATTCCTACGTGGTCTATGGGCCGTTGCTCTGCGGTGCCACAATCGTACTGTATGAGGGAACTCCTTTTTCCCCGGATGCGGGCCGGTTTTGGGATATTGTCGATTCATGCAATGTTACCCATTTCTACACAGCGCCTACCGCTATTCGTGCGTTACAGGCGAGTGGGACTTCATTCGTTGAGCCTTACTCGTTACGTTCGTTAAAGGTAATCGGATCGGTTGGCGAGCCTATCAATGAGGACGCGTGGCACTGGTATCACAATCACATTGGCAAGTCTCGATGTCCCGTAGTTGACACCTGGTGGCAGACTGAGACCGGTGGCATTATGATTTCGTCTCTAGCAGGGATAATTCCAACCAAGCCCTGCTTCTCGGCTTTGCCGATGCCGGGAGTAGAACCAGTCATCATGGATAATGATGGCAACGAGTTGACAGGAAGGGGGGTCGAGGGAAATCTAGCTATAAGACACCCGTGGCCTTCAATGATCCGTACAACTTTTGGTGACAGTAATCGTTATCGAGAGAATTATTTTCAACGATTTCCAGAAATGTATTTTACCGGGGATGGTGCACGGCGAGATGAGGATGGTTACTACCGGATCCTTGGACGTGTTGATGATGTGATCAATGTTTCCGGGCATCGGCTGGGTACCGCTGAGATTGAAAACGCCATTAATGAACATCCTCTTGTGGTAGAGTCTGCCGTTATTGGCGTTCCTCACGAGATCAAAGGACAGTGTGTAGTAGCTTTTGTTGTCGGAGAGCCAGGTGTTTCATTATCAGAAATAGCAAATAGCGAGATTTCAGCGCTTGTAACCGAGCTAATTGGCGCCGTGGCCCGCCCTGAGCGGGTTGTCGTGGTATCAAGCTTGCCGAAAACACGTTCGGGAAAGATTATGAGACGAATTCTACGGGTGATTTGTGAAGGTCGTGCAAATGATATCGGGGATACGTCTACATTGCTAAATCCTGAGATAGTGCCAGTGATTATTGAGTTGTGGGGAACGTAATTCCGTTCGGGTACTGCGCTAGGTGACCTAAGCAATTTTGGGTCTCACCGTATCGGTGATACTTGATTGCGACCCAAAATCGCTAAATTCAAAAACCTGAGTTCGACGTAAGAACAAAGGTAAGTGGTTGAAATTGCTTTAGACACGAGAGGCGTGCAGTGATATAAAAGCGCAGGCTAACAGCTTGCTACGTCGAGCATTTTATATCATGAGCAACGAAGTGGATGAAGTAATTTCAGCCAGTTACCGCAGTTCTTACGTCGAACTCAGGTTTCAAAGTAAGTTCAGCTAGCTGGGCCGCTTTAGAGCGCGAAACTGCTCTTTTTAGGATTATACAATCAGGTCCAATATGGTCGCGTGGGTGCGATTTTGAAAATAAATTTTCAAAAAAACGTAAGGTTTTTGTTTTTTTCGTCCGAAGATTACTATGTCCAGGTTATAGAGATGTTTCAAAGACATTGCTTTTGTGCCTGGTATGGAATTGCGAAGGATCGCGATGCTAGGGCCGATTATGAATCGAATAATTTTCCAAGAAGGTTACGTCGCTTGTTATTGGCCCAAACCGGTGTGCAAGGATTGTACGGCCGGAAATTAATGGATTAATTAATCAAGGATGAAGCCATGTCAGTATCATTAGGGATTAACGTTCAGTCATTGAACGCACAACGTAACTTATCGAATACAACCAATCGCCTTGGGTCCGTATATCAGCAGTTAAGCTCTGGTATGCGTATCAATAAGGCATCTGATGATGCCGCTGGATTGTCGATTGCAGAGGGATTGAAAGCGGATCAGAGAATTGCCACTCAGGCTATTCGTAACGCCAATGACGGTATGTCGGTAATTGCGATTGCGGATGGTGCGCTTAGCGAAATGGGCAACATATTAAACCGGATGGGGGAGCTGGCACAGCAATCTGCAAACGGTACTTATAGCACCGAGCAAAGATCGGCTCTTGCAAATGAGTTTAATGCATTGGGATCAGAAATCCAGCGTATTGCGGTCACTACAGAATTTAACTCGATAAAAATGCTTTCGACGAGCCAGGCGACAGTGTTGCAGATTGGGTTGAAGGGTGAATCGAATTCGCAAATTACAATAAACAACGTAACTGCTACAGTTTCCTCGATAGGATTGACCACTTCAGGGTCAGGGACAGGGGTGGGTTATTCGCTAGTTGCAGCTACTGTCTCAGATTCACAGTCTGCGTCAAGATTGGCTCTGGATAGCGTTAGAGGAGCGATAAATTCAGTTTCTGCGCTTCGAGGTAGTCTTGGAGCTGGGGAAGCAAGGTTAAGAAGTGCTATTAACTCTTTGGCGGTATCGCGTGAGAACTTTGCCGCCGCAGAATCGCAAATTCGTGACGCTGATATTGCATCGTCTGCTGCTGAATTGACTAGACTAAATATCTTGCAACAAGCAGGATCATCCATTCTTGGTCAGGCAAACCAGGCTCCACAGTTGGCCTTGAGTTTGATTGGATAAGAAGGAGTCGAAACGTATTAGAGAAGTCTACTCGAAGGAGTAGACTTCTCGCTTTTTGGTGGTTTCGTAAAAACTGAGTTTCGGATAAGAACAACGAGGTGAATTTAAGTAATTTTAACCTGAGTTCGACGTAAGAACTGCGGTAAGTGGATGAAATTACTTCATCCACTTCGTTGCTCATGATATAAAATGCTCGACGTAGCAAGCTGTCAGCCTGCGCTTTTATATCACTGCACGCGCGCCTCTCGTGTCTAAAGCAATTTCAACCATTGTGAACACCCTGGAGAGCCTGTTTACCGAAGCAGAGGCGCTTCTAGTGTTTTTTGGGTCGGGGGTCGCTCTGGTGCCAATTACTATAGACTCTCTACTGGGGAACGCAAATTGGTGTTTCTTTTACTTCCTCTGGTTCGTTCACATCCCAACCTCAAACCCTGCTGGGTTCCAACGATAATGAGAAGTTTCTTTGCTCTGGTGAGGCCAGTGTATACGAGCTGTCGCTCAAGAAGTATTTGGTGAGAATGGTGCAAAATCAGGACGACACACGGTGCTTCGCTACCCTGGGCGCGGTGAATCGTCATGCAATACGCCAAAGATAATTGATTCAGATCGCTTGCGGCATATTCTATCAGGCGGTTGTCCCAGAGCCGCACCGATAATGATTTTTTCACTGTATCAATGCGCTCAATCCGTCCGGTGTCCCCATTAAAGACGCCGATATCATCAATGGCATAATTATTCTTTCTTTGACAAACAAGGTCTCCGGTTCGAAAGAGGTTTTCGCCAATCTCAAGAGCACTTTTCTCTGGTGAAGGTGGATTCAAGACAGTTTGCAGATTCTGGTTCATCAGCTCGGTGCCAAGTAATCCTTTATTGGTCGGCGTCAGAAGCAGGACATCATCAGGTGAAAAGCCGAATTTTTCACGCAACTGATGAGCCAGTAGGCTCTGAACGATATTTCTGATAGCTATGGGGTCATTGCGTTCTATGAAATACGCTTCGTGCTGTGCCTTGCCATCGGGGTGGGGAATAGTAGGAACTTCTCCACTATTAACGGAGTGAGCGATCAGATTGATAGAAGAACCAGAGTCTCGGCGGTGAATAGTGTGGAGTCGGGCGCAGGGGATGGTGCGATTTTCAACCAGGTCGCCAAACATTCGTCCCGGGCCAACTGATGGTAACTGGTCTTTGTCCCCTACGAGAATGACGCGAGAATTTTGGGGGATAGCCTGCAATAGACTAGCGGCTAGCGGTATATCAACCATTGAGCACTCATCAACGATTACAACATCAGCATTAAGGGGCTCTTTGCGAGTGTGGAAGAAAGTGCCCTCTCGGAATTTTAGAGTGCGGTGAATTGTACTGGCCTCGTGGCCGGTGACAGATTGCAGGCGATTGGCGGCTCTTCCAGTGGGGGCGCAGAGAATTATTTTCATTCCCGCTGTTCTTAGAATTGTTACCAGCGCTCGTACCAATGTTGTTTTTCCGCACCCTGGTCCACCGGTAATAATCGTGATGTGATTGCTAAGTGAGAGCTCGATAGCACTAACCTGCTCTGCGTTGAATGTTATCCCCAGCTGTTTGCCACTTAGTTCAATAGCGTTATGTAAATGCGAGGGCCCGATTGGAGGATCACCTGCGGAATCGTGCGCCTTACTTGCAGTGAAGAACGAAACAAACGCTTCTGCGTCATAGAGGTATTTAAGGTATATGGCAGAGCTGGCGGTGATGACGATGCGGTTTTGCTGGGCTAATTCCTCAAGTAGGGTAGTGATTCGTTCGTGGGAAATGCAAGCGTCGGGGACAAGGCGGTCACATGCGGCTACTACTTCGTTTCGGGAGAGAAAACAGTGACCATCGCCTCGACTAGCCTCTTCAAGAGAGTACAGTATTGCGGCTTTGGCACGAAGGGGGGAATCAAGCGGAATCCCTAATTGCTGCGTTGCAACAGCATCGGCCTTTCGAAATCCGATACCTTTTAAATCTCTTGCGAGGATGTAGGGATCGGCTTGAAGCCGTTCGACAGCCTTCACTCCATATCGTTCCAGAATTCTCTGCGCTAAGTGAGGAGAAATTCCGTGGCCGATGAGAAACTGCGCTATCGCCCTGATTGCACCACCCTGGGCAAAGGCGGAGGCAATAGTTTTTGCCTTTTGTTCACCGATGCCTTCAACCTCAATAAGTCTCTCAGGGGTTGACAATAAAATATCCTGACATTTTTCGCCAAAATGGGTTACGATCTGTTCGGCAAGCTTTGGCCCGATACCTTTGATCAAGCCACTGCCGAGGTACTTGACGAGATCCCCCTGGCCTTCCGGAATAGTTGATTCGATCAGGTAAGCCTTGAACTGCTGCCCAAATTTTGGGTGGTCAACGTACTCTCCACGGGCCGTGAAATGATCATCAGCGTGAATGTCGTAGGTTACTCCAACGACTGTTAGGTCATTTGAACCAGGCGAGTCTGCCCGGACTTTTAGGACGGTATATCCTGACTCAGGGGAGCGGTAGATTACGTGACGGACAATTCCGGTCAGAATGGCCGAATTGCTCGTATTTTTCGCAGCTGGGTCGGAGTGGGCGTTAGTGGTGACTGACATTTATTGTTATGTACTCTGTCGTTCTGTATTTTTTCTCGTTCTGTATTTTTCCGAACTATGTTTACGCAGATTTTAATTACACGCGATACCGAAAATAGCGAACCATTCGGATCGTACCTCAGGCAATATAGTTTTGCACCGTTTAGTGTACCACTAATTAGGACCAGCGCCATTGTTGTCCCAACGGGGACGGTACGACAGCTCCTTGAGGTCGCCTCTGGTAGCGAACTGGTCTGGGTGTTTAGTAGTCCCCAGGGCGTGCTGTTTTTGGCCGAAGCGATCTCAATCCGGTCGGTGCCGCAGGCAGTACATTTTGTGGCGCAGGGAGAGGCGACGGGTCAGGCTGTGTTGCGGCATTTTGGAAGGCAGCATGCTGTTTCATTACAGGTTGCGATTTCCCCAGTGCGCACCAGTCAAGAAATGGGCCAATGGTTACTCAAGAAATTTCCGAAAGAGAGCACATCGTTTGTTATTATTGGTCCAAAGGAACGTAGTCGGGGTTGCGAGGATGTCTTACGGGCGGCGAGCCGGGTTGTCGGGATTGTTTCTGTTTACGAAACCAAGGGACGCATTGTGAGCGGGGAGGAGCGTCAACTTGTAGAGTCTTTCTATACGAAGGGGATGGTTGTGTTTTTCAGCCCTTCGGCAGTATTGTCGTGGGTCGATAATGGATTTCAATCACCCTACCGGATTGCCTCATTCGGTCCGGTGACGTCTGCTGCAATTGTAAAGCATGGTCTGAGGGTTGCCTTCGAGGCTCCGTCAAATTCACTTGAGGAGTTTGCCAGAACCTTAGGAAATCAACGGGATACCAAATGATGTTTATTTTTGCGCCGAACTCAGGTCGCTCGTATGCTTCCAGGCATGATAGGAACTCCGCACTAGTGGTCCCGACTCGACAAAGGTGAAGCCACGTTTTAGGCCTTCGTGTCTGTACGCGTCAAACTCATCGGGAGTTATAAATTCTTTAACAGGCAGCTGTTTTTCAGTGGGTCGCAGGTATTGGCCGATGGTCATAATATCCACGTTATTGCGACGCAGATCATCCATTAGCTGGTGTACTTCCTCTGGCGTTTCCCCTAGGCCCACCATAATTCCTGATTTTGTCATTATCGTCGGGTCCGCTTCCTTGGCCCAGCGCAAGATAGAGAGTGAACGTTCATATTCGGCGCCGGGTCGTACTTTTCGGTAAAGCCGGGGAACGGTCTCGACGTTATGATTGAGAATATCAACGCCGGAGGCAACAATTGCCTGAAGGTCGGCCTGGTTTCCCTGTAGGTCAGGAATCAGGAGCTCTACTTTACACTCGGGTGAGTGGAAGCGAATAGCCCGCACGGTGGAGGCGAAGTGCGCAGCGCCGTTATCCGGTTGGTCATCGCGATCAACTGAGGTGATAACGACGTGCTTTAATCCAAGCTCTTTGGTCGCCATGGCGACGTGGTACGGCTCGAAGGGGTCAAGTGGCTCAAGATTTTCAGCTGTTCCATCCTTTACAGAACAGAAGTGACAACGACGGGTACAGTGCTCTCCCATGATCATAAACGTGGCCGTTTTATGGGTCCAGCATTCTCCAATGTTTGGGCAATGAGCTTCCTCGCATACGGTGTTAAGCTTTCGCCGTTTAACAACCTCACGAGTTTCCAGGTACTCAGGAGAGCCGGGAGCTTTGACCTTTAGCCAAGAGGGTTTTGCGATTTTCTTCGTTCCGCGTGGTACAACTATGCCCATACTGCCTGTTTTACTTTTAATTTAACTGTCCTTCGTTGGTAACTCGGTCCCGAGTATACCGGTTCCACTTCAAAAAGTCAGAAAAAATGAGGAGCCGGTATATCCTTTGCGGAGCAAGGTCCGCGAAGGGACAAACAAATACCCATTCCAGAAAATAGAGCCTTCAGACATTTTGAATCGGAATGGGTATAGTAACGAATCGCCGATAAAAGGAAGCGGCGTTAACTAAAGGAAAGTTTCCATAAAATGCTTCTATAGAAACAGTAAGGTCGGATTCTCCAACGCATCTTTGAGCGCTTTAAGGAAATTTCCAGCCATTACCCCATCTATTATTCTATGATCAACTGAGATCGTTACATTCATCATGTGAGCCACTTCAATTCTTCCATCACGAACTACGGGAACTTGCTTAACGGTGCTGATGGCAAGAATTGCTCCCTGTCCGGGGTTGATCAGCGCGGTAAAATCATCGACATCGAACATGCCCATATTCGAGATACTGAACGTCCCCCCCGTCAGGTCGCTTGATGATGGACGTCCTGCACGGGCACGGTCCACCGCGGCACGAACTTCAAATGCCAGATCCTTAAGCGAAAGGGTGTTTGTATTTCGAATAACCGGTATCAGCAGACCTTCTTTAACCGCAGTTACGATACCGATGTGAATACCGGATGGTTGGAACAACATATTGTCAATCAGTGCACAATTCACTGCTGGTTCCGCTGTGAGCGCGTACGCCGCAGCTTTAATAACAAAATGATTAAGCGAAACTTTCTCATATCCAGCGCGGCTTTTGAGTCCCTCTCGCAGGTTGACAAGTTGGTCCATACAAATTGACGAACGCACATAGAAGTGCGGCGACTGTTGTACTGTTTCCTGCATTCGGCGTGCGATTGTGCTGCGCATTTTGGAGAGTGGGGTAAAAGTGCCGTTACCTGCTTGTGTTTCCGGAATTCGAGCAGGCACCTGGGCAATCATCTCCGAGGTATCACTTTTGGCTGCTCCGGCCCCTGCTCCGGCCCCGACGGGCGCCCCGGTAGTAACGGTTTCGATATCTCTTCTCACCACCCGCCCTCCAGGACCAGAGCCAACGACGGTTGAAATATCTATTCCGGCACCTTCAGCCAATTTGCGGGCCAAGGGTGACGCCTTCACCCGTTCGCGTTTTTCGCTGTGTGTGTGGGGTACGTCAATTACAGGTTTGGTGGAAGCAGCGCCAATTGAGATAGCTGATGGCGTGGCCGCGACGCTGCCTACGGAATTGACAGGATTTTCATGGAGCGAGGTCGCAGTGCCAGCGTTCTCAATAATTGCTCCTGCCTCTCCAATGTACGCGATAATTTGGCCGACTGCTGCCGTGGTTCCAGCCGGTGTGGCAATTTTTAGAAGCGTACCGGCCTGAAATGCCTCGATTTCAAGGTTTGCCTTATCGGTCTCAACTTCAGCGAGTATCTCGCCTCTCTTCACCGAATCGCCCTCTTGTTTGTGCCACACAAGGATTTTGCCAGAATCCATTGTGTCGCTAAGTTGGGGCATTTTAATTTCCTGGGCCATGGGACGTCTCTGAATAATATAAAGATAATTTGATGAGTAACTTATAATCGATTCAGGTTTTTTGTTCAACGATTCGGGCAAGGGGACGTATCATTGACTAGTCCACGCTTGTAGTATGCTGTTCTATTGATGGATCTAACTGCCGGTAACTACCGGGATAAAAGTGTGTAATGGGTCTATTTTGTTTGTTAATGCTCCTCGGTTCATACCCCTACGATCGACTCCTCTTCTTTTCATCAGTTTTTGAAGTGGAATAGTAAGAGCTGTGCTACACTCCCCACTCATGATGTTTTACTAATTTAATATGGGGCATTGTATCATGAAAATTAACGAGCCATTAGGCAGCGCGAGTATTGGGCCACTTATAATCCGGATGGTCCTGGGGTTGTATTTCCTGCTCGTCGGTATGGAGAAGGTCGATAAAATACCGAATTTTGTGTACGAAATTCAGCAGTTTCATCTGTTGCCTGCTCAGGCGGCCTGGCTTTACGGCACTCTGCTTCCAGTTGTTGAGATCGTGGTCGGTGTCATGATGATGATCGGTGTTTGGATGACCTTAACGGGCACTATTGCAGTCCTTATTCTTACCTCCGTGATCGCCTTCTTTGGGATATTTCCAAATCGCTATTTTTTCTTCAACAAGGACCTAATTTTGCTGGCGGCGAGTGTGTCGCTACTTTACACAGGCGCAGGGGCAGCTAGTATTGACAATTTAAAACGTTAATAAGGCATTGTTTATGGGAAAAGAGAATGATATTCGCGACATGGGGCGGCACTTTTTCAGTTTAGGCAAAAAAGCGGCTGAAGAGGTAGCCGGGCACATTGCGCAGACCTATGCAACTCATGGTACCGATATCCGGCAGAAGGTATGGGATGGCGCTGGTTCGCTTTTTGCCGGACCTGTAGCAATTCCGGTCAGGATAACGAGGCGGGCTGACGAATTCGTTTTGGAAGCCCAATTGCCCGGTCGAGATATTGAGGGAATTGAACTGGTGGTGCTTGATGATACGATAACCATCAGAGGGAGAAAGGTTCCGCAACCCCACCTTGAAGCGACCGCGGTTGTGGTAACAAACGAGTTTGAGGATCATGAAGTTGAGCGAACGATTCGGCTTCCCGAGGTCGTTGATAGTTCCAGAGTTAGTGCAGAAGTGCGGCGTGGCATACTGAGAGTATCGTTGGGTCGTCGGGAAGGAACTGAAGTCCCAATAACCGATCAAGAAGAGTAGCGTAAATACGGGATATACGTACGTGGCTGTCGACTTAGCGGATGTTGTTGATGAAAAGCTGGCTGGGGCTACTCGGGTCGTGATTGGCGTGTCCGGAGGGGTTGATAGTATGGTGTTGGCAGATATCCTGAGCCGTAGACCTTCGGTTGCCATGATTTGTGCGCACGTCGATCACCAAATCCGGCCAGAGAGTTCATCTGATGCCAATTTCGTTCGGGAATGGTGCAACCAGCGGAGCATTCAGTGTGAAGTGGTGCAGTTAGACCAATGTCCCAAGGGAGTGAATTTCGAAGCGTGGGCCCGAAGGGAACGATATACGTTTTTTAATAAAATATGTCACGAGAATAGTTGCCAGGTAATTTTAACAGCACACCACGCTGATGATGTTGTCGAAACTCTTTTGATGCGATTATGCGCGAACAAGGAACTGCGTTCAATCGATGAAAGAAATCAGGCGGGTGGAATTGTCAGACCATTGCTCACCTGTACAAAAGCCGAGATAGTGAAATATGCGCTCGATCACTCGGTCTTGTATGTGGAAGACGCAACGAACACGAATCAAAGATTCCTTCGAAATAAATTTCGCCACACAATCTTGCCCTTTCTGCGCAACGAATTCGGGAGTACGCTTGACGGTATTCTTTCTGAGCAGGCCTGTAGTCTTGATAATGATCTTCGATATCTCCGTGAGAGTGCAGATGAGTTGGCTTGTTCTTTGGAGGCGACACCTCGCCATTCTCGAGAGTGGTTACGACAGTGTCGTGTGCTGCTCGGTGCGGCACCCAAGGTATTGCGATGGCGTATAGTAGAGTATCTGCTTATTGAGGACCTCGGTTTTCGGGCCGGAAGACGCCATAGCGAGCGATTTGTGATTTTTGTTCTTGGGGAGCAGACGGGCATAGAGTTGCCTGGCGGGGTTACTATTCGTCGGAAGAAAGGTGGGTTGGAAAGGATACCTAGCCCGAGTCAGAAAAAGTAGAACGGAAATTTCGGTGATTGGAGAGTCGGTGATGAGGGTATTGTCTGTGTACGTTCTCACCAGCTTAGTAAAAACAGTACAATTGATTCATCTTACAGTAGTGTGGGAGGTGCAATCCTTCTCATAATAAAATGATGTACCAAAGTCTGTTGAGTGCACTAATCGGGATTAAAGATTATTTAATTACTGATTCAGTAGAATTAACTCTGTGACTTTTTGTTTCTCGATGGGTATAACTATCGTTGTATTGCTAACATCATAATGAAACCAGAGAACGGGGAGTTTCTCTGTGTATTTTGTTGCAAAAATGGTACCTTCTAATAAGAGTGCTGTTACTTTGAAAACGCTGGTTTGGGAGTATATAACGTGAGTCAATTTTCTCGTAGTGGATTCTTTTTCCTTTGGGCGCTGCTAATCGTCATGCTGCTTCTGCTGGTCGATGCAGTTAAGAATACCGACGATCGGAGTGAAATGATTGCTTACTCCACCTTTCTTGAGCAGGTTCGAGAGGGGAAGGTAAGTGAAGTCATCATCGAAGACCGAGCTATTTCGGGTAAATATAACGATGACCTTGATGGGTTCCGTACGGTTGCACCCGAGCATGATAAGCTTGTAGATGTGCTAGAACGTCACCATGTCGTGATAAACGTAAAGCCTCCGGCCGAACAGCCGTGGTATCTGTTGCTACTATTTAATCTGCTCCCGATACTACTGATAATTGGTATTTGGGTATTTTTTCTGCGACAGGTGCAGATAGGTGCCGGGAAGGGGATGAGTTTTGGAAAATCAAAAGCCAAGCAACTGGCGGAAAGTCAGATTCGGGTGACCTTTAACGATGTCGCTGGAATTGATGAGGCTCGTGCTGAGTTGCAGGAAATTGTGGAGTTCTTGCGGGAGCCAAAAAAATTCACCAAGTTGGGAGGAAAGATCCCAAAAGGTGTATTGCTAATCGGTTCTCCGGGAAGTGGTAAGACTCTGTTAGCAAAAGCCATTGCAGGTGAGGCCGGAGTGCCGTTTTTCAGTATTTCCGGGTCAGATTTCGTTGAGATGTTTGTCGGAGTTGGTGCGTCGCGGGTTCGCGATCTTTTCATCCAGGGCAAAAAAAATGCTCCGTGCCTGATCTTTATTGACGAGATTGATGCGGTAGGTCGGCAGCGTGGCGCGGGAATGGGTGGAGGTCACGACGAGCGAGAGCAGACCCTAAACCAGTTGCTGGTTGAGATGGATGGATTTGAGGGCAACGAAGGGGTTATTCTCATTGCTGCAACAAACCGACCCGACGTTCTTGATCCAGCGCTAATGCGACCTGGTCGATTTGATCGGCGTGTGGTTGTTCCTCGCCCAGATTTAAGGGGTCGGCTCGGAATTCTCAAAGTACACACGAAAAAATGTCCGCTATCTGACGATGTAGAGTTAGAAGTCGTCGCTCGAGGAACTCCCGGTTTCTCTGGAGCCGACTTGGCTAACCTAGTGAACGAGGCCGCATTAAATGCCGCGCGTCTCGGGAGGGAATCGGTCACCGATGATGACTTTGATTTTGCCAAAGATAAGGTCATCATGGGATCGGAGCGCAGATCGTTACTGCTATCTGATAAGGAGAAAGAAGTTACCGCTTATCACGAAGCAGGTCATGCCTTGGTTGCCAAAAAACTGCCCGGTTCTGATCCGGTGCACAAGGTCACGATAGTGCCTCGTGCCATGGCGTTGGGGCTTATGATGCAACTGCCTGAAGATGATCGGCATACCTACTCGCGAGCACATTTTATGAATGAACTCGCTGTGCTCTTTGGGGGAAGGGTTGCAGAAAAAATCATCTTTAATGAAATAACCACCGGGGCAAGCAATGATATTGAACGAGCTACAGCAATAGCACGACGAATGGTCTGCGAATGGGGAATGAGTGACTCCATGGGTCCGGTCCATTATCGAGGAACTGAAGAACATCCGTTTCTTGGTCGTGATTTCTCAAAGTCTGTCGACCACTCTGAGGCAATCCAGCGGGAGATCGACCATGAAGTGCGTAAAATCCTCGATCAGCAGTATGAAAAGGCATTTGCGATATTGAGTGAAAACCGCGCTGTACTGGAGATATTATCCCGGGCACTTATTGAGCGGGAGACCCTCAATGGTGAAGAGGTTGAGACTCTCGTTAAAGGCGGAGTCCTTCCTCCTCGGGAATTGGAGCCAAAGACCGCGAAAGTCGAGGAATCAGCTGGGGTTGAAACCGTAGCGTAGTGGCTTTTTGCGAAAGCGCTCTCTCGTTTAAGCCAGGATGACTTATTTCAACAAGTTTTGTGTTGGCCATATAATCGTAGTGGTGAAAGGGTTTGTATCTAGATTACTATTTTGTCAGAAACTGTGTAGACATCGCCTTGGTGGCCTTCCTGGTGTACCGAGCGCTATTGCTTGTTTCTGGTACTCGATCGCTCTCTATGGTTGTAGGACTCACCGGAATGGGCGTCGTGTACTTGGTTTCTCAGGAACTGGGGCTTCTCACGCTTTCGTGGATTTTGGGGAGTGTGCTTAATTCTATCGTTTTGCTGGTGGTGGTGATATTTCAGGAGGAGATCCGAAGGGCACTATCAAAAGTAGGCTTAAACCCGCTCTTTCGAAAAATGCCAGAGCAGGGGCATAGCGAAGTTATAAAGGATGTCGCCTTAGCAGCGACAAAACTAGCAAAGGCACGTCACGGTGCGATAATAGTGGTCCAACGAGAGGTAGGACTCGATAATATCGTCGAAGAAGCAGTGGCTTTAGATGCCATAGTGAGCCGTAAACTTCTTTACAGTATTTTTCTGAAGGACTCCCCGCTACATGACGGGGCTGTGCTGGTGGTGAAAAATCGGATTAGAGCTGCGGGGTGCGTGTTGCCGTTGAGTTATAATCCGGACCTTGACCCGAATCTTGGGACCCGGCACCGCGCTGCTCTAGGATTGTCAGAACGATGTGATGCTGTAGTCGTGGTGGTCTCCGAGGAGACAGCTTCAGTTTCGATTGCTCGTGAAGGGCATTTGTATCGTAACCTTGATCAGCCGCAATTAATCGAGCAACTGACTAGGTTGTTAGCCGAGTCGACAGGTCTGGTCAACGATGGCGGAGATGATCAATTGTGAAGTTTTTCACCTATAATCCTCAGTTAAAGGTAATCTCAGTGTTAGTAGCGTGCCTGCTATGGCTCAGCGTTACGACGAACGTTCGGACTGTTGAGTTGATGGTGCCATTTGAGGTAAGCGGGATCCCTCCGAACCGGATCCTGGTTTCTACTTACCAAGAAAAAATCAAGGTTCGCGTCACAGGCCCAGCCTATGTGGTAAATTCTGTTGCGGACTTGTATCCCGTTTTTCGGATCGATATTCCGCCGGGATTACAACAAGATCGGTATGTTGCGCAGTTTTCCGCCGATGACCTCTACCTCCCGCATGCGGTTCATGTTTTGGTTATTGAGCCAAAACAGGTAGACTTACTCTTTGATACCCGTATAAGAAAGGAAGTAGCTGTTGAAGTTCCAAGGATAGGTAGTCCAGACCCGGATTATACGTTGAGCTCGGTCAGTGTTGAGCCTAGTCGAGTGGTTCTGGAGGGTCCCAGTTCCGAATTAAGGGGTATTGACCAAGTAGAAACGTATCCTTTGCAGCTCCGGGGGCTGACGGCCTCGGCAACACAGTCCCTCGGTTTGCGACTTTCATCTCAGTTGGTAGACACATCAACGACCTCTGTCACTGCGAGAATTGCCGTGCAGCCCGTGTTGGTAACAGAGACGATCTCGGGCGTCTCTCTAAAAATTGAGGGAGGAGATGGAAGGGCGGTTGAGTTTAAACCGAGTACGGTAAGCGTACGGGTTCAGGGAGTCCGGCGCGATATCAAGGATCTTACTGCCGCTGATATCGTAGCCAGAATAAAAGTACCCCATGAACCGGGAAAGTTCGAGGTGGTGCCGAGTATTGATGAGGATAAGCGCTTTGTAGTAGTAGGAGTTCAACCAGCACGTCTTCAGGGTGTGGTGGTGGGTGGGTGATGCTTGGTCGCTTCTGACTAAAGTGTTGCGGCATGAAAAGGATTGTTGAGGAGTAATCAAGGTGAACGTAGCGAGAAAATATTTTGGTACCGACGGTATTAGAGGGATAGCTGGCGTTGGCCCCCTGGATGCTGAAACGCTCGTTCGAATAGGGCGAGCGGTCGCAAAGGTCTTCCTTGAGCGGAAGGAACAGGGAGTCCATCGAGTAATTATCGGAAAGGATACACGCCTTTCGGGGTATATGATTGAAACTGCTATCGCAGCGGGTGTTATGGCGCAGGGAGTCGATGTACTTTTTGTTGGGCCGATTCCCACTCCTGGGTTGGCGTACCTTACTCATAGTATGCGTGCACAGGCCGGTATTATGATCTCAGCCTCACACAATCCCTACGAGGATAATGGTATAAAAATTTTCGCTGCTGATGGCCAAAAACTTCCCGATGAGATCGAGGTTCAACTTGAGACGCTGATCGATAATCCCGTAAGATTGGGTGTTCAGACTGGCGCCCATGAAATCGGACGTGCTCGAAGAGTAGAGGATGCGGTAGGAAGATATACCGTTTATCTTAAGGGAACCTTCCCAAATGAGTTGTCGCTTGAAGGCCTGAAAATCGGGTTTGATGGGGCTAACGGTGCTGGGTATATCGTTGCGCCACAGGTATATGAAGAGCTTGGCTCGCGGGTGGTATTACGTGGAGTAAGTCCGAGTGGACGAAATATTAATGCCGGCTTCGGTAGTCTCTATCCTGAAGTTGTTGCCAAGCTGGTGAAGGAGCAGCAACTTGACGTTGGCGTGTCACTGGATGGTGACGCTGACAGGGTAATCATGTGTGACGAAAAGGGGACGGTTCTAGACGGTGATATGATCCTGGCCCTCTGTTCGGTTGACCTTAAGGAACGAGGCCTGCTTAAGAATAATCGGGTTGTGGCGACGGTAATGTCGAATCTCGGTTTAGAGCGTTTTCTTGATAAACACGGCATTGCTACCGTACGGACTCACGTGGGTGATCGCTACGTACTAGAGACCATGCGAGAAGAGGGTTTAAATTTGGGCGGGGAGCAGTCTGGGCATACAATTTTCACGGATTTTGCTACCGCGGGTGATGGCACACTTACGTCACTGCAAGTACTTGCGGCAATGCTCAGAAAGGGCAAGCCACTCTCTGAGCTTCTGGAGGGGTATGTTCGTTATCCTCAACGGTTGATCAATATTCCAGTAGTAAATAAGCCGCCACTTGAGACAATTGAGCCGATTGCACGGATTGTCAAGCAGAAGCAAGAGCTGCTCGGTGCAGCTGGTCGGGTGCTCGTAAGGTACTCGGGTACGGAGAATAAGGCACGGGTGATGGTTGAGTGTGAGGATGAGGCTGACTGTAAGGCGCATGCGAGTGAGATTGCAGAGGTGATCGAAGCCGAACTCGGCGCCGCGTAAAATCCTGCTATTTTTCCAATCTCTTTGTCAACTCGATTGATTTTGGTCACTGAGGCGTGGAGTACCACGCCGCATTCCCAAAACAATCGGTTTCCTCGACATTGGAAAAATTTCAGGATTTTACATGGCGGTGGGTAGGCGTCTGCGATTCTTTCAAGCTCTTTGTCGAACGATTGATTAGGGGGGGGGGTAATTAGGGATGAATAGCTTTTTGCCTTCCTGTGATGAGATGCGTTGGTGCGATGAGATTGCTCTCGGGAGAGAGGATCAGCCGGATACGCTTATGGAGCGGGCAGGGTTTGCTGTGGCGCAGGAGTTGCTTTTTCGTGCTCGTGGAGAGGATCAGTATTTGATTTTTGTCGGCTCGGGGAACAATGGTGGTGATGGGCTGGTGGTTGCTCGTTGGCTTAAGGCCGCGGGGCGGAGTGTTCGTTGTGTGAGGGTTGAGAGTTCGAAGTTTAGTGACCTGTGGAAGGTCAATGCCAGGCGGTTTGAGGAGATTGGGGGGGGTATTGAGGACCTGCAATCTTTTAGGGAGCGGGCTTTTAAGGAGCGGGCTTTTAGGGAGCGGGCTTTTAGGGAGCGGGGAGTTGGACTACCGTGTGTTAAAATAGATGCTATTTTGGGGAATGGTCAGGCTGGTCCGCTCAAGTCTGCGGTGGCGCAGTTGGTTGAGTATGGGAACGAGCTTTCGGGACGGTGGATAGCGTTGGATATCCCCACCGGACTAAATGGTTCGACCGGGGAGGTTTCCTCGCCCTGCGTTCGTGCAGCCGTTACTATAAGCATTCAGGCAACTAAACGGGGCCTTTTGCAGTATCCTGGGCGGGAAATTGCGGGGAGTGTTATCGTTGTTGATGTTGGAATTCCAGTGGATCGATCCTCGTGTAGGTATCAGTTGCTAAATAGTAGCGTCTGTCGAGGGATATTGAAACCACGCCCTGCGACCGCACATAAGGGGACCCTTGGAACAACACTGATTATAGGTGGGTCATCGTCGATGAAGGGAGCGCCGATTATTGCTGCACAGGCGGCGCTGAGGGTTGGTGCTGGAAAAGTGCTTGTTGGATCGTGTCGTGAGGTGCTTCGGGCGGTAATCGAACCGCAATTAATGACACGATGCATAGCCGAGGGCAGCGATATTAGCGAGATGCCGATAGCTGTTTCAGGCATGTTAGAGGGAGTGACCAGTTTGGTTATTGGACCCGGACTTGGGCGCAGTAGTGGTGTGCTGGATTTAGTACGTGAAATAGTGCGGGAAGCCCAGGCACGAAAAATACCTACAGTAATTGATGCTGATGGACTTCATTCCTTGACGACGGCTTTATCTGATCTGAGTTTGGATGATGTTGTGCTCACTCCCCACCCCGGTGAAGCCCGGGTGTTATTGGGCGAAGAGGGAAGATTATTGGAGAGTGATCGGTATGGTGCCTCGAGTCTTTTACGAAAGAAGTTTAGCAACGCGATTGTGGTGCTCAAAGGGGCGGGAACTATTGTCGAGGGTACTTTAAGTGGGTATGTAGATATGCGAGGTAATGCCGCGTTGGCGGCTCCGGGGAGTGGTGACGTTCTTGCAGGGTTGATAGGTGGGCTTTGTAGTCAAGGGTACTCATGTGAAGAAGGGGCTTTGCTTGGTGTCTGGATTCATAGCGCCCTTTGTGAGAAGAATCTGCTTAAGGGGCAGGTAGTGCCATTAACTGCGGCCGATCTGATTGCCAGAATTCCTTCGACCATACGAGCGTTGATAGAGTTATGAGCGTTCGTACATATACTCTCCATGAATCAGGGCTTGAAGAGTTTGCATGGCAAATCGCGCAGGAGTGGAATGATTGCATTCAAGCGCAGGGGTTAGTTGTATGCTTATCTGGTGAGATGGGTGCTGGAAAGACCACTTTTGTACGCGCACTTTCGCGTTTTTGGGGGTTGGAGCACGAAGTATGCTCCCCGTCTTATGTACTACAGAACATTTACGCTAATGCTCACATCAGCATTCATCATTGGGATGTGTATCGTGCGGCTGAATTGCCGGGCGAGCTCACCCAGGAAGTGGTGCCAGGGGAATTGCGGTTGATAGAGTGGGGCGAGTTGTTTGGGTTGGAAAACAATGCCGATGTTAATTTGAAATTCTTATTTAGTAAGACCTGCGAGGAAGAAAGAACTGTGGCGGTAGTAAGCAAGCCCTCAACCTTTCCTCCAGAGTAGTCACCACGTAACTTCTTTGGAGGGAGAGGAATAGCGACTGACCACCGCTTGCCCCACCTGTTGACTACAACCACGAAAAGATATACCAATTTATATTCTCTTTGTAGGATCTTTGTGACTTTTACACGTAAAACGGGTAATATCCGACACTATTCACACAGCGTTCACGCTCCCTGCTTGGGTTGAAAACCACAATATATTTAAATAAGTACCGGTTATAATAGAAATGGAAAAGACAAACGAGCATTTTAAGACCGAAGTGAATCAATTGTTACAAATGATTATTCACTCCCTCTACTCGCACCCCGAGATCTTCCTACGAGAGCTTATTTCCAATGCAAGTGATGCACTGGATAAGTTGAAGCTGGCAGCCTTGACAGATGGCTCGCTACTACCCGCGGGCTATGAGCCAGTTATCAGACTAAAGGCAGATTCTGAGAAACGCACATTGCAGATTATCGACAATGGAATCGGGATGACATTCGATGAAGTGCGGGAGAACATCGGCACTATTGCGCGATCGGGGACCAAGGAGTTTATGAAGCTCCAAGCCGAACTGAAGCAAAACCCGGAATTGATTGGGCAGTTCGGCGTAGGCTTCTATTCGGCGTTTATGGTTGCCGATACTATCGTCCTTGAAACACGTAAAGCTAGTAGTACAACGGGTGTTCGTTGGGAATCAAACGGCCAAGAGGGCTACTCAATTGAGGAGATTGAGAAGGACGGTGTTGGAACTATAATTACGTTGCATCTTAAAGAGATAGCCAAGAGCGAAGAGGACGATGCTGTGCAGGATTTTACCGAAGAGTGGGTTCTTCGTTCGACGGTAAAGAAGCACTCGGATTTTATCTCCTACCCGATTAAGATGGAGGTCAGTCGTCCTGCTAAAGACGGAGCTGAGGGAGAGAGAACCTTGGAAGATGTTACTTTGAATAGCCAGAAGGCGCTTTGGCTCAAAGCTACCAATGAGGTTACTCCCGAGGAGTATCGAGAGTTTTATCAACAATTGAGTCACGATTACAAAGAACCGCTTAAGACAATTCATTTTCGGGGAGAGGGGACCGTAGAGTTCTCTTCGCTTTTATACATTCCGGGAGTTCGTCCCTATAATTATGACTACGAGGGATCGACCAGAGGTTTGCGCTTGTATGTTAAAAGAGTGCAAATAATGGATGATTGCGAGCAACTTCTTCCAAGGAACTTGCGTTTCGTACGGGGCATAGTAGATAGCAGCGATCTTCCATTGAATGTTTCTAGGGAGATTCTTCAGCATGACCGCCAGATTACTCAGATTCGGAAGAGTATCATAAAGCGGGTACTGAGGGGCTTGGGTGAACTTAAGGATCAGGATCGGCCTGAATTCCTGAAGTTCTGGAATAATTTCGGCAGTACTTTTAAGGAAGGACTTGTGCGCGAGCCGAATACCACCGACCAGCTGCTTCCGCTCTGTTTATGGAACTCCACTCGCGGGAACGATTTAAGAACACTCGACGAGTACATCGCAGATATGCCCGAAGGTCAGCCCGCTATTTATTTTATGAGTGGTGATTCTCTCGTCCATTTAAGCAACAGCCCGCTTCTTGAACGGGTAAAAGAGAAAGGGTATGAGGTGCTTTTGCTGGCCGACAAAGTTGATGCCTTTATAGCCCCGCATCTCGACTCATACAAGGAGAAAAAATTTCAGTCAGTCAGTGCAGCTGACATCGATATTGATAGTGAGGAGGAAAAGGAGCGAAAGGAACAAGAGAAAAGTGTCGCCGGAGAACGGCTTGCGCCGGTGCTTTCTGTTATAAAGGATACACTTAAGGTGCAAGTCAAGGACGTCGTGCTTTCTTCCAGGCTCTCCTCCTCCCCCGCCTGTCTAGTATCAGACCAGGATAGTCATGCGATGGAACAAATGGAGCAGCTTTATCGTCAGATGGGTCAGGAGCCGCCAAAGAACGAACGAACGTTAGAGGTAAATCCTAAACATCCCGTAATTGAAAAGATGGTGACATTGTCACGTGATAAGCAGGAACTCTGGTCAGAGTTGCTGTTCGACCAATCGTTGATTGCCGAAGGTTCTAAGGTTCCTGATCCGACGCGCTTTTCACAGTTACTAAGTGAACTCATGATGGACGCCGTATAACCTGAGTTCGTCGTAAGAACAAAAGTAACTGTTTGCAATTGCTTTATACACGAGGCATGCAGTGATATAAAAGCGCAGGCTGAAGCTTGCTACGTCGAGCATTTTATATCATGAGCAACGAAGTGGATGAAGTAATTGCAGCCAGTTACCGCAGTTCTTACGTCGAGCTCAGGTGTATAGCTGCCCAGTACTTTCCCAATCTTGTAACTGCTCAGGAATTTTCCCAATCTCTTCGTCAAATGATTGATTTTGTTCACTGCGGCGTGGAGTACCACGCCTCATTCACAAAACAATCACTTTCCTCGACCTTGGAAAGATCCCAGGCAGCTACACGGGGCGCTCTTAAGCGTTCGCCAGCTTGGCTGAGGTCGAGGAAAGAGGTAATTTTGCGAATGAGACGTGGTACTCCACGTCGCAGTGAGAAAAATTGCCTCTTGACGAAGAGATCAGCCAACCTGGCGAACGCTTACGTGAGTCAGTTTACGATGGGCATAGAGCTACGGGTTGTTCGATAAACACCTCGCCAGCCCACCGAGGAAGATACCCATCTTGGCACTCGGTGCCGCCTTCAGCGATCATGATCACTTTATATATTCTGAAGGGCGAAAGAGTCGAAGTAGAGAAAAAATGTCTCTGACCTCGAGGGCGTTCTGTGGAAATTTTAAACGAGTTTATTACCTTTTCTTTGTCATCAACGAGCTGAATAGTGAGTGCGATAGGAGAGCACGCTTCTAATAATTGGAGTGACATACGGGCCGTTTGTCCCGTCGCCACATCGAATAGTACCTCCTTGGGTGTGCACACGTTTTGCCACTTTGCACATCTCTGCTCAAAGGACTCCTTGTAAAAGTTTGTTCCTGTAACATGTTTGACGCTGGGGTTAGAATGATCAGGATCTTTGGAATCCGAGGCGACCTCTTCGCTCATTACCAGATGATTGTTGATCAGCAAAAAGAGACCACAGAGAACTGATTTATAGCCCCCCTTCTGCTTGCTAGGCGACAAAAAATGTATCATTCAGTAGCTCCTTTCATCTTGGTTATTGGTGGTAGCGGCACCAGTCTTGAAGTGCTTTTCTGGATATTTTCATGGCATTGCGCACAGAACGGGGTAAAAAGAGGAAGCGCGGATGTAGGAGGGAGCGTAAAATAGGGCGGGAGGGTGTACGTGGGGGTCGGAATAGGTGTTCCTCCCGATCCGCCTCCGATAAATGCCGAGTCGGTATACGTAGGGGTACTCGTATTGGTCGGAGTAGGGGTGGGTGGATTAGCGTGAGCGTTTCGGGTAACCATTAAGAATGACGCTGTAAATCCAAGCACAAGAACTGAGTTAGCTATTAATTTCATACTTGTCCAGAATTTATTTTTCACCAAATAACCTGAGAACAATGCCCCAAAGTGCCATAAAAACCTACGTAACGACGTTCAATCAGAGGCCAAATTTTACGAATTGCGGCTTTGTAAAGCCTTTTTATCTGAGTTCGACGTAAGAACTGAATCTTTACCAGGTTGTTAAATCTCCTTGTCAACGACCTGATTGCCGTAATTGTTCACCGTCTTAGCCAAGCAGTATTTGTCAACTAAATCATCCCTGGTGAACGTTCACTTCTAGTGCTTCTCCAATTCTGGTGACTAGTATAGCGTGCCCCTTGTGCTAACTGCCTTTGTTCTCACGTTGATCTAAGGTTCCTATATGTTCTTTTCACAAAGAAACCCCGGTCGCCACTCTAAAAATTAAAACTCCTTTTTGAATTCCATCTGCCCAAATAAAAGACGAAGTCCCTCCTCTCGGGAATATAAGGCGCTGGCCTCGTAATATTCACCGGCAACTTTTGCGAGGTCTGGGTTTGCGAACATCTCTGGAATGGATGGGACCTTTGGAAAGGCAACATCGCCCATTCCTTTCGGACTCATGGCGAGGCGGCGGAAGAAGGTTTCGCCGAATATGCCGCTTTGAGCAACCGGCCCCATCGATGAAAATACGGTCGTAGGATTACCGATAGTGGCGGTTCGATTAGTGGGGGCAGGCCTGACCGCTCCAATACCCAAAGAGAGGTAAGCGCCGAAAGAAGGGCGTTATTGCTTTGCCAGCGTGATGTCCGTAGAAATCCTCCTGAAACATTGTCAATTTTCATGAGGAATACTAATGAGAAGAGAGATCAAACTTCGGCCGAGAAGAACCGAGGCAGAGCAACATCGACTGATCAAGGAACAACGATCTAGTGGTTTGTCAGTTAGGGACTTCTGCGAGCGTCATCAATTGCGGGTAAGCACCTTCCATAGTATGCGTCGACGAGTCGATGGTCGCAAGACCAGCCGTTCCGCAGTGGCCAATAGGCCGTTTGTTGAACTCCATCAGCCGGGTAGGCGAATTACTGAGGATAAGATCAATCTGCGGATGCAAGGATATTCTCTCCAATTTTCGCCGAAGCTTCTGTCGGAAGTGCTTCGAGCGCTAAAAGAAGCGAACTTCTGATGCTTCCGGCTTTTTCAAGAGTTCGTGTGTTTGTCTATAGCGAGCCGTGTGATATGCGAAGTGGGATTAGTAGGCTTACCGGGTTGGTACGCTCTGGCATGAACCAGGATCCCCTCAATGGTCACTGCTACTGCTTTCTCAATCGAAGACGAAACCAAGTGAAAGTATTGTATTGGGATAGAAGTGGTTACTGCATATGGATGAAGAAGCTTACCAAAGGAACGTTCACCTACCTGAGTGGCGGTCAACTTAACCCAGCAGAGTTTTTTGCTCTCCTTGAGGGAGCGAGGAAGGAGGATCTTGAGCAAGCCGAGAAAAAACGTTACTTGTGTTAATGTTTCGATTATTTTTATTTTTTTTTACTTTAGATCTATCTATGTTCTTCCATGTGCGCTAAAGTGCGTCGCATGGAAGAAGCAAAAAAAACAGCACTGGAGTGCTCCTGTCCTGAGCGAGAGAAGTTAATTGAGGATCTAATTGCTCAGAATTGCGAGCTTAAACTCAACATTAAAGATCAGAATTCTACTATTGAAAGTCAGACTTCTACCATTAAAGATCAGAATACTACTATAGCAATCCAAAAGGCGACCATAGAGGAACTAAAACAACGCCTCTATGGCAGAAAGAGTGAAAATCATAAAAAGGGAAAAAGGGGAAAAAAAGGAGAACCAAACGGTGCATCCTCTAACGATCAGTCTACCGACAGTCAAAACCCAAAGGATATTAAAGAAGAGACTGTTAATCGCAAGAACTATCTCGACATTCAGGAGCTACCAAATGCCGACCCTGAAGTTCCTTGTGGTCACCTATCGTCTCAGCTAAGGCGTGAGATAGTTGAGATTGAATCAAAGCCATCGGATTGGACCCAAGAGGGCTACGATGAACTCGAACCGAGAATAACCGAAAGGCTGGTAGTAGAGCCTGCTAAGGTCTATGTACTAAGAACCATCCGTCGAGTTTGGAAAAGTAAG
>JBIIDM010000023.1:0-24797 GCA_044238365.1 Bdellovibrionota bacterium | reverse complement strand
AGCCATCGTCAAAAATAATGCGGTTTTGAGTCGCATCTCGGCGATGGCTATGTGTTTGTTTTGACTCGCCTCCGCGAGTCGTTATAGTAATCTTTAATACTTTATTATTTTTGAAGATTACTATAAATCGCAGAGACTCGTAAGTGCACAACACCGTCAAGAGTCAAAAACATATAGTCCCACTTTTTTTCACATTATGAGCTAGCGAGCCCGAAGGGACGAATCTACCTCTATTTTCTTAGCGAGAACCAACATGTCAAAAATCGGTGTGCCCGGAAGCGAACATGCCCGTAAAGTTATGCTACTTGGTAGTGGAGAACTAGGTCGAGAAGTCGCGCTTGAACTTATGCGCCTGGGGTGTGAGGTTATTGCGTGTGACCGCTATGAGGGCGCTCCGGCAATGCAAATCGCACACCGTGCACACGTCTTTAATATGCTTGATGCGCAAGCGCTTAGAGCAATCGTAGAAGACGAGCGACCAGACCTGATCGTACCCGAAATAGAAGCTTTGGCAACTGACGAGCTGGTAAAACTGGAAGCAGATGGCTTTACCATTGTCCCAAATGCACGCGCTACTCGGCTCACAATGGACCGTGAAGGTATTCGACGACTGGTAGCAGAAACGCTAGGACTACCAACAGCCCGCTACCACTTTGCCGATTCATGGGAGCAGTTTCAGAGCCTAGCAGACGATCTAGGGTTTCCCGTCGTCGTTAAGCCGATCATGAGTTCATCCGGCAAAGGTCAGAGCGTTGCCCGGACTCGTGAAGACCTCAGGAATTCATGGGAGTACTCGCAAACGGGAGGAAGAGCCGGAGCCTCAAGAGTTATATTGGAGGAATTTATTCCCTTCGATTCGGAGATTACTCTTTTAACAGTGCGATCAATTTCTGGTACGACATTTTGTGACCCGATCGGGCATCGCCAAGAAGAAGGTGATTACGTGGAAAGCTGGCAACCACACCCAATGAGTGATCAACAACTCGCACAAGCAAGAGACATCGCTCAAACGATAACCGACAATCTTGGTGGATTTGGCCTCTTCGGTGTCGAATTTTTTCTTCTAAAGGACCAGCGTGTACTTTTCAGCGAAATAAGCCCCCGCCCTCACGATACCGGAATGGTAACCATGATCACGCAACCGGTCAGTGAATTTGCACTCCATGCCAGAGCAATTCTAGGATTTCCAATCAAGGAAATCCGCCGCCATTGCCAGGGTGCCAGTGCAGCATTTAAAGCTACCGAGGCAGTGGAAACTCCTGTGTTCAACGGCGTTGCCGATGTCTTTGATAATGCCAACTGCGATCTCCGCATATTCTCGAAACCAGTAGCCACAAAGGGACGCCGAATGGCTGTAGTGCTGGCAACGGGCGATTCCATTGAGCAGGCAAGAGGTCGCGCAATTGACGGTCGGAACAAGCTGAGTCTTGAACCTGTTAAATAGCGGCCAATCTAGGGTGCCAATCGTCGTATCGAGAAGGCCTAACTCCAAGTATAACGTCATCGATGGCCGCCATCGTTATATCGCACACACTATAGCCGAGTGTGGAACTATTGAAGCGATCATCTACGACTAATAAGGTTCTCAGCGCACAGAACTACCACTGACACAAAACGTCCAGTAGATTCTGTGCGCTTCATAAGTGTTCGCATTCTTAATACAATACGGATCTGGAAATATAAACTAACTGCAACAGACACCTTGGTGGCTGGTGAATGATGCAAGCTAGCTTTTTAAGCTAATATCAAAACTATCTATCACACAACCAGGAACAATCTCCTCAAAAATTACAATGACGATCATCATCTCATGGGATTCTTCAAGAAGCTTAAGAAACACCGTGGACTTCAGTCGTGATGAATCTGCACCCTGAAAATCGGCCCTGAACCAAGAGATGCCATTGAGATCCTCGACGGTCACATAAAAGAGGAGCCGCTTAGACTATAGACCTACCTCACCCTAAACCCCACCACTGGCGTACTCCGCTCGCCACGCGCATCAGCGAGCCACACTCGTGCCTGTACAGTGTGCCTGCCTCTATTCAAGGGCCACAAAAATCGCCCGCTTGCCATGGAACTTGTCCCTGCAACCAGCCCATCGACCAGCCACTCCGCCCTCTTTAAGGAAATATCAGAATTAAGTTCAAACGGAAAATACTCAAGAGAATCTGGGATTCGAGGGTCCAGTGCCATTTGAAGACCGGGAGTGGGAAAAGTAATCACCGGATCTGCTTGAGGCGCGACAAATTGTTCGCCCACCTCTGTAGCGTGACTATGACAAAGCTCTTTTGGTTCATGTTCTGGCAGAAACCACTCATTAATTGTGGGGCAATGTGGTGCGGCGAGTTCACCCGTTTCCGCACAAACTGTTCGTGAAATAAGTTGGGGACTTACGTAAAGTCCGCGGGTATCCTGACGTCGATTGAGCTCAGCGAAGACCGACCGCAATACCAGAGCCGGACCCAATGCACCACTGACCTCACGCATAGAAGAACGATTGAGGTTGCCCATCCAGACCCCAACAGTGAAGTGTTCACTAAAACCAACGGCCCAGGCATCCCGGTAGTCGCTCGATGTCCCGGTTTTTACCGCGGTCTGAACAGGAAGTTGCAGAATGCCACCAGAGCCGAATTCTCTGCGACGGGCTTGAGGGTCCGCCAGAATGTCAGCAATAAGCGAGCTGACCTTCGAACTCATAACCTGCCGACGTTCGTCTCGACGGACCTCACCCTCTGGGCGCCTGAGTGCCGTTAAAGGAGTATAGACCCCATGATTGGCTATCACGCGATAGGCCTGCACCAGCTCATACAATGAAACTTCACCATTTCCCAATGCCAAACCTTCGCCGTAGAAATCAGAATGTTGCTTCAGGGTCCCAAAACCTAACTCCTTCAGCCAGTTCAGAAAGGCACTTTTCCCTGTGAATTTTATCGCCTTTATTGCTGGTACATTCAGAGAATTTCCAAGCGCTTCACGTAACCGAATTTTGCCATAAAAAGTACGGCTATAGTTACGATAATTATGCATTCCAAGACCCACTGCTTGGGCCAGTGGTGCGTCGTTTATAATTGTTGACGCAGTCCATCCTTTGGAAATCGCAAGTGCATAGAGAAATGGTTTCAGCGTAGATCCAGGCTGACGGGGAGTAAGCACTGCATCGATTTGGCTTCCCGCCTTGGCACTCTCGAAATCACCAGCATTCACCCAGGCGAGAATTTCTCCGGTACGGTTATCCACCACCAGCACTGCCCCGTCAGCTACCTCTCGACGCTCAAGATCCTTAACCCTTGACTCGAGAATTTCATTTACTCTTTGCTGCAGTGAGGCATCAATGGTTGAAAGTACCCGCCCACGTGTATATTTTTGCGGGTCAACGACCCGGCTGTGTACATAATGAACAAAATGCGAAGCATAGGAAGGGAATTTTGGCGGGGCAATCTGCAGAGTATCAGCAGCGGTCTCCTGTAACTCGTCCACCGTGATCAAGTCGTTGAGAGCGAGCCGCTTTGCAAGCCGGTCAATAGCCGCAAGGGGCGCCTTTACATTTCGGCGGAGGTCGAGCTTTGCCGGTGCCCTCACTATAACCGCCAAAGCAAGCATCTCCTTTTTACTTAACGTGTCGAGATCCCGGTCCCAATAGTACCTAGCGGCCTGAGCTACACCTCTTCGGCGGCCGCCAAAGGGCACTTGATTGAGATAGAACTCCAGAATTTCGGACTTAGAAAATCGCTTCTCCAATGACACGGCCTCATTGCCCTCGATCCACCTTGACCAGATTGTTCGCGGCCGCGGATGAAGTAGCCGCACAACCTGTTCCGTGATAGTGCTTGCACCCCTCACCGATCGCCCTGCCAGCACATTCTGCACAACGCTATGTAAACGAGCCCACCAGTCTACACCACTGTGTGTATAAAATCGTTTATCTTCTGCAAAAATAAATGAATTTACAAGAAAAGGGGGCATAGCACTCAGCACACGTTGTTCCTGAATATTCCAATCATTGTGATAGGTAAGCGAAAGTGGCACGCCATTACGATCAAGTACCTGCACCTTCTTCAATTCACCCTCAACAAACTGTACGCTATTTGGAAATAGTCGCACACTACACGCTGTACTGATGATCAGCCCCCCTGACCCTACAATACAGACAAGAGCCCCAATCCTCACCCATCTCGGTACAATCACTGCGCGGCCTCAACGTTCAGCACCTCGGGCACCCACTGCCCAAACACATCCGGATCATACATTTCTTCAGCATGTGTAGGCAGAACAGCAAATTCCCCCGGCGCAATAGCCTGGGCAACATACGAAAGATGGTAATTTCCAATGGGGAGGTACTCCGAATAGAATCTGGCTGACTCATGACGGAGCTCCTTGTGATAGAAGCTCCAAAAGGTGCCCCCAAAATCAATCCACTCTCTAAAATCAAACCAGAAAGACCCACCAGCCTGTTTAAAATTGTCCTTCTTTGCGTCAACCGTTGATGCAGTGGCTAAGTCCCGATTAACCGATTCAAGACCACCAGGAATCGGATCTTCGATCACTACAAAATTACGGGGTGCAGGAACTCGTAAGAAGAGGTCGACCTTAACCAACTCGCCCTGCCGAATTGTCATAGGACTCTTCAGAAGCGTCCAAATCCCACTACGTTCGACGCTATATTCCCGTCGTAACTCCATGCCCGAGTTAATCGGGGTGCTCTTTAACTCTGTCGGTGCGTACCGCAGTCGTGTAGAGTAATAAAGACGTCCAGTACCCGAGCGAGTTATCGCCACGGCGCCTTCAGAGCCGGGGTCTGTTGTTTTAATTGGCCTGCTTATCTCGGCAGGTTCATCACGAACGTCTTTGAACGATGCCTTTCCAAGATTCTCATCACCAAGGGCGACTGCTATCTCCATACTCGGAGCCTCACTTTCATAGACTTTGCTGAATTCGATTAACGCATTCATGCAAAACATATTCTCCTGAGTATTCTCCCACCGATCCTTCCGTTTGCGTTCCTGAGTAATCGCTCGTACTAACTTAAATGGGATGTCAGATACCGCAGTAGCAGCAGCAGGTGACGACGATCTGTAGGAGAGTATACTGCTCAGAACAGCGCAGTTTGAGCGCATATTCGTATCCATGATGCGAGCTGAAACTGCCTCCACAGGCTCGCTGAATATGAACTTCCCGCCCGTCTGATTTACCGAGCTCATAATCTGGCGGAAAACATCCTTAGCCGCGGCGTCACTGCCTTTAAACGTAGTAAGAGCTTGTAGTAAGTGGGCTTTGCCAAAAAGATTCATCTCCTTAGCATGACTCTTATAACGCATGACTTCGGTAAGCGCTATTTTGCCTTGCTCTGACAATGCTGCCAGAGCTACGGCTCGAACGCTTGACTTCATTCCAACACTATAAAAATCAGGGACCGCATCGTTCTTCAGAAGATTAATTAGATACTCCTGCAACTTCAACTCTTCGCGTTGTGGAATAGCATATCCACGGTTTCTTAACCAATTAAGGGCAAGTCCTGTATACGCACTTAAATAAGGGCTTACATATTGGTCCTGAGCGATAAAAAATGTCATTCCTCCGTTAGGGGCCTGAAATCCGCTGAGCTGCTGGAGTGTCTGTTTTGCAACCTCATCCGCATTAGGCCAGGAAAAGGTATCAGGAAGATAGCCTTTAATATTAAGAAAGTGAGCGCCCATTACCCCTTTGGTAAGCTTCTGTTCCCAGCAGGAGTAAGGGTACTCCTGAATATACCTGAATGCACTTTCGACACCTCCTATAACGGAGGGAGACAACACCACACTGAGACTTCCGACATCAGTGCGAATATCTTTCGGAAAGGCTATGACCTCACTAGCCTTCGCCTCCGTCGTAGTGCCATACGAGGCCGCAAGTTCAAGGGCCGCCCGTTTTCGTACGGGCATGCTCAGCTTTATCTCGTCTCGGTCAAGCGAATCACCAGCACTAACAATAAAGTCAACGGCACCATCTCCCTTAGTCTTCAATGGGATCGTTACCGGATAGCGCTTAAACGGCTCCGCTGTCAGGGAAATACTGACTTTCGACGCCTGATCTACATTTCCCGCAGCTCCCACTTGTACATCCAGTTTTCTGGTAGAATCGGTTCGATTCATTACGGTAAAGGCCGCAACGAACTGATCACCTTCCGTAACCTGATTCGGCAATGCCGACCGAATCTCAGTGGGTTTATTTACCTTAAATGCGCCTTCGCCCAAGCCCATACGATCACCTTTGGTCATGGCCATTACAAAGACCCGCCAGCCGGTTAAGTTGTCAGGTACCTCAAACGTGATTGAAGCTTTGCCATCCTTATCAGGACGCAGAGCTGGATTCCAGTAGCTGACAAACTTAAACAGAGATCGCATATCAATTTTGCCACCGCCGTCACCCCCAGCACTCGCCCCCTTCTTCTCGAACTTCTGCAACCCAATGAGCATCTTAAGTATGTTGTAATTTGCAACATCCAGTCCATCCAGTGAATAGAACCCACCGTACGGATCAAAATAGGCCTTCTTCAAGGTCAGGAGATCAAAGACCGCCTCATCAAGCACTGTTACCGCATATTCCATCTCCGGCACCGTATTCTGATTGGTATGGGCGGAGATATCAACCGTTACTTTATCGCGTGGACGGAACACTTCACCCTGTGGTGTAACATCAACAACTAGTTGCTTATACGGATCAATCACGTTCAGTGCGACATACCCCATTCTGAAAGCTGGCTTCCCTAAATCAACCTGATCCGCGATCGGTAGGTCTTGGCGTGGCGACATTACGACCGCAGAGAAGAAAAATCCCGGGATGTGTTCTGGAGTGACCGGCACTTCAATTATCTCAGTACTGTTCTTGAGGGTGGTTACCCATGACTTCTGAATTCCATAACGTTCCAGTGTGATCAGGGCCCGCGCGCCCGGATATGGATTCTGGATAAAAAACTTCGCTGTATCTCCAATCTTATACGTAGTCTTTTCAGGAGTTATTTTTAAATCGGTATTCGGCTCTGACTTCCATAGCAAATCGCCCGTCCCGGATGCCCAACTCTCGGATATACTCGAATGCTCTCTTCCCAAGGAATCTTTTACGGTGGCGGTCATTCTATACAGTCCCGGTCTAGCTGGCGTGAAGGCACAGTCAACCGGCTGTGCCCGGGACACTAAGCTACACTGATGAACTTGAATCCAATCGGTAACGTAGTTGGTAATGTACGCATTTCCCGCACCTTTAACTCGAGAGGCCTTGGTCTCCTGATATTCTACTAACACAAGAACCTGGTCACCAACCGAGATCTTTCGGTCTTCATCTATGACCAAAGACTGTACACGTGCCTCCTTATTCTGCTCAAGAATCCATAAAGGTTGATAAATACCGACGTATCGATCTCGACCAACATACGGCACCCTCGTTACACTGCTAATAAATTTACCACGGTCGTCGCGAACAGCGCTCTCGACGATTAGATTTCCATACACCGCACTAGGTGTGCCTATTGGAAAGGTTACGTCGAGATCACCCTTGTCATTGAGATACTCTTCCTTCTGAAATACTTGCTCCTCTCCGTCACCTGAAAATCCAAAGGTAAATGCTTTGCCCGCTGGATCCTCGGACTCGACTGTCCTCGGCTCGATTGTGGCCGTTATACGGCCTCGAGCACTTGCATATGGTCCACCAGCATGCAATCTAGCCTCGGTGTGAACTTTAACTTCATTACCACTCTTATATTGGGCACCATCAAGTTCGCCACTGACCTTGAAGGGGGCTGGTGTAAAATCAGATACCAAGACCCTCAAAGGCTCCCACGTTTCCTTGGCGAAGTCCGCTGAGAGAGAAAAACGGTACCATCCCACTGCCCCCGCGGAATTAATCTGGTACTCTCCGTCATATGCCCCAAAGTCCGATAAAGTAACATTCTCGACCTCATGCACAACCTTATCGGTAGGGTCAAGAATCTGAAGCTTGTAACCACTGGTCGGCGGAGGAACGAACTCGTTGTTGTTCTGATCTCGTACCCAGAGTTTATATTGAATTGTATCCCCGGCCTTATAAAGTCCCTGCGCGGTAGAACCCCACGTATGAATATGGCCAAAAAGCGGCTTTTCATTCGGATAAACATCGCCATATATCTTAAAGTCATACGATGCGGGCACTAAGGCGATCTCACCTCCCTGATCCACGCGCACCATTAGAACCGGCTTACTTCGGTCCCATTGGTACGAATACATCATAGTGGGGTCAACCGTAGCAAGACCCGGAAGCATCGCTATCCCATTCTCATCGGTTAGACCTTCGTTAGGGGCACCTTCAGTCGGAGATGAAGTAGAGGCCTTAAGATCATCCAAGGTATCGGCTACTATTCGAACGACTGCACCTTTTACCGGTTCCCCAGTGTCGAACTGGGTCACCCAGGCAAGCGAGCTGAAATGGCCAAGTTTGACGTGTACGTGAAAAGGCGTTACCTGTGAAAAAAACCACGTACCCCCTGTATAGGGTTTGGTATTGATTATACCCTGAACAACCCCCGACTCTCCCCCGAGCAAGCGCCGTATATCTATCGGAAAGGCATACGCCAGATCGACAGCCTCGTAGGGCTTAAAAGAGTTTTTTTGGTCTGATAGTTTTTTGGAAGCGGTGACGATTTGGTACTGAAAATCAATATCTTTAAGATTCGTTACTACAAGTGGCAACTGCGACTCGGCATTCTTTTCCAAGACTGATACCGGATTCTCCAGATGATACTTCGGCAACCGATGGTCAGTCTCAAAACTAAGACTAAGCCCATCAACAAGGGGACGACCAAATTCATCTTTGATACTATTAACCTCAGCCTCAAGATCGTACCGACTCGCTGATTTTAACCCATAAGGAAGAGAAAGAAGGTACTCTTGGTCTTTCATGTGCGATTCCTCGAGATGGGAATATGAATCTACTCCCTCCCATGGATCAAAATCAGTTCTTCCACCTGCAAAGTCAGGTTTGGCACGCAATGCAGGTGTTACCTCCTCCTTAATCACGGGCGAGCTGAATACCAGCCACACTACATTCAATGGATTACACTTCTTTGCGGGGCCAGAATTTTTACCGGGTTCGAGAAAAACTTCTTCGTCACTATTGTCATAACATTTGATTCCTTTTACCTTAAAAGACGGAAAAGTCACGAATTTCACGACTGATCGATCTTCCGTTCCTAGTTCCAGGCCCACGGAAGATGCCAGACCAGGCTCAACTTTAAGTTCCATCGAAGTGTCTAGAGGAAGCTCCGCTTCAGGCTCCACGGTCCAGCGCCATCCAGCATGTTTTTTTAACTTCTGAGCCTTTAACGGGTAGCGCTTCTTATCTTCGCCAAACAAATAAAGATGTTTCTCAATCGACTCGGCCACCACCTCCTGGTTAAATGCTACGCGCAGGTATGGCATACCCGGGGACTTCCACTCTTCGAACCAGGCCTCTGTTATCTCGGGACGCCCGCTTGTAAATGAGAATTCCCGCGCCTTGCCGAGTACCTTGCCGTCGTGTGCCTTAAATTCCTTTGATACCGTTCCCCTAAAGGACGTCGCGGGTGGCGCTTTTGTTTTTTCTCCAAGCTGACAGGCAAGACTAGTAGTGTTGAGCCAACGCCACTCACAATCCAAAGCAGGTGTTATCGTAATAGGAACTTCATCAGTCCTCCGCTCCATACGCCCAATGGGAACCATAGGACGATTAAACTCAAAAACGACCTGATTCGTAAAAGTAGTGCCCTCTCCGTCGGGGGTTACTCTTATTATCTCAAGCTCAGCTGCAGGAGTGGCCCCACCTTCTGCAAAAGCACCGGTAACCAGAGTGAGCAATATGAGAAAAGACGACAACATTCTTTGGATGAACATTCTTTGGATGAACATTCTTTGGATGAACATAGTATCTCCCGCGGAGGTTCTAAGCGAAGGTGGATCAAACGGAGAAGCCCTACTTCAAACAGCATAAAATAGTAGGAAGTGGAACCAATGATACAATGGAAGCATAACAAATCTGGCCCAGCCTTGAGAAGCACTTTTTGATCTTAGGGTTGTCCATAAATCGGCCGATGCGCACCCGTCTATAGTAATCTTTAAAATTAAGGCGATTTTGGCATTATATGGAGCGAAGCGACACCCAAACGACAGTGCCCGTAGGGCAAATCAATCTTGGCGTAAGCCAAGTTGATTTAAGGAGCCACGAATTCAACTCTGAATCCGAACACCTGGCTTTACGGAACAACGGGGAAAGATGATAATCCCTGATGTTGAAACAAATCGAAAGATGGTCGATATGCACATTGACCAGAATATGTAGACCTATCATGACATGGAAATTTTTCAATAAGTCTTCTTTCGATTTCATTTATTGATGTTTCCCGAATATTTCCCAGAACAAACTCATTTCCTGGACAAGGTTGAACTCTGCCATCACCGCGAACCATCAAATACTCTTTGCATGGGCCTGTGAGAAAATTATTGAAGTGTGATTCTCGTACAATACCGTACGACTTATCGATTTGCTGTACAATTTTTGAAATCTCTTGACGTTTTAAAATTTCAGTATTAGCACTTTCTTTAGTACGCCCCGAAGTTAGATGAAATCCAAACATTATGTACAAATTTCTATCTCGACAATATCGAAGTGTTTTTTCAACCTCTTCATAATTTTCTTCGGAAAGCACCATATCAAAACCCATTCGAGTTGTCCCGTCATTTTCAGCGACATTAAAACCCACAGAAATAAGATTCTCAATTGCCATGTTTCGTTTGTAGAAATAACTCTCTTTTTCACGAGTTAAACTTCTCACAATTCGATTTTGATACTCTTCATTAAAAAGTGAGTCACACTTTGGCAATACACTTGCACCTGTATCAAACAATCGCTTACAAAATTCAATATCAATAAGTTTTAGCGCTGCTTCCGAATACACAAGTGGAATAATACCTCTCTTTGATATATACTCAACAATTTCAAAAAAATCTTTATCAAGAGTCGGCTCACCTTCTCCGAGAATATCAACTGCATACGTATCTCGCTCTGCAAGTTGATCAACAAGATACTTAATCTCACTTAGTGTGAGTGTTTTAGGATTTTTGTCAGTAAAACAAAATCCGCAATCTCGAGGACATGCATGAGTCATTATTGCTAAATCAACAACTGGTAACTTTTCAAAATCTCTGAAGTGCTCTTCAGTGATGTCCCAACCTTTAATCATTGCTCCAACACCGGGCTTCCATTTTTTAATACCAAACATTTCTTTCATTGAGTATATGCTTTTTTTTTGACTATAAGAGATAGGAATATAAGACGTTCTTTGCTAAGAAAAAAAATTGAACAAAAAATGTTATACATATTTTCAACATCTTACCTAGCGACAACATAGAGATCCTAGGTATTTTTGGAATTACTGGCAAGTAGTTCCTGTGATTTTTTTTCCGATTTTTTGTCATTCAACGAGTTCCTGATCTTAAAAAGGCGCTGATAGGGACTGTGTGCAGACCTCGGGTTGTAAACAACTGTAGCTACTTTGTAAGCGCCGAAAGAATGACATTATTGCTTTTCCAGCGTGATTGCGGGAGAAATCTTCCTGAAAAATTGTGAATTTTGATGAGAGATACTAATGAACAGAGAGATCAAATCTCGGCCAACCCTCGAGGGGAAGTGCCTCGGGGCTACTCGGTAAAAACTTTTGCTTAGGTGCTTAGAGCGTGTTTAGAAACGCACTAACAAATACGGGGCAATAGTTCACCTGATGGAGGTTCAAGTAATCTACTACCCCCGATCGTTGTTTTAAGAGTAACAAGACCTGGCTTTCCCAAAATAACATCTCCAATAACCCTGGCTTCGATCGCAGTATCGCCCATAATTTCAGGGTTTTTGATATAGAAACTATTCAGAAGATCTACCGTTGCTCCTGCTGATTTGCTAGGGACGAACAGCAAATAACGCCCCTCACAGGCGACATGCAAGGGGTCAATCCCCAATACTTCGCAGGCGCACCTAACCTCCGAATTTACCGAAATTTCCCGCTCTACTAATGAAAACATACGCTTGCTTGATATCGCAAGCTCCTTAACCACGGAAGCCAATCCACCTCTGGTAATGTCCCTCATGCAATGTACTGCAATACCCGCGTCGAGCAATGTTTTCACAGACTGCCATAACGGGGCACAATCGCTTCGGATCGGTGTAGAAAACGATAATCCCTCCCGGGCACTCATAACCGACATTCCATGGCGCCCAATATCACCACTAACTATTATAGCATCCCCCTCTTGTATTCGTGCCGGAGATATTTGCACATCTCCCTCAAGACCTCCAATTCCGGTAGTGTTGATATAAATACCATCGCAGCGACCACGTTCGACTACTTTGGTATCACCAGTTACAATTCGAATACCGGACTGTCGAGCAGCCATATGCATCGACAATAGCACCCTTTCCAAGGTAGACACAGGCAGCCCCTCTTCAAGGATTAGACCAACGCTCATATAGAGCGGCCGAGCCCCACATACGGCCAGATCGTTTATTGTGCCATTAACAGCTAATGTTCCGATATCACCACCGGAAAAAAAAAGTGGTCGCACGACGTACGAATCGGTAGTCATAATCAACCGGCTGTGGGTTGGCTCCAGTAGCGATCCATCATTCCCTTCATGCAAAATCGGGTCGTCAAAGATGCGCATCACAAGATTATCAATAAGCTGCTGCATCATCCTTCCTCCACTTCCATGGGCGAGCAGGATTTCGTCGAATCGTGATAACTGAGCTGGACAGTACAAGGTTGCTTTTTCCTCACCACTCATTCAGTAAGCTCCTTACGGTAACGGTAATAAGCCGCACAGGCCCCTTCATCTGACACCATCGTTGCGCCAAGTGGGTGTTCAGGAGTACAACGCGTTCCAAAAGCAGAGCACTCATATGGCTTCCTTTGTCCGACTAAAACAGATCCACTTATGCATTCTGAAGATTCGATGGATGAGGACTCTTCTAGAAGATACCTCAGTTCAGCGTCAAAGGGAGCGTATTTTTGCCTTAGACCCCAACCACTACCAGACAGCGTACCCAATCCACGCCACTCTCTGGGCACAGTTTCAAATACCTCTTCAATTAGCTTCTGGGCATAAAAATTCCCCTGATCACGAACGGCACGCACATATTGATTCTCGACGTCAGTCCGACCCTCTTCAATCTGGCGAATACACATATATATACCTTGAAGAATATCTACCGGTTCAAAGCCAGTAACGACTATCGGCACCTGATACTTAGAGGCAATCGGCTTATAAGACTCGAACCCCATTACGGCACAGACATGACCTGCTGCAAGAAAAGCCTGTATCAGATTCTTCCGGTCAGAGAGTATCGCCTCAATAGCTGGCGGAACCAGCACGTGGGACACCAGTAATGAAAAATTCACCAATTTCTCACGATATGCAATTGACACCGCAAGCGCATTCGCTGGTGCGGTGGTTTCAAAACCTATGGCAAAAAACACCACCTCTCTGGCTGGATTCTCTCGCGCAATGAAAACAGCATCAAGGGGAGAATAAACAACCCGAACATCACCTCCACGGGCCCTGACCATCCGGAGATCGAGAGTCGACCCCGGGACACGAAGCATATCGCCAAAAGAACAGAAGATTACATTCTCTAATGCTGCGATCGAAATCGCCTTGTCGATGATGCTTATCGGCGTCACGCACACTGGGCAGCCAGGCCCGTGAACCAACTCAATATGAGGCGGCAATAATTCTTGAATCCCATAACGCATTATTGCGTGCGTTTGCCCACCACAGACCTCCATGATCTTTACCTGACGAGTAGTCGACGCTTTAATAGCTTCGAGGTAATCACGTGCAAGCTCAGGGTTCCGGAATTCATCTATATACTTCATTTCAGGAGACCTCTTCTAACTCATTCAAATACGAGAGCGTTCGAAGGGCCTCGTCCTCAGTGACTACCGAAATTGCAATGCCGGCGTGTATCAGAACATACATACCCTCCTCAGCCTCAGGCACAAAGGCGAGATACACCTCTCGTTGTATCTCGCCAAAGGAGACCATTGCGGAACGCAACAATGGATCCGTATTGATTATGGTGACCACTCTTCCAGGAACGGCAAGGCACATGATATCTCGCTATAAAAAAATTTCCATTTACGTAGTCACTCTTATTCAGTATACCAGATTCTTACTTAACTTAAATTGATGCAGCGATTATCTGCCCGATCGCAATTCCGCCATCATTAGAAGGGGTCTGCTTGTGCCAATATGGGTCGTATCCCTGACCTCGAAGTGCATGCACGGCAGCTTCCAGGAGGAGGCTATTCTGAAAACAACCGCCGGTCAGGATTACCGTTGGAATCCCAACGAGCTGAGCCATAGTAACAATACTATTCACTAGAGTCCTGTGAAACTTCCTAGCTACAACACCCTGCGATACCCCACATTCAATATCTAAAAGAATCTCGCGCAGCATTATTCGCCAGTCTATCACCGAATAATCAATAATTAGGAATCTGTAGGAGTCAGCGCCATCAAGAGTCTCGGCGATATACTGTAACCACATGGCGGCCTCACCCTCGAAGGTACTTTCATAACACCCACCCAATAATGCTGCGATCCCGTCGAAAAGACGCCCAACACTAGTACAGTCCGGACAATTAACCCTCTTATCTAAAGCTGTTTGCATAAGCTCGCGATTACTGTAAAAAGACCAGAGTGGATGCTCGAATGTCTTCCTTCCGCTAGTCTTATACAACAACCCGAGCGCTGTTCTTTTGGGATCCCTAATTGCCGCCTCTCCACCAGGCAAGGGGAATGGTAACAGGTGAAATCGTCGCTCAAAAGCGTGATTATGGACTATTAAACCTTCCCCACCCCAAATGGTACCATCAATACCATAGCCTGTACCGTCCCAGGTCACCGCAAAACAGGGAGGTTTAAGGCCGTTGTCAGCAAGACAACAGAGCGCATGAGCATAATGATGCTGAACCGCATTTACTCGCTTGTTTGAATCAATGGATTCGTAAGAGGTAAAATCCGGGTGAAGATCAGTCACTATTGTCGCACTATCGACACCATAGGTTGAACACAGCAGAGCAACGTTATCTTCCTGAACCGACAAGGTTTCAAAATACTCAAGATCCCCTATGTGCGGGCTTACAGTAATGCAACCATCATGGCCCAATGCTACACTATTCTTAAGATATGCACCCATACCAAGTGTTGGGGTATTAGTACTCATAGTCGGATAGAGTGTAAATGGGGCGTAGCCTCGGGCTACGCGAATCGGAAACGTACGATCTAGAACCCATTGTACGATTGAATCGTCACACCTGTTGGCTATTTGACGATCATTGAAACAAAACAGATCAGCAATTAAACCTAGTTTCTCAAGAGCTTCAAGCTCATCAGAGCAGATAGGCTCTCCAGAAATATTGCCACTCGTCGCTACAATCGGTATTCCTAGCTCGCGAAGAATAAGGTGGTGAACCGGGGTATAGGGAAGCATAACACCAAGGAACCGATTTTCCGGTGCTATATTCTCCAGCATAAAACATTTTGCTCGTTTTCGCAGCAAAACAATAGGCGCTTGCGAGGAGGCAAGCAGGATCTCCTCCCCTTGAGAGAGCTGACAATCCTCCCTAACATGATTTAATGTCGGGTACATTAACGCAAACGGCTTCCGTGGTCGTCCTTTTCGTGTCCTTAGATGCTCAACAGCTGTGTCGTTATGAGCATCACAGATAAGGTGGAATCCTCCCACCCCTTTAAATGCGACAATTCCTCCTCTGGAAATTACTGAGATAACCTCAGAAATTGCATCATCCCCATAACCCCTGATAATACCATCACTATGACAACACCAGATCGTTGGACCGCAATCCAGACAGCCGATAGTCTGTGAATGAAAGCGCCGATCTGCTGGATCAGAATACTCATTAAGGCACTCTGAGCACAACGGAAAGCTCGAAAGCGTGGTATTCGCGCGATCAAATGGCAACCCTCTACAGATCGAGAATCGAGGTCCACACTGCGTGCATGAAATGAAGGGAAAGCGAAATCTACGATTAAGTGGAGAGAAAAGCTCAGCTAGACAGTGCTGACAAACGGCGAGATCTTGCGGAAAAGGTGTTGTGATCTTCGAATCACTGTCACTGTCTCTGATTGTGAACTCACTTTCGCCCTTCACCAAGAGTGGCGATCGATACACTTTTGTCAAATGCGTGTTGTCTGAAAAGAGGTCTGCCAGACGTATCTCAAACTCCTGCAAATTTAGTAGGTATCCCTCTACTTCAATGAGCACCCCACTACTCGTGTTGAGAACGAAACCTGATAACTTCAGTTCATTTGCAAGCCGATGAACGCGCGGGCGAACCCCTACCCCCTGCACCAGCCCCTCAACAGAGATTCTCTTCCGGAAAATTTCCACCATATTCCGTTTCAGCGGTGCTCTCCCGAATTAGCAAATAACACCCCAACCCCTTTTTGATAGGGACTACCATCATCAGACTTATAAATATCGATACTCTCAAGCAAGATATCCTGTGCATTCGAATCCGTCTGACTAGCCATCTGCTCTACAGAAAGAACAGCTCCTTCAGCTACTGTCCCCCTGATCGCCTCTTCAAAGTGCTCTGTAAAATGCTCCTTTGTGATATGTGACAAGGCACCAAGCTTAACCTTCACTGAAGTAATCCGTTCAGCTTTGGTCTCATGAGCAATTCGAAGTATTTTCAGCAACAAGTCAGCCATTAATGAGTATTCGTGCATCGCTATTTCCGTTTTATTAGATCCATTAACATCAAAATCACTAGCCCCTTTGCCGCTTCTACGGGAGGCGATAGTATAGTGCCAGAATCGAATAATTCTCCTTCAACTCCGATAAAATCAATCATCCTTGGTAGCTTATATAGCGCTCTGGCCAGCTCAACTGCCTGAGGTACTCCAAATGCGTGCGTTGAGTATAGATTAAATTCCTCGGGAAGTGATTGTTTGGTTAAATCAAATCGAAATACGGTTCCCGCTGCTGCGCCTGAGGAGACTGCATCAACTAGATAGATTATATCCGCACTGCTAAACCACTCAATAAGACTTGCAGGCTCCCCATCGTGTTCAATTACTTCAAAATTACCGGACAACTTTCCGCGAAGTTCACGTGCTACCAGACAACCAAAAGCATCATCCCCCCGATACTGGTTTCCAATGCCAACCACTAACCCACGCATGAACGATCGATCTCCAACTTAAGAAAGTGTGTAGCGCACGAAATGCATGGATCATAATTGCGAATCGCCTGTTCGGCGAGAAGCCGCAAAGAAGTATTATCTGCAGTAATATGAGCAGCTACTATATTCCAGAGATCACTCTCAATCTGCTTCTGATTCTGAGATGTAGGCGGAATAATTAATGCATCGTTTATGACGCCACTATTATCGATGGTGTACCGATTATACAGCAAACCTCGTGGAGCCTCAGTAGCAGCATATCCTGTGGCAGCTCGAGGGCGCACTTGAATAGCAGGTTCTTCAGGAGCCACATACTCATCAACAATTCTTATTGCCTCAATGCATGCATACAGTACTTCCAGTGCCCGAACGATAATACTCTTGAAGGGATTCAGGCATACCGGCCCGAGACCAGCCATACGCGCTAAATCCTGCACCTGTAAAGGAAGGAGATCGTAGTTCAAAGCATAGCGAGCCATTGAACCGACATAATAAGAACTTTTGTTTCCCTTCATAACGCAGTGCAGGGCATTTGAATACTCGACATGCTGCTCCTCAAAGGTTCCATCAAAGTCCGAGGGATTAATCGAGAGACCCTTATTCGATACTATCTTCCCCTCGTTGAATGGGTACTCACCCCCGTGACGGAGTGCAACAAAGGTATAGTCTATGGTCAGATCAGGAAACTTAAAGGTGCTTACCCACTTCACTGTCTCTTCAGCCCTTGTTTTCGCTAAAAGCAATTTGACCCGTAAGGGCTCAAGCTCAGCACGTGTCGGAGTTCGGTAGAATCCTCCCACGCGCACGTTGATGGGATGAATCTCACGTCCTCCCACCAACTTCATTATCTCATTTCCGACCTTCTTCAATGCCAAGCCACGTTCGATATCGTGGGGGAAATCCTTTGCCATCTCCACGGCACTCGGATAATCGAAAAAATCCGGAGCGTGTAGCATGTATATATGGAGAGTCTGGCTCGCAATCCACTCACCGCAATACAGCAATCTCCGTAATGCCCGCAACTGTCCGGTAACTGTGACGCCACATGCCTGTTCCATAGCGTGGACGGCGCTCATCTGATATGCCACCGGGCAGATGCCACAAATCCTTGCGGTAATATCAGGAGCCTCGGTAAACTCTCGTCCTCTGAGCAGCGCTTCAAAAAAACGGGGTGGTTCAAAAATCTTGAGTTTGACATCTTTAAGAGTATCATTCTCAATCTTGAGAAACATCGCTCCTTCCCCTTCAACTCGGGCTAAATAATCAACCTTAATGGTCCTGGTGGTGCCATGGTTGCTCATCTTAGTCTCCTTAGCCCATGAGGTCGTTTCGAACTGGCTTGTACATCTCTTTCAGAAATAATCTTCCTAAACGCCGGAGTGTAGGCATTGTAGCTTTGAAAAAGTCGCTGCACCTCCACATACGAAACGGATCTATCATCCAAAAGATTAGTGAGTGATGCCGTATTGAGTGTTTCAGATGCCCCAAAGCAGCCGTAACACCCTCGGTTGTACGCAGGACAGATAGCTCCACAACCAGCCTGGGTGACTGGACCGATACACGTTGTTCCTTGGGTAACCATTACACATGGCGTTCCGCGCTTCTTGCATTCAATACAGACGCTGTAGCCGGGTATATTCGGCTTTCGCCGATGCAGAAAAGCACTTATCACCTCAAGAAGCTGCCGTTTATTTATCGGACATCCTCTCAGCTCAAAATCGACCTGCACATGAGCGCTGATTGGAGTAGACGTTTCCAAAGTTTCAATGTACTGAGGGCTTGCATACACGATATTTATAAAATCATTAACATCCTTAAAATTTCGCAAAGCCTGAATACCGCCCGCAGTTGCACACGCGCCAATAGTAACTAGGAATTCTGACTGCTTTCGTATCTCCTGAATACGCCCCCTGTCGTGTGGTGTTGTTATAGATCCCTCTACCAACGATAACTGGTATGGCCCGTCAATAACTGTTCTGGTTGCTTCCGGAAAAAGTGCGATCTCCACCGACTCAGCAATCTTCAGGATCTCGTCTTCACAATCCAGTAAACTAAGCTGGCAGCCGTCACAGGAGGCAAACTTCCAGACCGCAAGTTTCGGTTTAGCCGAACTCATTAGACCTCCCGTATTCTGAATAGGCGCTGTACCCGGTCGAAACTAAAGACGGGACCATCTTTGCAGACAAAAAATGGGCCATACTGACAACGACCGCACATGCCAATTGCGCACTTCATGTTTCTTTCCATCGAAAGATACATCTGATTAGCTGCTACCCCGTGGTCGAGGAGCGAGTAAGCCGCAAAGCGCATCATAACCTCTGGGCCACAGACCATTGCTATCGTTTTGGCCGTGTCAAAGGTACGATTCTGTAAAAGGTCAGTCACTACACCGACTTTACCGCTCCATTCGCGTCCTGCATGATCAACGGTAATAGCGACCTCGATCCCCCCTTGGAGGTGCCATTGCTGCATCTCTTGTTGAAATACGACAGTGGACGGCGATCGTGCACCGTAAAGTAACACAACTCGCCCATAGGAGCTTCTTCGATCCAATACGTCATATATCGCGGGGCGTAAAGGGGCCAGGCCAAGTCCGCCTGCAACAAAAACAATATCCTTTCCTTCAGCCGCCTGAAAAGGCCAGACACTTCCGAATGGTCCTCGTAAGCCAAGATAATCGCCGACTTTCGTACTACAGAGTGCATGTGTTACCGAGCCCACATTCATTATTGTAAATTCGAGACTGGAATGGTCTTTAGAATCCCCACTAACAGAAATCGGAACTTCACCATGACCAAATACATAAATCATATAAAATTGCCCCGGCTGAAAAAAGACAGATTCTCCCTCCCTTGAAACACGAAAAGTTGTACAACCGGCGATCTCCTTATCTCGGCCAATTACCTTATACTGCGTTGGAATCCATGGACTTTGCTCAATAAACATCCGGATTTCCTTCCAAGGGATTCTTAACGGCGTACAAATCAAGAACCTGCCGCCGCGTAGCCTGAAGGCGCTGAACCATAATTTCCGCAAAACGCTTCATAAGCTGATATCCAAACTCATGATCAGCCTCCGCCTTCCCTCGCAAACAAACACCATCAAGTGCAATTGCCCGCACCTGCGTAACAACGTGTGCATCAAAGGAACACCGATAAGGGGAAAATAACCATGAATATCCAACAACACCGCCTTCCGTAATGGTCGCAATTGAAGTAGGGCCAGCAGAAGGAATATAGCTCTCTATTCTGACATCTCCAGATCGAACGACGAAAAAGTTTGTTGCCGGGTCGCCCTCACGCATCAGAAAGTCACCAGGCTGGTACATGACTAACCTGCCACAATCCGCTATCGTTTCTAAATGTGAATGATCCATTGTCGAAAAAAAACTAGACTTGAGCAGCATCTGATTAATCGTCTTTATCTCCACTCTGAATGTTCTCCATGTCAGTATTTTTAATAGCTTTCACCTCAGCAGTAAGGTCGATTCCAACAGGGCACCAGGTAATACATCGACCACACCCCACACAGCCGGATGAGCCAAACTGGTCAAACCACGTCGCGAGCTTATGAGTTAACCACTGGCGGTATTGTGATCGGGTAGAGGGACGGATTGTTCCCCCATGAATATACGAAAAGTCTATGGTAAAGCAGGAATCCCACTCTCGCCAACGCTCAGCATGACTGCCGGTCAGATCCGTAACATCCTCCACTTTCGAGCAGAAACAGGTTGGACAAACCATAGTGCAATTGGCACAACTCAAACAGCGCTGGGCTATATCATCCCAATGAGCATTCTCATAGTTGCGGTAAAGCAGATCCTTAATTCCTTCTGTAGGAAGCGTTCTTCCCATCTGCCTAACTGCCTGATCAGTACATGCCTCCGAAGCCATTCGGTGCTTCTCCTGTGCTGGATGAAGTGAGAGCGTTGCTAGCAGAAGCCTCCCTTCCTCGGATCCTGTTTCGACATAGAAGTAATGCGACTCATGTTCAATCACTTCAGTAAGTGCAATATCATACCCTTCACCAACTCGTGGACCGGTATTCATTGAAGTGCAAAAGCAGGTATTTGCAGCCTGACCGCAATGTACCGCTACTATAAATGCTTTCTGTCGACGAGATGCATACTGTGAATCTTTATGACGTTGATTGATAAAAACAGTATCCTGTATTTGGATGGCATGCAGATCGCAAGCCCGAACGCCTAAGAATGCGTACGGAGCATCGCTGTCACTATTTGAAACAATTTTCAGTCCCCCAGTATTTTTGGTTGCTTCCCAAATTTTCTCTCGAGGTGGAAAAAGAAACTTCTTCCACGAATGTGGTCCATTATTAAAACCGAAAATAGCACTATCTGAACGTCGCTTTAATCGATATGTGCCTGCATCCTGCTCCTCGGTCCAACCTTGGGGCAGATCTTCAACTCGGTGAAGTTGATCGTAAACAATCGCTCCATCTCGAACAGTTGGGCCCACGACCTTGTATCCCTGTTCTACAAGTTTACCGATTAGGCATGATAATCCGGGCAGATCAAGAACAAAGGTTGGATTAGAAGGATCCATTAACTAATCTGTAATAAAGGTACGGTGCATCTTCTCAGCTCCTCCTATTTTTTGAAGCTCCCTACGAGTGGCAAGCAGAGCATCTGGGCTAAGCGAAAGACTCTCAATGCCTTCTTTAACCAGAAACGAAGCAAAATCTGGATATGTTGAAGGGGCATCTCCACAGATCCCGATATACTTGCCTTTTGCTCGTGCTACTCGAATTACTTCGGAGATCAGTTTCTTCACTGCTGGGCTGCGTTCATCAAAAAGACCAGCAACAAGACTCGAATCCCGATCCAATCCCAAAGTAAGCTGAGTTAAATCGTTCGACCCGATGCTGAAACCATCAAATACCTCCAGGAATTCTTCAGCCAGCAGTACATTAGATGGTATCTCGCACATTCCATACACAACCAGATCCTTTTCTCCCCGCACCAGCTTATTGATCTTCATCTCCTTGATTACCAGCTCAGCCTCTTTCGGCGTTCGACAAAACGGTATCATGACAGCAACATTAATCAGACCAAATTCGTCCCGCACTTTCCTGATTGCTTCACACTCAAGCGCAAATCCCTCACGATAACGCGGATCGTAGTATCTCGATGCTCCGCGCCATCCGATCATCGGATTCTCCTCGTCAGGCTCAAAATACTTTCCACCAAGAAGGTTTGCATACTCATTCGATTTGAAGTCGCTCATTCGAACAATTACCGGTTTAGGGTAAAAAGCAGCCCCAATCCTTCCAACTCCTTCAGCCAGCCTGTCCACAAAATACCGTGAAGTATCTGCATAGGCGCCGGTAAGCTGATGAATGTCACGCTGTATTCGCGGATCTATCACCTTTTCAGGATGAATCAGCGCCAATGGATGAATCCTGATATAAGAGCTAATGATAAATTCAAGTCGAGCCAATCCTACACCATCGTTGGGTAAGAACGAGAGACTGAAGGCGTTCTCTGGATCGCCCACATTGAGCATTAGCTTACAAGGGGGCTTGCCAAATTCACTCAAATCAAAACGACGCTCAGTAAACTTTAATTTTCCTTTGTATATCCTCCCCTCATCTCCCTCAGAGCAGGAAACAGTAACCGCCTGTCCAGTCACCAGAATGTCAATAGCCCCTGTAGCACCAACAACACACGGGATTCCAAGCTCCCTACTGACGATTGCGGCATGACTCGTTCTTCCCCCCTTCTCAGTTACTATTGCTGCTGCAAACTTCATTATCGGCTCCCAATCAGGATCCGTCGTTTCTGTTATCAAAACCTCTCCAGGTTTAAAATTTGAAATATCGCGAGCCGAAGCAATTACATGGGCGCTTCCACTTCCAATAAGCTGCCCAACAGCGCGTCCTCTTACTAGAACCTCTCCTGTTTCCTCCAATATATGTTGAACCACCGCTTGGGTATCCCTGTTTGAGACTACGGTTTCAGGTCGTGCCTGCACTACAAACAGCTCCTTGGTAATGCCGTCCTTCGCCCACTCGATATCCATCGGCACGAAACGGTTGGCCTCCTTGGAGTAGTGCTTCTCAATTATAACTGCCCACTGTGCAAGTTTCAAAATTTCATCATCGGAGATAACATACCGCTCCCGTTCCTGTCGTGGCACTCGCACCTGCACCGTTGGACTCTTCCGTGACTCATCATAGATAAGTCGAATCTTCTTGGAGCCGAGTGTTTTAGAAATAATAGGTCTAAAAGAATCGCCAAGCGTAGGTTTGAACACATAAAACTCGTCCGGGTTCACCGTTCCTTGAACAACGGTCTCCCCAAGTCCGTACGCCCCTGTTATCAGCACAACATCTTTAAACCCTGATTCTGTATCAATCGAGAACATAACACCCGAGCAGGCCAAATCACTACGCACCATTCGTTGAACCCCAATCGAAAGCGCCACGGAAAAATGATCAAATCCCTGATCCACTCGATACGATATAGCACGGTCTGTAAAAAGGGATGCAAAACAGTTTCGACAGGCAATTAACAGCGAGTCCACCCCACGAATGTTAAGATAAGACTCCTGCTGACCCGCAAAGCTTGCATTAGGCAAGTCCTCAGCAGTTGCCGAGCTCCGAACCGCAACATCCTGGAGTCCTCCTGCCTCTTGGCAGAGCAGATTATAGGCATCCGTAATCTCCTTCACGAGGCGAACAGGAAGAGGGGCTTCCCGAATTCTTCTGCGAATCTCTGCTCCCGTCACTTTGAGGCTCTCCATGTTGGCCGTGTCCAGTCCAGCGAGCTCCTGCATTAACATTGCATCGAGCCCGGACTCACGAAGAAGATCCCGATACGCCTGAGCCGTAATCGCAAACCCGTTAGGTACTATCACACCCATAGTTCGCAGGGCCTGGTACATTTCACCGAGCGAAGCGTTCTTTCCCCCAACCTGCGGTACATCAGCGATACGTAGTTCCTTAAACCAGAGAATATATGGACCGTTCATATGATTAATCCTCTTGAGGGTAACGTTACACTACACCAGGAAGCAGGACGAGGCCGCTATATCAGGAGCGCTACGTATCATAGAGAGTCTACTACCTAAATCAGCCAAAATTAGAATACGCATAGCATCAACTACTGTTACCTTACAGGGGCGAAATTCCAACGTCAGAGGAAAAACTGAAATAAAAAGGAAATACTCACTCCTATCACTAAAAGTGCGAGCAGCGCTTCTGTAACTGCAACCCCACCTTAATCAGCGATGGCCCCTACCGCGATCAGAATTACCGCTGAAAAGAAGGCAGACGCACGCTCATTGTAATTCAATCTCCACGTGTTCGACATGACATAGATCATACTTTCAACGGCAAAGGTGGTATATATTCTTTGTTGCCAATTAAATGAAAAAACTGGTGAACCCGTACCGCGAAAACGGTAGAAACGGGTCTACCACCAACCTATTTTTCTAAAATAAAAAACCAGTAAACTCCCGATGACAGCCATCATGCCGATTGCGGCAGGATAGCCGTAGGGCGAAGCAAGTTCGGGCATAAATTGGAAGTTCATTCCGTA
>JBIIDM010000022.1:0-24812 GCA_044238365.1 Bdellovibrionota bacterium | reverse complement strand
TCTGCTCCGGCACTATACACGCTCGCTTGAATTTTCTTACCGTTTTTCAAGCTAAACTGCGGCTGTTTCGCCAGATACCAACTATGGCGCTGCTCTCTGATGTGATATGCTCCCCGGCGAAGGAACAGGTTCATTTAAATGAGTATGGCAGCCAAAGGGCAATAGACCCCGAGTTCGCACCACTCTTGAGAATCTATTTAACGATACCCTATACAACACAATTTAAGTGGTTACTATGACTCGATTGCATAACTTTAGCGCTGGTCCAGGTGTTCTGCCGCTTTCAGTAATTACGGAGGCGAAGGAGGCGTTGCTGGAGTTCGGTAAAAGTGGCATTGGCATTATGGAGATGAGTCACCGTAGTGCTGAGTTTGAGGAAGTACTGAATAGTGCAGTTACTCGGCTAAAGGGGCTTCTATCCATTTCGAAGTCGTATCGAGTACTTTTTTGCACTGGCGGTGCTACCCAACAGTTCAGCGCAGTCCCCATGAATATTCTTCGCTCCGGAGAGTGCAGTGGCTATCTCCTGTCTGGAAGTTGGAGTGAAAAGGCTGAAGAGGAAGCTCGAAAATTTGGGCCTACTGCGGTTCTCGCCTCTAGTAAGGCCGATAAATACCGGGCAATTCCCTCATTCGATCCCGCCTGCTTAACAACCCAATCCCTACCCCTCTCCTACCTGCACATCACCAGTAACAATACAATTTTCGGCACGCAGTATCGTAACGAACCTGAGACTGGTTCTATTGCGCTTGTGGCGGACTGCTCATCGGATCTACTCCACCGGCCACTAGATGTCTCCAAGTACGGGTTGATTTACGCTTCGGCGCAGAAGAACTTGGGCCCCGCGGGGGTAACAGTGGTGATAATTCGTGAAGACCTTCTTGAGAGAAGCGCGCCCGGGGTACCGATCATGACCAGTTATCGCACCTACTCCGAATCGAATTCGCTGTATAATACACCTCCGACATTTCCCATTTATGTACTTGAACGAGTGCTACACTGGATAGAAACGCTCGGCGGATTGAGCGGTATATACGAGCAGAACAAGCGCAAGGCGCAACTGGTGTACGATGAGATTGATCGCACGGACTTCTACTGTGGTCACGCACATAATGAACATCGCAGTTTGATGAACATCACCTTTACCCTGAAAGATTCTTCGCTTGAACAGAAGTTTCTAGAGAATGCTGAGGATGCTGGTTTAAGCGGACTTAAAGGCCACCGAAGTGTAGGTGGTTGTCGAGCGAGTATGTACAATGCTCTGCCAGAGGAATCAGCCAAAGCCCTTGTCGATTTTATGCGCGAATTTGAAAGGACGAACGGCTAAAGCGAGCGACCGACGGTTTTCTACTAAAATAATTCTATTCCCACCAATCGGAAAGGTGTACGCTGTTCAATGATAGAAGACACCACTGTTTGTTTTTACGGTGCGGGCAGCCGGGTTCTATAGCCATCGTCAAAAATAATGCGGTTTTGAGTCGCATCTCGGCGATGGCTATGTGTTTGTTTTGACTCGCCTCCGCGAGTCGTTAATAGTAATTTTTAATACTTTATTATTTTTGAAGATTACTATAATTATTGTCGGAGGAAAGAATTGGCGGGAAACGTGGGAAAAAAAGGACAGCTCACAAAGGAAGGCAAATATCTTCGCCCGAGGGGTGCACCCGCGAATCCAGTCGTCCTCTCGGTTAGTTGTCTGACTGGAATTCTAGCGATGCTAATGGGCGTCTGGGTTCCGTTCGCGTTTGAGTCCGTAGCCTGGAAGAAAGAGCTTTATGGCCCAGGATTCCTTACTCTAAACGAAAATCAAAAGCAGACTGAACCACTCCTTCTGAAGTATCCCCTACTTCGAATGATTTCGCGCATTACATTGGGGCCGCGTTACCATGAATCGAAGATCAAATTAACCCAGGATCTCCCGGCGTTACTTGGCCTAATTCGAGAACATAAGTTTATAGAGGCTGAGGTGTTGCTGCTCGACCTATTCTCGATCGGAGCTTTTGGTGAGAAGACCGAATCGGTTATCTGGCTACAGAAGACCTTGCATGAAACGAGTCAGACCCGTGATATACTTTTATCAAATCAGGCCACACTTCGGGCTAATCAAGAAGACGAGAGCCGAATACTGGAAGAGTGGCGGAAAGTAATCGCCGATTTTCGTTCATATCTGCACCTCGCCCCGGAGACTGATGACTCATCCACAAATGACCAAGATGCGTGTATTCCGCTCAAGTGCCAACTTTACGACAAAGGACCACTTCGTGGAATTCCCATTCAGCCCGAGTTGCCGAACTCTCCGGAGTCACTTCAGGTTTTCGGGCGCTGGTATGCGGGGCAACTTTCCGAAGAGGAACGTAGAGCTGTTACTGATGAAGCTATAACGAAGCCGCTACAATCATTCAAAGAACGAACCTCGTCACTAACGACAACGTTTCGCAAAACATGGGCCTCGCAAACGAAATTGCGAGAGGACCTAAAGGAAGGTCAAAAGATTTTAAAAAGAAATGACTACCTTATGGCAAAGGCCGTAGGGGACCTGATTAAGATTGCGTCAGTGCCTCCAGAAATATTCTTCGGCGATGTTCTGATATAAGTACCTAACCCAGACTATTCACGACCCGCAGCGCCTTACAGACGACGCTCGGGCAGCGGTAAAGGGCCATAGTACCTGTAACGCCTGAGACACCTTTCAACGGTGGTGAAACATGGCCCGGCACACACTACGCATACGAGTCGCTCAACGGCGGCCGAAGCAGTTTCATTCGCGCCTCAGCTGCGACGACCGCTAGTTGCGGATGTGTCAGAGTCAAGTGTGACATCTGATTAAGATGCTCCGCCGTCTGACTAACAAGGCGTGACACATCACCCTCCGCCACTCCGGCTAGCCTGAGCAGCGACGAAAAGTCACTCCAGCTTGGAGATTCAAGCCACATGATTACAGTAAGTGCGGCATCTGGGACTACTTCTGTGGGAACCCTTAATGGTGATTGGTAAAATTGGTTTACGCGATCGCAAACTTCTTTGAGTTGTTCGAAATATTCTTTCGGAATAGGGTTGGCGCGCAGACTAAAGTACGCCCGATAACTATCACCGGCAATCGATGCGACCATCGCAGCGAGTTGTCGGTAGCCCAGCCCATCGAAGATTTTTGCCTCAATAGCTTCTCCAAGTTCCAGCACCAGGTTCGTACAAAGCGCTGCGGCCCAGCTTCCTTTTTCAGTTAACATCCCCGATTCAACAAATCCTAGTTTCTCTAGCCCATCAAGGGACTGCTTGAGGATCGTAGACTGCCGCTGCTCAAGCAGTTCGGCGTCGCGCTCAAGGCGCCGCACCCGTTTTTCAAGCCGCTTTTTATCGGCCGCTGACTTCTGGTCGTTCTTAGCGAGCTCCTCCGCTCTAAGACCTGCCTCATTTCTTAGTAGCACCGCTGCTCTGCGGTCATGAAACGCGCCTAGACTGCGTTCGACCGTAAAGACTAGATCATCAACGTTTCTGTACTTAAGAAGATTCAATACCGTTGACGGAGAGGCAAAATAAGCCGAACGAAGCGGCTCAGGTGGTCGATCTGCGATCTGATGAATTACCCTTGCATCACAGTACGGACCTGGAGCGACTACGCAGATGCCCACTGCATCTTTGCCTCTCCGGCCTGCCCTTCCACTCATCTGTTGGAACTCGGCTGCCGTTAACACGTTAAATCCTTCATTTCCACGCTTGGAATGAGCCGTGATTATGACCGAACGAGCCGGAAAATCGACACCTGCAGCAACTGTTCCCGTTGCTATCATCATTTTCAACAATCCGGCTGCCATCAACTCTTCAAGAAAAAGCCGCCAGATTAGTAACTGTCCGGCGTGGTGCGCCCCGATGGCATGTTCAGTTAACGTACGGAAGTGCTCATGTTGTTCAATAACATCAGGCGGAATTTGGTATTTCTCCTGCAACGCAACCAACATCTCCTTAATCTTTTCTCTGCGTACCGGCGACACGAGTGAATATGGTAGACGGGCTAACGCCTCTATATCCTCATTACACTGACGACGAGAACTCCTAAATAATATCGACGGAAGCAAGTTATCTCGCTTCAACATTGCGAACATCTTTCGCACCGGCATTTCGTGCTGCACTTTGTTTTCTCTCTCTTTCTTTTTTAAAATTTACCAATGAATGATCCGCTCTGCCATAGAGCTTCTCGGGAGCCCGCTACTACCTATGACCGACGATCGTCCTTTGATCTTCGCCGCCGATTCCCTTCTCCTGAAGCCGGACGCCGCCCTTTACTTGGGCCATCAGCATTTCGCGGCCCACCTCGAGTGTCAGGTCTACGCCTGGAAAAACGTCCCCCCTTGAGCCTCATCCCCGTATTATCAACCCCCACACCAGCGTAAAACTCCTCTACTTCGCGAAATACTCCATGCTCCTTATTTCGCAAGGGCAGGACTCCAAGATCGGGGTGAAGAAACGCAAAACGCAGTGCCACCGGACGCTCGACCTTAGTCACTACTTTACACGGGCGACCCCGAGTGTCACTGATCCAGTCTGCGATTTCAGTTGAATTCGAAATCGAAGCTGAAAGCATAAGCAGTGTCGACGTACGAGGTGTCAGTATAATACTCTCCTCCCACACTGGCCCCCGCTGAGGATCAGCAATAAAATGTACCTCGTCAAGAATAACCAGGGCATCCCCCGGCCGACTGCGATACAACTCATTACGATATATTTCAGTGGTGGCTACAACTATGCTTGAATCGGAATCAATCTTGCGGTCGCCGGTTAACAAACCGACTTCACAAACATCCTTAAACCTAAACCGCAATTCATTATATTTTGTATTTGAGAGTGCCTTTAACGGAGTTGTGTAAACTCCACGTCTGCCCATTTTTACTGCCAGCGCAAGCGCCTCAAAAGCAATGAATGTTTTTCCAGCCCCCGTAGGCGCCACTACCAAAGTATCGTGACCCTCCGCAATACTCGCGATAGCTTCGCGTTGAAATTCGTCGGCCACAAAGGGCGCGAACTCGGGGGTTCCTAAACCTTCAAGAAGAGCTGCTCGCCCCTCCTCAATACTGTTATTTTTTTGTGACATATTTACCATTCATAACGACACTGCACGAACTTTTGTACCTTAAAATCTTGCCCATGCGGGACCTGATCCATCTCAGCATTATGCGTCGCAGCATTTTCCCTAAACAAAGACTCAACATTCCCATCGAAAGCAACTTCACCGGACCAGAGACAGACGAGCCTGGTCGACCGCGGAATTAAACGACGAAGATCATGACTTGCAACCACTATGGTCGATCCCTGCTCCTGCTGCAACTCTAGAATCAGATCCATGATGATACTGCTAGCCACCGGATCTAACCCGCTGGTGGGATCATCAAGAAAGGCTAGATGAGGAGACGTTACAAGCGCCCGAGCGAGTGAAACTCTCCGTCGCATTCCCCCACTCAACTCATTTGGCATCTTGTTGGCAGCCCATACCAGACCAACACGGTCGAGGATGCGGGTGACTAAACCACGCACTTCTTCCCGCTTCTCCGCTTTTAAAAGACAAGCCGGCACCTTCCCCTTCACAAGTGGAAAGCAAACGTTGTCAAAGACTGAAAAAGAATCGAATAGGGCTCCTTCCTGGAACATCAGGCTTAACCTGGGTTCTTCCGCCAAGACTATTTCTCCCGCCGTCGCCGCTATAATGCCAGCCATCGCCTTAAGCAGAGTGCTTTTTCCAACACCTGATGGCCCGATAAGACCGACAAACTCACCCTTCTGAATTGTCAGGGAGAGGTCGTTAATAATACACTGTCCACCCAATCGAACTTCAAGGTTCCTAAGCGAAACAATCGGCACATTTTGTACCTTCTCCTGGCCGCCTTCCTGTAAATCTGTCCCGACCTGCACCTTGCTTTACCGTTACCTTATGCTACTAATGCGATGTGTGATTTATTCCTAGCTGTCCCCACGGCGTGCTCATCTGCGGTTCGATACAGAATCTCGACCTGATCATCCAGTAGGTTACTTCGACAAAGCTCCCTAACCCACGACTGACCCTTCCCAACCTGCGATGCAAGTTGTTTAAGTGGCCCAACACACCCCCTTGGTTCAAAGTGCTCCCGGAGCAGCTGGGAATATCTAATAAGAATTTTAACGATCTCCCCGGACCGTTCTGTTCTATCGTTCACTACCGAGTTTCCGAGCAGCGACTCATCTGAACCAGAATGGATCTCCCTGAATACGTAAGGGTTATAGAGCGCAGCCCTTCCTACAAACAGACCTGCAGCCCCAGACATCCATCGTTCCTTTGCCGTCGAATGATTCACCACATCTCCGCTACCACACACCGGAATCGAAACATTCTCTACCAGCGCGCGCACTATATCCCAATCTGCACTCCCTCGATAGAGCTGGGACCGGGTACGGCCATGAATCGTTATGGCATCTACCCCTTCACCCTCAAGCATAGTACCGATTTCTATTGCATTTATCGAATCCTCACTCCATCCGGACCGAAATTTCACGGTGAGTGGTAGCGACACCGCTGCGCGAACCCGCCTTATCAGGTTCTTTAAATGGTCGGGTTGTCGCATCAGTTCGCATCCACCACCCCGTTTAACCACCTTAGGTGCCGGACAACCACAGTTAATATCAATCAAATCCGCCCCGATGTCCTCTACCATCTTTGCCGCCTGACACATCCGCTCAATGTCGAAGCCAAAAATCTGGATCCCGTATGGCCGTTCCTCTTCCCGAAAGTTCATCATGGCTGCGCTTTTTAACGATCCCCGGGTGAGCCCCTCAATCGAGATAAATTCGCTAATGACCATGCCGACACACCCAGGGTTCAACTCCTTGATAAGTCGTCGAAAAGGCGCATGTGTAACGCCGCTCATTGGCGAAAGCACGAGCCCCGGCTCAATCGACAACCCCCTAATCGAATAATTACGCATCAAAAATTCCTACCACACGACACACCGCAGCGAGCGCTTGCCCAAACTTTCAACTCCAATCCCATAAGCACGCCCAACTGCCACCGCAATCAGAAAACCGATCTCTTCTGGCCAGGAGATGTCGAATCCGACCTCCAGCTTTACCTCTCGGTTTGACAGGACCTGCCAGGTGATTTCTCGGCCACCCCGAAGGTATACCACATGCATTAACTCAAAGATAAGGTGTAAGAGCGAGGTTTCGGGCAAAAGCACCTGCCCAGCCTGCCGAAGATTAGGTCCCGAGGCTTCCTGTACCCCGTCGGTGTCTTCCTCATTTATTTGCTTAACTTCGACTCGCATATCAGGTGCGTACATACCCCGAGCAAACCGGGAAAATATATCTATGCCGTCCTTAAGACCGATTTCCCTGGCTCCATCGTTACAGCGTGCCAAGGCGCAAAGCACACGGATGTTCTCTTGAGTACCTTTTAACGCGCGCCCCCCGCCCCTAACTGCCGTTAGAGTATCGGCACTCAACGACCGCGAGCCGTCAAGCACATCTCCAAGACTAGCTTCGGCAAATCCGAGGAACCCTAATCCGGCGGTTCCCTGATTCGCGGTATAATGCCAGACCGCACCGGCCTTTCCCGCAAGCAGGTCGAGTCGCCTTATCAAGAACTCTCGCTCGCGACGAACTTCAGCTACTACCAACAGCTGTCGTTCTACCCCACTGTCGTCTGGAACTATAAACATCAACAAACGAACTGGGTTATAACATTTTTCAGCCCGAGCGTTGGTTGTGCTCATTATCGAATAATAATCGTGGCCGGGCATTAATCTTCCCAACGCTTGTAACGATGGAAAGATAGTATAGAGCGCTACCCGCTCGCCAGTCGTAGATGTAGCAAACGGTTGTAACTCGCTGAGGTGTCCAAGGCTTTTTTTTGCTGTATGGCCAGAAATCGGTGCTAAATCTGCGCCACCCTCAATCCAGTATGCGAGGCTAATTGGTTGGGAACCCATTTCTGCAGCTGAGTGGTCTATCCTAAAGTGCTCTCCCGATTCTTCAACCGTATCGGCAGCTGCACGCGCTACTTGCCCCCTTAACTCATTCTTAGCCTCAGCCATTTTCGCTCCTAAAAAAATCAATCAACAAAAAAAATAAATATTACTCCCTAGACAGATTATAAACCTTTCTGTCTTAATGGTTTAAGTTAGTTCTTCAAGAGGGGATATTTACAAACTGCGTCTCTTAATCAACGTCTAAATGGTTCGATTGTTACTGGCTATTACTTTCAATCAAAGAACAGCTCGTAACTCTGAAGTTTCCAAGGGCTGTGTTCACCAGAAACAGATTTTTCTCAAGACATAGCGTTGCTCAAAACTTACTGTTTCTGAAAAACCTATTGTTCATGAAAAAAACTATATTCGTGAAAAACACCGTTGGAATTCCATTCGAAGTGGACCCTTTAAGCGACAATTAAGACACGAGGTTCGTGAAGCTTCTTCGGCAATTGAAGAATATTACGAAGCGTCTTCGGAAAAAGCGTCGCAGGTTATGCACCTTCTGGCAAGAATAAAGTGCAGACCATAAGCTTAAAAGATTGTCGTTATGTGAGCAGGCGAGAATATCGATGCGAGCGTACTTTTAAAGGATTTGGAGTTATGTCTCAGTCGGAAAAGGGCAGTAGCGAAAAAGGTATTGTTAAGTGGTTTAATGACGCAAAGGGGTTCGGCTTTATCGAACACTCAAGCGGCAAAGATGTTTTTGTACATTATTCAGTAATAATCTCTGAGGGTTTTAAAACCCTTAAGGATGGCGAATCCGTAGAATACGAAATGATAGAAGGTGATAAAGGACTTCATGCCGTAAAGGTTCGCCGAACCGATGCAGCAATTGCTGCTTCAGCTGCCCAAAGCGCCGCCGCTACAAACGGAACCCCTGCAAGCGCCAGCCTGGCCAGTGGTGTAGAGGTAAAGAGTACCCCCCAAGAGGACACGATTGCTTCAGAAGACGCTGAGACCAGTATACCGGCAGCTCCGCTAGAAGAGCGCACTGTAAATTAGAACGGATTATTTGGGGGCAGAGGGCGGTCGCCATTAGCCACGAGCGAGGCCTAAAATAAAATTCAAACAATCACGACCTTTAAGAGGTAATTTTGCGAATGAGTTTACTCCACGTCGCAGTGAGCGAAATTGCTTTTTACGAAAGGGTTCGAGAGGTTGGTTAAGGTCAAGGAAAGAGGTATTTTCGCGAATAAGACGTGGTACTCCACGTTGCAGTGAAAGAAGCAGTGAAAGAAGCAGTGAAAGAAATTGCTTGCCTCTTGACGAAGAGCTCACCCAACCCCTCGCGAACCCTAGAGATGCCCCCCCCCCCCTAGCGGACCCTTGTAATTCGTCGCATTTCATCCACCGCCAGCTGACCACAGGCGGCATTAATGTCCTGCCCTTTGGACCATCTCACCGTGGTATCTACCTCGCGCGAAAGCTCCTTTTGCCAGTAGGCCACCCACTCTCTTGCGGGCGACTTATATCCCAAGCCAGCATTTTCGTTGTAAGGGATCAGATTCACCTTTGCCTGAATACCTCGTAACAATTTCGGTAGCCGACGTAGGTCTTCCTGAGTATCATTAACTCCGGCCAACATCACGTACTCTATGGTTATACGCTTCCTTGGGCCCAGAGGGTAACGCCGTAGCACACCAAGAAGTTCGGACAACGGATAGCGCTGATTTACTGGCATAATCGTACTTCGCACGGCATCAGTAGTTGCATTCAGCGAGACCGCCAAATTCGCCTTTACCTGAGCGCCGAACTCTTCAATCCGAGGAACGAGTCCAACCGTTGAGACTGTTATTTTTCTAGGCCCAATGGTGAGGCCTTGGTCATCGGTCAAAATCTTAATCGCGCTCACCACCGCTGAAATATTATGTAGAGGCTCTCCCATTCCCATAAAAACGATGTTGGAGAACATATCCCCCCACCGTGCCTGAGAATCCTCGATAACGCCAATAACCTGTTGCAATATTTCAGAGGTCCTCAAGTGTTTGATAAATCCCATTGTGCCTGTTCGGCAAAACGAACACGCCATTCCGCAGCCAACCTGAGAAGAAACACACAATGTCATCCTCTCGGGCTGTTTGATCATAACTGATTCGACCAGATTTCCGCGACTAGTCCTAAAAAGGTACTTTCGGCTACCATCATCGCTCACTTCGCACTTTTCGATTGAGGCTCTGGGGAATTCGTACCTCTCCCCCAAAGCCCGCCGAACGTCCTTGGTAATGTTGGTCATCAATCCAACGTCCCGCACTTTCGCTTTATACACCCAGTTAAACAACTGAGTAGCCCTGTACGGCTTTTCGCCAAAAATATCCACCATCTCGCTAGCGAGCGCGTCACGTGGAAGATCGAAGAAGTCGCGCTTCTCTGCGATAGACCCACTTTCGTTATCCAACAGCCCCTGAGACAAGACTGACTCTAACTTTTCTGGTGCAGTTATTATTGCCCCATTCTCAGTTATTTTAGTTGAAACTGTTTCAATCCCAGCTGTCTCAGCCTCGATTGTCTCGGTGGTTTTTTGTAACACGACGACTATCCTCTTATTTCAGTTCAGCAAAAAACTGCGCTATTTCAAGCTTCGCATTCTCTTCGCTATCCGAACCATGAACGGCATTGGCGCTAATACTCTCACCAAAGTCTGCACGAATTGTACCCGCCTCAGCATCCTTCGGATTTGTTGCGCCCATCAATTTGCGATTAAGCAGCACAGCCCCGTCACCTTCAAGCACCATGATAAAAACTGGTCCGCTTGTCATATACTCCACCAACTCACCAAAGAATGGGCGAGACTTGTGCACGTCATAAAATCTTTCTGACTGAGCCGTCGTTAGCGTGGTAAGAGTAGCAGCGATGACTCTAAGCCCCGCCTGCTCAAAACGGTTGATAATTGCTCCGATGCAGTGCTTGGCCATAGCATCAGGTTTAATAATTGATAACGTCCTTTCAGTTGCCATTAAATCTCCTAAAAATAGAATGTTCAAAAACGGGCCCCAAATTGTACGCCAAAATTGGCCAAAAGTCTTGTTTTTGCGAATAAATTTATCGTGAATAGTGAGGGACTGTTCAACTCACAGTGCCCAAAACCTCAGCGCCCTGTTTTCAGTCTGACAAGGAGCTCTCGCTAACAGTGAGGATATCGCCTACCTGAACACCCAGCGTTTGTTGCACCGACCCACCACGGAAAAAGATCTCGACAAAAGGTTGATCGTATCCTGAGCTGCCGCAGGAAAGCACCGGAACACCAATCGGCTTCGCAAAGGAGGTAGAAGTAACTAACCCCGTGATTGAATCCTCGGGCGCATTGGTTTTGCCAATCGCAACTTTTGTTCCCTCGGGAAAGTACAGGCCTGACCTACGGGAGGACAATTTTACATTGCCAAAGGAATGTATCTATACCACTTTGATAGGGTGGCACATCCGGTAGTGCATCCACATCAAGATACACAACCAAATAGCGTACTACGCCGAGAGTACCATCCCTCCCTCCCTATCGCTAGCCCCCGCCCTACTTTTTCAGAGAAGCAATATCGGTGGAAAATTTCACCGTCAGGCGGTCAACTACCTGCTTAGGGCAATACGCTGAAACATCGCCGCCTAAGCGTGCCACATCTTTAATCAAACTAGAGCTCACAAATGATGCTCGTTCCCCGGCCGGAAGAAAAACAGTGTCAATCGACGGTTCGAGACTACGGTTCATATGCGCCATTTGAAATTCGTGCTCGAAATCCTGTACTGCCCGCAAGCCCCGGACTATGATTTTATACCCTCGGCCAGTCATAAACTGTACCAGTAATCCATCGAAATGTGTAACAATTATACGACCCTCACCAAACTGAGCACAGGCGTGGCTCATCATCTCGACCCGCTCTGCCACAGTAAATAGCGGTTTCTTAGCCGGGTTGAAAGCAATCGCGACCACCAGCGTCGAAAACAGGCCAAGACCCCGTTCGATTATATCAAGATGTCCATTTGTGACCGGATCATACGATCCGGGAAAGACTGCGGTAGCATCCATAAGAGACCTTTTCCTTTGACTCACTTTATCGACCAGGGATATCACCTATGCAGGTTCCAATAATCAACCACCTCGCCTCCAAACAAAAGCGGTATCTTTACTGGCGCGACCACGCGCTACCCCGCATTATTCCGCAGCTGGCCCCCCTCTTCCAACAAAAGCTACAACAATATGGCGAAACTCTCCAGACTATCGCCGGGACGGGAGCTGAATCTGACCTGACTGTGGATATACTAAATCGCTCGACCCGTTCGCTTCTGTGTCTAGAACGCGAATTGGAAAACCTTGAGAACGAGGCCAGGTTAGCAGGCCGCTCCCCGGCGCTTTTGAACTAGCTATTGGGCCATTTTTGAAAGTGGCGCTCTAGCCCGGATTATTCACGAAACGCGCCTTCAGAGTGGTGCAGGATCGTGCATAATCCGGGCTAGTTCCCCTGGGCAGACGCGCCCGGGGCCACCACTATGCAGTTTTTCGACCAAAAGACCCCTCTTTTCAACATTTTGCCATCCAGTTCCTGGAAAAATTCGCACGCTTATATTGACAACCCGTTACGCGGCCGATAAGGTTCGAGCCGTAGCAACGATCATGGTGGATGTAGCTCAGTTGGTAGAGCGCAGGATTGTGATTCCTGATGTCGCGGGTTCGAGCCCCGTCTTCCACCCCATTTATAGAAGCAATTGACGCTGTTTGATCCAGATTTGTGATTTTAGCTTCAAATACCGCGGTAAAACGCATTAATTCACGATAATCGTTACTTTTTTCAGCGCCGAATCGTGCAGCTTTTTGTCTCACTGAAAGCTCCTGAAATGTCGTGAAATTTCATAAAATTTCACCAATTGGATGCAGAAACGCTGCGGTTGCATCTTTGGTAGTTCAGCAATCATGATGCATGGGATGCACAACTATAGCTGCATAACTGCAACTTGACTCCCCTACCCGTTTTCGCCCACCACTAACGGCAACTTCTTCAATAGCAACTCGAATTCTTCAGCACTCAATGTAAGCTGGACTTCAGCCCCCTCTTCTCTGGCTTTATCCGCCTCAAGAACCTTGTTCTTAAACGCTTGCTGAACTTCAGCAAGATTGAGTTTGGTCTTTTCACGCGTCACCTTATGCAGTCGCGCATAAACCGCCCAGATTGCATCCAAAGGCATAGAGTCTCGATTATCGCGTATTTCCGGCGGTAAAATCGACCAATACTCCTCGTTATCGGGATATACTGATATAAACTCAGTAATTGCCTTCTTCATTCGATTCCGATCCAGATTTGGCTTTTCGCTATCTCGCATCAGCTCGAAAAAAAAGAATTGCACCAGCCTATCAATGACATTGGCTGAAGGGATAATCTCAGGGTGATTTACCATCCTCGAAAGTGCATTCTTATCACACCCACTTTTGGCTGCAACCTCCTTTAGAGTGCACTTCTGCCCCCTAACCTCCTCCAAATTACCCATTAATTTCAATACATTAAACCGAATCATAGTTTTTCGTAGTATTTTAAAACAACATCTTGACAGCAACCCATAAATGAGATATTATCATATTAGTGATATAAACATGCTTTTATAATATCTCACTAATAATAAGATAATATCATATTAAGGGGAGATTTATAAAGCAAAATCTTTGAAGGTTAATAAGAATGGAAACAAGCGAATTACTTACCGCAGATCAAGCCGCTGCGATGTTCGGGATTACCGTGAATGCCTTTCGCATCTACGTTCACCGATATGGCAAGAATATTAAGAGGGTAAAGCTAGGCAGACGAAAGACCTATTTTCTTCGTTCAAACCTACTTGAGCACCTTAGCAATAATTGATTGTTTTACATCATTAACGGTTTTTCCTGTGCGGGGCATATAATGGCAATTCGTAAAATCTCCAAAGACGGTAAGAAAGATAGCTACGACGTTCAAGTCTCAGCAAAGCACCCAATTACCAAAAAGCGTCACTTCCTTCGAAGACGAGCAGCCACCAGATGGGAAGCTGGTGAACTGGAGAAATCACTTTATCAGACACTCCGTGAACAGCTCTCGAACAAGCGATCTCCTACCTGGAACGAATTTCTCGACCACTATGAACGCTTTTGCCTATCAGACAAAGCCGCAACAACCCGCAAAAATGAGCTGTCAATCTTTCAACATCACGCAACGCCGCGACTTCACAGCAAACTGGTCACCCAAATAACCGAAACCGATATTCGCGAAATACTTGAAGCCATTGACCACGATAAGTCGCTCAGCCTTAAACACAATGTGCGCAAATGCCTCGCAAATCTGTTCAACTACGCAATCGAGTGCCGGTTTATTAACGAAAATCCTTGTAGGCGAATAAAACTGCCTAAAGTACCCGAACCTTCATTAAACATACTGACCGACACTCAGATAAAAATCTTCCTGACAAAGGCAGAAGAATCAGGTGTTGAATGGTTTCCGGTCTGGGCAATCGCCATTTATACGGGGTTGAGAAGTGGCGAGCTGATCGCCCTGCGCTACAAGCACATAGAACACAATGCAAACACCCCCGTCATTAGGGTTCAAGAAAGCTGGACCAGACCCGGTGGTTATCAACCCTACACGAAAAACAAGCAGGTTAGAACTGTACCGATCAACAAAGAGGCACAACGCATAATCAACCTGCTTCGAGCCCAAAATCCGCACCGCTGCAAACCAGACGACCTTATACTTCCACAAATCCCAACTTGGAGACAAGGGGACGCAGCTAAGGACCTACGAGCATTCCTAAACGGTTGTTGCTTGCCAACAATCCGCTTTCACGATCTCCGCGCCTGCTTCATCAGCCAGTGCCTGCTGCACGGGGTTCAATCGTCCATTGTTATGAAGATGGTTGGGCATAACGACATGAAAACAATGATGAGGTATTGCCGGCATACAGGGTCCGATGTTTTGGGGCAAACTGATGTATTGGATTTTTCCTGAGCCGGGAAAAATGGGGAGATTTTTATGAAATATCGCAGGTACAACCAACAACAAGTAATACAGTTGTATTTACGATTATTATAAATAGAGGAGCGACACTAGTCTCAGCACTCTAAATCCTTGCTTGGCGAGCTTTTATAGAAATGCACATGGGTGAACCGCTGTGCACGTCACCGATAGCTGCCATGAAGAAATTTAGAGCCGAAAAAGCCTGTACTGAGAGAACTGTTCATCGTGCACCACGTGTTCAGTCAGAGCCTAACGGTAGAGATCTATCTAAGAACAACATTATTACCATATAAGGATACACCATGAACAAAAAGATAAGAAAGAAACTAGAACAATTTGCAGACACAAGAACAGAATCCAATACCAACGAAGAATACCGACAAGCCATTATCCAGATGGCACAAGACCAGTTTATTCCAGAATATTTCATGGTGATTACCTTCTACAATACGAAACACCTTACCACCTGTGAGCAGATGCTCAAAGCACTAGGTACAATATTAGCCAAAACCGATAGGAGGCTTTTAGGAAGAGGGTTTAATAAAATCCATCATTCAAAAAGAACGCAGTGTTTTGCAACCATTGAATCAATCGAAACCAATCCGCACCTGCACATCCTACTAAGAAAACCAGCAGACATAAATGAAGATAAGAAATTCTTTGCTGCCTTCAATAAAGCCTATGTAGAGACAGTCAAAACGAACCCCAATCTAAGAAATAAAGCCACCACCGTATATAAGGCAAATGAGATACACAAACAACTGCAAATCGATCTCGTGGAGGACATGGCACAAGAGGAACTACTAAAGTTAGTTGAAAATAACTACACCAAAACCAAGAGTATCTCCAGAGTACAAAAGCCAATTCAAATATACGGTAGAAAAATTATAAATGGCAATGCCGCTATCAGATATAACCTGAAGCAGACATATAAACATGACGAGTCAAAAGAACTGAGCCACGACTATAGACCGAGTTTCATCTTTCACCCTGAGTTTATGCCAATATCACAATTTTCTGGGATAAATACAGATGTATTAATGCCTACAGTGGTCGCAAATGAAGATAGAGAAGAAAGTAGAAAAGAATAGAACAATATCACTCCGCGTAAGTGAAGATACCTTTAATAAGATATCAGCACTTGCTAACCAGTTTGATACGACAAAGACCGCCGTAATCACTACAGCAATCCACCAACTAATAAAAAGGAGCAAACGTTACAAATGAAGAGAGAAGACTTAACGAAACTGGATGTAAAAATACTTGTCGAAAAGTCCAAGAAGAGGATCATGGTATTTAATGACGAAATCAAGAGTGACCGGACGCGTGATCTGAAACTGCTGGCAAGTGAGGCACTGAAGATGAAGGGATTCATAGTGGTGCTAATTGAGTTGTAGTGAAAACCTTTTTATAGCCTTTTCTGCCGTTATTTGTGTGCCTTGAAGATAGGTGAACCGATAAACTGATCACCTCCTGTGCTCTAAATTCAGACGGTGAAAACAATATTACCCTTCGCAGAACCAGCTCGAATTTTTTCGGCGATCTTGCACACGTTGGCGAAATGCACAACAGAGACCAAATGATTAGGAAACCACGTGTTGTCACACTGCAAACTAGGCTCCCCCGTTTCTATTTGTAAAAACGTCGTTATTGGACAGCAAAGGACACCCAGGTCCAACATCCAGCGGTCCAATCTCTTAGCGCATTGAACTAGAGGGGAGATATGCTTTAGTAAAACATAGTCACATCGGATTTTCTCCGTTTTTTTCCTCAACCCATGAAAGCCATTGACTTTTCTCTCTGTGATGGTCTAATAGCTTTCACGTCCTTTCTAATTGCACTAATTAGACATAAAACCGTTTGAAGAGATGAAAAAAAATGGAACTGCGAAGCACTGCTGAACAGTTGCTTTCGGTAGAGCAGATTGCCAAACCTTTATTTCTGAGGGTGTTCACTATTTACAAATTCCTAGAGCATAAAGAGATGCCTGCGAATAAGGCTGAAAGGCTTTGGCTGCGTACGATTTTCCAAGTCCGTGAATGGGTAGACGTCGGCAGCACTGGTAAATCTTCTACAGGAGAGAAGAAATGACATCACCCTACCACGCCAAATATTTTTCCCATGAGCTTGACAGAAGAGCCCCTGGCGATTCGATGGAAAGACTATCACGATCCCTCTTTGATTCTAAGGTAGATTTAAATCCGCACCAGATTGAAGCAGCACTATTTGCACTTCGCTCACCTCTCTCTAAGGGTGTACTGCTTGCTGATGAGGTAGGGCTGGGAAAAACTATAGAGGCAGGCATTGTGCTATGCCAATACTGGGCTGAGCGGAAAAGAAAACTCATGATTATTTGCCCTGCATCAATTAGAAAACAATGGGCTTTAGAATTACAAGAAAAATTTCATCTCCCTGCTATTGTTCTTGATCAAGCCGGCTATTCTGCACAAAAAAAAGCTGGGCAAGCTAACCCATTTGATCAGAAGGCAATCATTCTGACATCATTTAACTTCGCTGCAAAAATGCAATTGGAGTTGCGCCCAATTCAATGGGATTTAATCGTAATAGACGAGGCTCATAAACTACGAAATGCGTACAAAGAAAGTAACAAGATTGGACAAGCAATCAGATGGTTTACAGAAGACAGAAAAAAACTTCTGTTAACTGCGACACCACTGCAAAATTCCCTGTTAGAACTCTTCGGGCTGTCTACTCTAATCGATGCCAACTTTTTCGGTGAAACAAGCTCATTCAGAGCTAAGTACATGAATGCGGGTGCGAATCTGACTGAACTAAAAGATCGCATTAAAACCTTTTGCAAACGAAATCTAAGAGCCCAGGTTAGCGAATATGTTAACTACACTCATCGAAAAGCGATAACTAGACCTTTTGAGCCCACAGACGACGAACACAAACTATACGAGGCAATCTCTGAATTTCTTAAAAGAGAAGAGACCTATGCTTTGCCGAAAAAACAGCGTCATTTAACTGTGTTAATACTAAGAAAGCTTCTTGCCTCTTCGTCAAGTGCAATCGCTGGCACGTTAGACACTATGCTTAATCGACTAACTGATCTTCAGAAAGGGAAACCACCTAAAAAGGAGTTAAGATACGAAATCGAACAGAATGAGGAGATAGATGAAGATATTTTGGATGAACTCTTTGCTGAAGCGGATGCGCAGCCCGAGGCTGTCGCGAATGCGCAAATAGATTGGAGTAAGCTCAATGAGGAGATAGTGCTGCTCAAAAGACTCTCGGATTGGGCAAAGGGAGTTGGTGTAGATACGAAAACGAAGAATTTACTCAAAGCCATTGAAATAGGCTTTGAAAGAATGCGTCAAACAGGGGCTGCCGAAAAAGCATTAATATTTACAGAATCACGACGCACCCAAGACTATTTGAAACGATTTTTAGAGAGCAACGGTTTTGACGGAAGGATCGTTATCTTTAATGGGACAAACAGCGGCGATGACGCAGCACGTATATATAAAGATTGGCTTGCTAAAAATGAACCACTAGGCAGAAGCTCCGGCTCAAGATCTATTGATGCACGTACAGCATTGGTTGAATACTTTCGAGATAACGCCGCCATAATGATAGCAACTGAAGCAGCAGCCGAAGGTGTTAATTTACAATTCTGCTCCTTGGTAGTTAACTATGATTTGCCTTGGAATCCCCAGCGAATTGAGCAAAGAATCGGCAGATGTCATCGTTACGGACAGAAGCATGACGTAGTTGTCATCAATTTTCTCAATGAAAGAAATGATGTAGATAAGCGAGTCTACGAACTACTCAACGATAAATTCAATCTATTTGATGGGCTCTTTGGCTCATCAGATGAGGTGCTTGGGACAATCGAGTCAGGCGTAGATTTTGAAAAAAGAATCTTGGCGATTTATCAGACCTGTCGAACACCAAAGGAAATCGAGTCCGCATTCAAATCGCTTCAATTAGAGCTTGAAGAACAGATAAAGACCAGACTTGATGAGACTCGAAAGACTCTATTTGAACACTTTGACGCTGATGTTCATGAGAGACTTAAAGATTGTCTTGAAAGTGCACGCTATCAGCTTGATTTAGTAAGTAGGCAGTTTTGGATTGTTACCACCTGGATTCTAAAGGACGATGCAAACTTTAGGGAGGAAGAGCTAACATTTGATCTTAAGGCTGACTTATCCACTGAAGTAAAGGCTGGTCGGTATTTCATGCTTTCGCAAACAAGGAAAAGTAAAACAGAAAGTCTTAATGATGTACCAGATAGCTACTTTCTGTATCGCTTTTCACATCCTCTTGGTGAGTACGTTTTAGACAAGGGTAAGAAGGAGGATACTCCGCCTGCCCATATTGCCTTCGACTTATCTAATGCAGCGACACTTATTTCTGCACTCGAACCAATTAAACATAAAAGCGGATATCTGACTCTATCGCTACTGACTATCGACTCATTTGAAACAGAGGAATATCTCTTATTCTCTGGCTTCACAGATCAGGGCGAATCATTAGATCAGGAGATTCTACAAAGGCTATTCTCTTGTCCTGTGTCATCTTCAGTTACATGCATCATTCCAGATGAAATCAATCACAGGCTCCAAGCAGAGAATGCACAGCATACCAAAGCCATGATCAATAGCGCCTTAGAGGCTAACAACAAGCACTTTGCTGAAGCCAGAGACAAGCTCGAACGCTGGGCTGATGATATGGTTTATGCAGCCGAAAAAACGCTGAAGGATACTAAAGACAGGATTAAAGACGCAAAGAGACGAGAGAGACAAGCCACATCCCTCGAAGCACAGATGACAATACAAGAAGAAATCCGAACACTAGAGAAACAACAGAGAAAACAGCGTGAAGAAATATTCAAGGTAGAAGATGAAATATGTGACAAACGAGACCACTTAATTGATGGTCTTCAAAAGCGACTTTCACAGAAAACATCTTCAACTCACATATTCACAATACGCTGGGCGGTTGTTTAAAGATATAAAAAGTAACAAAAATGGATAAGAGCAACGTAACAAATCAAAAATTCACCCGGCTAAAGACCCTACTGATGGAGCTCTTTCAGCTCGACCAACCAGAGCTTGATTTCGGGCTCTATCGAATCATGCACGCAAGAGCAGATGAAGTGACAAAGTTTCTTGAGAAGGAGCTGTTGCCTCAAGTCACCGCGGTTTTTGAGCAATACAAATCAAGTGATACAGCCACTATTCAAGCCGAACTAAATGAAGCAATAAACAGAGCCAAAGAACTCGGTGCAGACCCAGACAACTTACCAAAAGTAAAAGAGCTAAAAGCTAAGATAGACACAGGATCAGTTGATGTATCACGGCTTGAAAGTGAAGTTTACGACCATCTCTATACCTTCTTTCGTCGCTACTACCATGAAGGGGATTTCCTATCTCGTAGGGTTTACAAAGATGGTGTCTATGCCATTCCATATTCGGGCGAAGAAGTTAAACTGCATTGGGCGAATGCCGACCAATATTATATTAAGACGGATGAGTATTTAAAGAATTACAGTATTAGATTAAATCCAACTGATGAAAAGAACCCGCTTAGAGTGCACTTTCGTATCAGAAATGCCTCTGAAGGTGAACACGGCAACATAAAAGCACAGGAAAACGCTGATAGACGATTTGTTCTGTGTAAAGAGGAGTTTGTTGCCGAGGAAGACGGAGAAACAGGCTCCGAGCTTGTAATCTATTTTGAGTATAGGCAAGCAGAACTGAATGACTGGGGTGAAACTCAAAGAGCTGGTAAAAGAAATCCCCCGACTCAGAAAGACCTGGTATCACTTGCAGTTAGCAGAATCGCTGGGTGCGATCTACGACCCGTGCAGAGATGGTTAAAGCCACTAATGGCGAAAGCCCCGACTGATAAAGATAGAGATAGAACAGTTTTAGAAAAGCATCTAGATCGATATACCAAGAGAAATACCTTTGATTATTTTATTCATAAAGATTTGGGCGGTTTTTTGCGTAGGGAGATAGATTTCTATATCAAGAACGAAGTCATGCACCTTGATGATGTAGAGAATGAGACTGTTCCTAAGGTTGAGCAGTATATCTCTAAGATTAAAGCCATCAGAAAAGTTGCAGGGAAAATTATTGATTTCTTGGCGCAACTTGAAGATTTTCAGAAAAAGCTTTGGCTCAAGAAGAAATTCGTTGTTGAGACCAATTACTGCATTACTCTTGACAGGATACCGGAAGAGTTTTACCCGGAGATTGCTGCGAATGAAAAACAGCGTAAAGAATGGGTGGGACTTTTTCAGATTGATGAGATTAAGGGGGATATGCTTGCACCAGGATATAGCGAGCCACTAACTTCGGATTTTTTAAAGAACAATAGAAAACTTCCCATTGATACACGGCATCTTCCTAAGCATATAAAGGATAGCATAATCTCAGCACTTTCCAACTATGATGATGCCAGTCAAGGGATTGTTATTCATGCCGAAAATTTTAATGCACTTTTAATTATTCAGAGACGTCTACAAAATAAGATTAAGTTTGCTTATATCGATCCACCCTTCAACCTAGGCGAAACCGGCGATTACTTATATAGGGTAGACTATAAAGACTCGACCTGGATGGCGCTTTTATATGACAGAGTTAGAATTTGTAGAGACATTTTATCCAAAGATGGAAGTCATATCATTCGATGCAATCATGATGGGAATATGTATGTCAGAATGATTTGTGACGAGATATTTTCAAATAGCAATTTTCGTAATGAAATCATCTTAAGAAGAGCCGAGTTTCAAAAAGGGGATCTGAATAAGCAATTTGCAGGGGTTAGATCTATAACAGTTAACTACGATAATCTATATTGGTATTCAATCTCTCCTGAGACTAGATTTGAGAGATTTATGAGACCCGTTGATGAAAAGAAGGGTGAATCTCACTGGCATTCATTTTGGAAGGCGGAAGATAGACCAAATATGCGTTATGAAATCCTAGGTATAGACTTACGAAATCATTATGGTCAATGGATGTGGGAGCATAAGCGAGCAGGGCGAGCAGTCCTGAATTATGAAAACTATATTAAAGAATCCGCCAAAACTAAAGAATCTTTAGATGAATATTGGTCTAGAAATGCAAATGATTATTTCGAGAAACATAAAGTAGCCCTTGAGTTCGTACAAAGAACCGGAAATGGCTATAGTTCAATAAAGTATTGGATTCCACCTAGAAGCCATGTAATGGCAGATAATAATTGGCTAGATATTAAGGGTTATTCAAATCAATGGGAATTTAAAACAGAGAATTCTGAACAGTTAATTAAGCGTATGCTTACTTCATTAACCCAAGAAAATGACTATGTGTTGGATTACTTTGGGGGCTCCGGTTCTACTGCTGCGACATCTGCCAAAATGGGAAGAAAGTGGATTACTGTCGAAATGGGAAATCATTTTGACACTACACTACTGAGAAGATTGAAACAGGTTATTTTCGGCGAGTCTTCAGGGATCTCCAAAGAGCTATCCTGGCAAGGTGGAGGAATTTTCAAATACATACGCCTTGAATCATACGAAGACGCCCTCAACAACCTAGAATCAAAGCGCCCTTCCCAAGCCCAGTTAACTCTAAATTCACAACAAGCCCAAGGCGAAAGTGGCTTCAAAGAACAATACATTCTTAAGTACATGCTCGATGTCGAAACCAAAGGCAGTCAGTCATTATTAAACATACAGAACTTCAAAGATCCGACTGCCTACAAGATGCACATTAAGCGTCCAGGCACAGATGAAAGTAAGCTTGTAAATGTTGATCTTATTGAGACCTTTAATTGGCTACTTGGTCTTACTGTAGATCATTATGCAGCGTCACAAACCTTCTCTACAACATTTAAAAGAGATGAGGAAAAGCGCCTTATTTTATCCTCTCCGCTAAAGCACCTCGAAGGCGGCAATTGGTGGTTTAGAACCGTAACAGGCAAAGACCCCGAAGGGAGGAGCGTGCTTATTATTTGGCGTAAGCGTCCAGGCGGTGATGAGCCAGAGGGTATTGAACAGGACAACCTTGTTCTTAATGAATGGTTCAGGAAACTGGGCTTTTCAACCAAAGACCGTGAATTCGACCTGATCTATGTCAATGGCAGCAACAATCTAGAGAACGTTCGCACTGCGGACGAAAAATGGAAAGTTCGCCTGATAGAAGAAGATTTTATGCATTTAATGTTTGATGTGGAGGAAGTTTAAATGCCGCCACGTCAAAGATCAAGAAGACAACCTGCGCAGTTACCATTTAAAGCAAAACTTGTTTTAAATAATCTGATTCTGAAATTGTTAGATGCTCCAAATCTTGCTTCTCTTGCTGAAGGTTTAAAACGAGAAGTAATGGAGGGACTTGATGAGAATAATCTTCATAAATTTTGCTTTGAACTAACAAATCGAATTGGGAACAACCCGAAACTTCCTAAAGAGCAATTGATAGCTTACGATCAAAACATTGTAAGACATACGCAGAGAATTAATGAGCGCCGAGTTGCAAAAGGAGAGCAGGAGATCAAATGGAAATATTTTCAGTACCTAATGCTTCTTTTTACGGAGATCTATCTCGATTGGTATTTTAGCGACCCCGAAGCTCTCCTTACAGCCCTTAATGAGGAGATTTCATTCTGGAATGAAGATAAAGAAGATTCTGACAAGCTACAGTTACTGATTACGGTAGAAGATGCGAAAACCCAGCTCAACAAGATCGCTTTTTGGTGTGCAACAGGCTCTGGAAAGACTCTTATTATGCACACTAACATCATGCAGTATCGCTTCTATCAGGCGAAGTACAATGAGCCAAGTAATCTTGGCAGAGTAATACTGCTAACACCAAACGAAGGACTGTCACGCCAGCACATTGAAGAATTCAGTCGCTCGGGCTTGTATGCTCAGCCTTTTAATAAGAATTATAATCCAGGAATGCGATTAGTTGATGTTGAGGTAATAGACATTAACAAACTTGGTGATGAAAGCGGTGATAAAACTGTAGCTGTGGGTGCTTTTGAAGGCAACAACCTTGTTTTAGTTGATGAAGGGCATAGAGGAGCAAGCAGTGGGTCTGATGGCACGTGGATGCGATACAGAAATGCTCTATGTGAAAGTGGGTTTTCTTTCGAGTATTCAGCCACTTTTGGGCAAGCGGTAAAGGGCAATAAGAATCTTACTAATACCTACGCAAGAAGCATTATCTTTGATTACTCTTATCGCTACTTCTATGAAGACGGGTTCGGGAAGCATTACAGCATTTTGAATCTCGATGAGGATACAGAAAGATCACATTTACATATTTATTTGACAGCCTGCCTGTTAGCGTTCTATCAACAAATCTCATTATTCAACAACTCTCGATCTGAAATTCATATCTTTAATATAGAGAAACCACTTCTCATATTTGTTGGCAGTAGAGTTACAAAATCAATTAGTGCCACAGAAGCTTCTGATATTATTCAATTCCTGAAGTTCGTGGCTAGCTTTGTCGGTAACAGAGTCGAGTCGATTAGAGCAATCGAGCAAGTATTAAATAGAGGGCTAATCACATCAAATGGCAGAAATCTTTTTGCTGAACGTTTTAAATATTTGAATTCATTAAGACTCTCGCCAGACGAAATATTCTCTGGACTACTTGATAAAGTATTCAATGCTCCTGCAGGCGGAAGCGTTCATATCGAGCAGATTAAAAATGCCGAAGGTGAAATATCGTTGAGTCTTGGTGAGGGAAATGAGCCCTTTGGTCTTATAAACGTGGGTGATGCCGCTGGTCTTACAAACAAACTAACTGAAGAGCGTGAATTTGTAGTCATGGAGTCTACCTTTAGAGACACTCTTTTCCATAAGCTTAATGAAAAGAACTCACCTATTAAT
>JBIIDM010000170.1:0-7494 GCA_044238365.1 Bdellovibrionota bacterium | reverse complement strand
TATGAAGTCACTCGCTGTCCTGTGAACCAATTACTGAAGAGGCGTGTGCGGGAAATCTGCAGGCACGCTTCTGTGAGGGTAGCGCTCTGTGAAGAGCGCCTACTACTCGACCAGGGGGAGCGTAAGCTCCCCTAGCTACTCGACAAAATCAATCACTTGACGAAGAGATTGGGGAAATACCTGAGCAGTTACGAAAAAATCACAATATCCCTTCACTGATAACACTGGCAAGAACCATCTCCTCTTGCTCCGCGCGATAGCTACGGAGTGACTCCAGTACTTCCGGGATTTCCAGCCCGATGATCTGGGCTGCAAGAAGAGCAGCGTTGCTTGCTCCCGGCACTCCGATGGCTACTGTTGCCACAGGGACTCCGGCGGGCATCTGAACAATAGAAAGGAGAGAGTCCAGCCCATTAAGCGCCTTGGACTGCACCGGCACTCCGATAACGGGGATAAGGGTTTTTGACGCCACCATTCCGGGTAGGTGTGCAGCACCACCGGCCCCTGCAATAATGACTTTTAAACCTCGCTTCTCTGCAGTAGAGGCGTAGGTGAAAAGTAGATCCGGCGTCCTATGAGCGGAGACTACTCTAGTTTCAAAAGAAACCCGTAGACGCCTAAGCAGCTTCGCCGTGTGGGACATTGTTTCCCAGTCTGAGGTTGAGCCCATAATGATGGCCACTTTTGGAGGAGTGCTCAACTCCGGGAGACCAGCTGCATCCATAATAATCCTTTTTAATAACGAAATTTTTGTAACGTAATGGCAACCACCAGACATTCTGCACCGGAATGGGGACACCAACTATTCCAAACTGCCGGGTGGCACCGTAAGGGCCTAACCGTAAGGGCCTAACTGTAAGGGCCTAACTGTAAGGGCCTAACTGTAAGGGCCTAGGTGAGCGTTCGTTGTGTGGGCGAGGAGTCTATATTCTTTATTCTTTGCCGCAAGCGATCCCCGTACCTTATTAACCCCGAGTTCGGCCCGAAAAATTCCCAAGAGTGCACTTTAAGGTACTGAATTTTTTACTCGGCATAGGTTTCGCAGACTTCCCTCTGGTCTAACCTTATGTGAGCCTGATTTATATTCGGCAAAATCGTCCGCACCCCAACGTGCCTCTAAAGCACGTTTCGTGGGCGGTATGGCATTTATACAATCCCCCGTCCAATTACTGTGGACCTTTTCGTCTGTATTGTGGTGCAAATCCCATCGAAAATATTATTATAGTGGTAAGCTGCCGTCGCCGCAAATTTTTCATTTTAGTTTGGTGTTGTTAATGAATGCATTATTCACTTTGGAAGGGATCCTTTCTCTGGTTTCGTTGGTTGGTCTTGAGATCGTACTAGGGATTGATAACATCGTATTTATCGCGATAGTGGCAGGAAAGCTTCCTGTCGACCAGCGGGAAAAAGCGCGGGTTATCGGGCTTTCTCTTGCGATATTTACCCGAGTGCTGCTTTTGCTCATGTTGTCGTGGTTTATGGGGGTTCAGGGAATTGGGTTTACTTTTGGGGCTCATCACGTGTCCGTGCGGGACGTCGTACTTTTCGGCGGCGGAATCTTTTTGATTTATAAGGCAACGCACGAGATTCATTCAAAGATTGATAAGAATGAGCTTTCGGAGGAGGATAAAGTGTTAAGGAGAAGCAAAGGCTTTTGGCAGGTAATAGTTCAGATCTTAATGATCGACCTAATCTTCTCGCTAGATTCGGTTATTACAGCGATTGGAATGGCCAGTTCGTTATTTATAATGGTGCTTGCAGTTGTCCTGTCGATAATGTTTATGTTGTTTAGTTCAAAGGCAATCGTGAGTTTTATTGATGAGCATCCTACAATCAAGATGCTAGCACTGTCGTTTCTCTTGATGATTGGGGTTTTGTTAGTAGCGGAAAGCTTCCATCAGGAGTTCAGTAAAGGGTATGTGTACTTTGCAATGGCCTTTTCGCTTGGAGTTGAGTTGTTGAATATACGAGCGCGTAGTAACGACTCCCTGTAACGGGCTGGTATCTCCCCAATCTGGCGAACAGTTGCTACCACGCCCCATCCGCTAAATAAAATTTTACTGTAGCGTTCACCGGGTTGTTCAATCGCGTCATCAGCGAATGCAGCGCGCGACATTCATTTGGGTGAGTGTTCGCTCCCGCCCTACTTGAATGACTTCAAAAACTCATCGTGGTGGTTAAATATGGTGTTGCAGGTTTCATCGACGCTATCAACAATTATAATCGAATCAAAGTCGTTGGCGCTTATGAGTTCTCGCTCTAGAGTAACCTTTCGTAGCCAGTCGACGATTCCCTCCCAGTAATCTCGTTCAAGGAGGAGAATCGGTCGAGGTGGCACGTGCTTGACCTGTACTAGTTGCCAGCAGAAAAAGAGCTCAAGCAAAGTTCCGATACCACCTGGGGTAACTATGATGGAGTGTGATAGGCGAACAAAGTCATCTAGGCGCGATGAAAACTTCTGATGGTGTCTTTTTATGTCAAGGTGGTGGTTCGGAGTTGGTTCAAACGGTAGTTCGATCGATATGCCGTAGGACATGCCAGCTTTTAATCCATTCATTTCGCCAGATACTGCGAGGGGTTCCGCATGGTCGTTCTTCGGGACAACGTGAGCACGCTTCGCGCCAAGGTTGGCTGCTTCCATCAATCCGGGGCCGCCTCCCGTCAAGATGTCGATACCACGGCGGGAGAGCTTCTCGGCCAACGCCGCAACTTCTATGTATTGAGGGCTATCAGGTTTAATTCGAGCACTTCCAAATATACACACCCGGTAAAACGATTCGTCGGCCTGTAACTTTAATAACTCATCTTCAATCATTTTAGTTCGCCTCAAGAGCATCTGGAGGCGTTTATCGAGGTGCTTCTTCTTTGCACGTCTTTGTTGTTTCAAAGACCTTTGAAATATATTTATCATAAGAACAGCTCTAATAGATGACGTTGGGACGGTATAGGATATAATATTCTAGCCTATAAACGTAATTGGTGCACTGGAATTTACTTTTTGCACTTCTGAGATGAGCGTCCGGTTTTAAAACGCCAGGAAAAAACGGCGTGAGCGGGTAAAATTATCTCTTTGGCAGCGGAACGGCTTTGAATAATACAGGGACATAAATATGAGTATAGCAGTCTACGTGATCTGGATATTGATCCCTTCGGTGATTATGTTGCTAGCTTTGTGGGATTATATTGATAACAAGGCTCGCAAGCGAAAGGATCGGCACAGTATCAACTTGATGAAGCAGGCTTTTTTTGTTGCTCTGTGTGTTGGGTGCTGTGTGCTGATAGATCAGTATTTTCTTGATCTCATTATTGAGTCTGTTTTAATGAATTTGGTGACCAGGAATCTTATGCTTATTCTTTTGTTGCCACTCATCTTGGTTGTTGCGTCGGTTGTTGCCGGACCTTCAAAAACAATTATGATCTCAGATAGTGCCAAGTTAAAGAAGTAACCAGGGGTGTCCTTTATTTTTTTCGCTTGGCGAAAAAATAATCAAAAACTCGTCTACCAAGATACGTAGGGGTTTCATTACGTGACCGAGCATCAACGACGACGGCGGCAATTGCTATCTGAGGATCCGAAGCAGGCGCTGCGGCTATAAACCATTTCGTTAGACCCTTAGGGGTTTTTCCTTGGAGTGTTCCCGTTTTGCCTATAACTTCAAAAGGTAATCCCGGATTTTTTTTCGTTGATGCAAACGGGCTCTTGGCCGTTCCCACTTTAGTAGTTTGCCTCATCATCTCATTCAGCGAGGATGCGAGTTCAGGATCAATAACCTGCTTCGAAGATCTTGGGCTGAATGGAATAGAGTTTCCTTCTGCATCTACTAACTTTTCAATTATTTGTGGTACCGGGAGTTTTCCCTTATTACCAATTGCGGCGACCAAAGCAGCCGCGTGTATAGGGCTAATCGTGACGGCACCAAATCCGGCTCCGGTTCTGCTCAAATTAAATGGGTCACTCGGAATAAATACTTCACTCTGGGGTACCGCAAAATCTGCTTGGAGGGGGGTTCCGAATTGAAACATCAGAGCAAAATCTCTTAACACCGCGGCCGAGGGCAGGTCCAGCGCCAGACGGCCAAAAACGGGATTACATGATTTTGCCATTGCCTCACCAACGGTCATCTTCCTCCGATCCGATTTGGCATTCGGGAGATAATTGTACTTGTTGAGAGTATAGTTTCCTCCGCGAAATGAAACCAATGAGTTGGAAGAGGTGTTCTTTGTATAATACGACGCGGCTGCTGTAACAATTTTAAAAAGCGACGCGGCCGGAAACAGATTATGAGTGGTAATGTCGGGGATTGAGTTAGATTTCCCACCGATCGCGAGAATCTTTCCGGTTTTTGGGTCCAAAGCTACTATTGCTATATGCGGCGCTCTGACACCGTTCACGATTGATTGAATCTCAGCTTGAAGACCTACATCCGGAGTAAGAAGTGCCCGCTGTTTATCAGGACCAAGCGTGATGAAGAATCTTCCATTAACAGGGTTGGATAGCTTGGGTATTGACACTAGACGTGGCCTAGGCGCCACAGTTCGTGATGACGCAAGCGAGCCAACAAAATTAGCGGTGGAGTGACGCTCGTCAATAGAGCTGGCTTCATCGGGGTGTCGTACGGTTGTGAATCCCAGAGATGCAACTTCCTCAACAGGAGCGCTCGGTCGTGGTGCCGATTTATTGGGAGACTTTCTATCGTTTGCAAGAGCAACCGTGCCTACAAAAACTGTCTCTACCGCTACGCTGGATAAGCTCAGTAGCAAAAGCATTTTCAGGTGTTTGCCTTTTTTGGGGCAAGCCCCAACAGCGCTCCTTTCGGTAGAACAAGGGCTCGGACGTTTAGAAAGTACTTTCATGCTTAGCAGTTTTGCTAGGGTAAAAATTAAAAAATGTCGAAGAGGAAGAGTTAAGGTGTGTTTAAAATTACATAAATTCCCCCAATCGCCTGGAAGAGTCGTCCAAAATTAGTCGATCCTAAAGTACTATTTATACTTTGACACCACCTGAAACTAAAACGATTCTGCATTTTATTCATTCTGCAGCCAGTTCCATAATAGCAGATTGAAATTATTAGAGAAATTGAAATTTCGATTTGTGAAATAAATCAGCCTGTTTTGGTTTGGTGAAATGGGGGCTGGTAGTTTAACGGAGATGGTGCGCACTGTCGGCAAGTCTGATACGATTAAATTGTTGTTCCGCGGGGGCGCAAGGGTTGTAAGGCGGAGGTCTCTGTACACGACAAGAAAATCGTAACTAGTTGAAATTATTAGAAATAACAAGAGTGCTTCTGGCGGTGATTTCAGCTAGTTACGATTTTTTGTCGTGTACAGAGACCTCACGGGCGTCGAACCCCTTTTGGAGGCGTATTTTCTGAATAGTCCGGGCTGTCCTTGGGACAATTAGCAGCGTAAATTACTCTTTTGTAGGTGAGGGTAGCATGTCTTTGTGGAGAAAAATTTCTTCTGTGGCTGGAACGGCGCAAAAGGAGCGGGAGGTCAGCATGGAGAGAGCCAGAATTGATATTGAGGAGGCCGACAGACGGACCGTGTCGGAGATTGCTCGCTCCTTGGTTCCCGAAAGCTTTGAATCACCAGATAGTCGCGAGGCGGGTGATGTAACGGGATGTCAAGTTGTGATGGCAGGAGCGGCGCCGAGGACTGAAAGAGTAGTCGGTAATTTTCGAGTTGTCGTAGAGCCCGGCGTTAGGGTCTCGGGTGACCTTTATCTAGATGGAGACTCTCAGATTGGCGGAATCTTTCATGGTCGCGTCTTTGCTAAGAAGACTGTGAAGTTTTTGAACGAAAGCGTTGTCGAAGGACATTGTGAGGCTACTGAGGTCGAGCTCTGTGGAAAGTTCCATGGGGGAGTGGTCTGTACCAAGACTATTTCAATAAAGGCTGGGGCAGATGTCGCTGGGTCGTTGAGAGCTCCGCTTTTGAAGGTCGATGAAGGAGCTGAGATCGATTGCAACTGTTCGGTTGGTTGATTTTCTTTGCCAAGCTGAACAAGACGTAATAAGCGCGGTAATTAGATGAGTTGATTCATCTACGTCGTGACTAGGGGAACATTTTTTGCAGCAAGGGCAGGGCTAGGCATTGCCGCCGCAAAAAATTCTTAAAATATACAAAATGCTGCGGGTTGACATTCTTTTAAATACTAATCCGCAGTATTGTGTTTTGTCTTACAAAGCTTGCCGACTTTACGGGATGCCCTTTCGCTTCGGCAAAGGGTAATGAAATTTCCGGGCCCTAGGGGGCTTCAAGCGGCAATGGGCTGTTTAGTCACTAACTCGCAGTTTGTGCTGCCGCGCTAATTGCAGAACGAGATGATGAGCCTATTTTTGTCTTAATCCGGGTAGCCTTTCCACGGAGATTTCTTAGGTAGTAAAGCCTTGAACGACGAACTATTCCTTCGGCGACTATCTCAATTTTGTCAATTCGAGGCGAGTGGAGAAGGAAAGTACGCTCAACCCCCACGTTGTAGGAGACCTTTCGGACAGTGAATGTAGCGTTGAAGCCGTCACGAGCATGCCGTCGAATTACAACCCCTTCAAACACCTGTACCCGTTCCTTATTGCCCTCAACGATACGGGCATGTACTCGCACCGTATCCCCAGACCTGAAGTCGGGAACATCCGTGCGCGTTTGTGATTTTTCCACGGCGGCTAAAATGCCGGAATACGAGTCGCCCATATCAAGATTCTCCTGTTTCTGTTCACCAGTTGTGACAAATATCAAACTTAAGCAGGAGCTATATTAACAGAATGATGGTAGGATGCAAGCAAAGGCCGGGTAAAATAAAATGTCTGTTCTGATTTGCGGGTCATTATGGAGATTAGTGGTTGGGGGTCTCCTAGTTTCGGTTAAGGGCTTGAAAGTTGTATGAAAGTTCTGACTTTGTACCTAGGCAGTTTTTCATAGCTCTCGACCGTCAAGGTAGTTAAAGTACTGATAAGGTCAGCAAAAGTAGGTTTTTTTAGACTGTTATGTATTTCAGGAATATGTCAGTCTAGTTAACCTCAGTTTCGGTCGTGACGTAGCGTATCCGTTCTATCCGGAGCTTTGATTTTTATGCAAATTTTTTCGCCTTTGTTTTATAACCTGAGTTCGACGTAAGAACAGAGGTTGATAAATTTACGTGTTGGAGGCGGTGTTTTGTGAGGGGGCTGCTTGTTTCCGCGCTAATATTTATAGGGGCTGACTTTCTGAATCGGCATTTCTCTTTCCTTGACCGTGGCTTTGCCATACAAGTATACGCATCCGAATCCAAAATGTACGAGGACTGTTTTTGCCAGTATGCGTCATGTTGATTTTCACTTGGTCTTCCCTTTGTGGATTTTGCTCCGCAAAGAATATGCCGGTTCCTCGTTTTTAGGACTTTTTGAAGAGGAACCGGTATATATAGTAATTCTCAAAAATAATGCGGTATTGAAATTCTAAGGAATTTTTGAGAATTACTATAAGTGCTTGCTTTGACTCGCCTCCGCGAGTCGATAG
>JBIIDM010000169.1:0-7496 GCA_044238365.1 Bdellovibrionota bacterium | reverse complement strand
GGGTTATGATGGCGGCATGCTTCAATAATTGAAAGTTGAGCCTTGGCGTTGATTTCCAGATCGGGGAAGGGGTCGTTCATTGAATCCAGGTGACTGGTTTGACCCGCGAGGTTGAACAAAACATCTTGTTCGCGTATTAGGTGCTTAAAGGAATAGGGATCTCGAACATCTGAGATGTTTATAATGATACTATCGTGCCCTTTAAGGTTGTAAAGATTGCCTCCGTAATCGGGTATTAGACTATCCACAACGGTAACCCTGCAGCCCCGCCCGGATAAGTGTATGGCTAAGTTGGAACCAAGAAATCCCAGTCCTCCGGTTATCAGTACCTTTTTATTATCAATTCTGTCAGCACACATCTACAAACATCTTGCTTGATTAATTAAAAATTTTTGCCGCAGTCGAGGCGAATTTCGTGAATAATCGCGGTAATCTTTCTTCCTAGGCGTTAAACAGAAATTTCGTTTTGCCATGATCGGGAACTCAGGTTAATAAGGACGAGTGCCGGTAGCGTAAAGCTAGCTTAAGCACTCATCATGGGGGAAGACCTTCAAAATCAGGACAGTTGTGAGGAGAAACACAACCTTTGATTGTGGGTATTGTATATTTGAGCATGCTATTTTAGACCGGAGGCGATAGCTTGTTCCATAAATGGAGCTGCTATGGCGTGGAGTTGTTGTAAAGGGCTGGGACTGCCTGATCTGAAGCGTAAGCGGTGGAGCAGGACATAGGGCATTATCGTCTGGAGGTCGTCCTCGGTGCAGTAGTCTCTTCCTTCAAGCAGGGCATATGCTTTAATGGCTGCCTGAAGCATGAGTCCGGCTCTCGTTGAAGCTCCAAATTCAAGGTGAGGGTTGCCCCGAGTAGCTTGGATAATGGACACAATTGCATTTCGTAGGGCTGGCGAGACATGCACGGATCTCACAAAAGCGCGTACGGCGAGTACCTCATCAACGCTTGCTACTGGCTCGCAATGGATGCTTGAATTCACAATCGACTCATGCTCCAAAAGAATCTGATTTTCGGTAACTGAGTCAACGTACGACATTGGGATTTTCAGAAGAAAGCGATCTAATTGTACCAGTGGTAGTGGATAGGTGCCGGCAAAGTCAAGAGGGTTTTGTGTGCCAAGCACGAAGAAGAGCGGGTGCAGTGGGTATGTTCTATTATCAATTGTTACCTGCTTCTCGGCCATGCACTCCAGGAAGGCTGCTTGTACTTTCGGTCCCGTTCGGTTGATTTCATCGGCCAGTACGATATGAGCGAAAACTGGACCGTGAAGAAATCTGAAGGCGCCTTCCCGTGGTTCAAATATATTAACTCCCAAGACATCTCCTGGAAGCATGTCGGGGGTAAACTGTATGCGCCGGAACGGTATAATCGCTTCAGAATACTCCGAATATGTCGATCCGGCTGTGACGTCTTTTGATATCAAACGACCGAGTGTCTTTGCGAGCGTTGTTTTGCCCGAACCTGGATAATCCTCAAGCAGTGCGTGCCCATCGGCAAAGAGGGCCGTGAGAATTAGCTTAATTGTGTCTTCTCTTCCTTTGATAACCGCCTCGAGACCCTGGACTAACCTTGACGCAACTTGGGTACTAGATTTTAAATCAAGGGATCCACTTTGGTTCATATACCTTCCTTACTATTAAAAACTGTAGCAGATAGTTTATTTGCAAGTTCTGTTAGTGATGTTCCTTTTAGCTCCACGGTCTTTACCCCCGGGCTATTGGACGTAAAGGAGACCCTAAATTCGTCGCCCTTTGATTCTAGGTTAATATGGTGCGGTGAGCCAGAGGGGATGAATATAAAGCCCACCTTGTGGAAGAGTTCTTGTTTTTCTTGAGCACTTTTCCCGGCGGTTACCGGGAGGCGAACACCGGCATTTCTAAGACCAGATGGCAGCAATCCAAAGGCAACTAGGGCAGCGCGAACGGATGGCGGAGCTGTTTCATCGATGCCATACTTAGCCTTTAAAAGATAAAGATGCATAAGAAGCGCACGCTCCTCTTGCTCCCGGTGTAAACGCGAGATCATCTCTATAGACGAATCAATTAGCGCCACTCCTTTGGAAACATCTCCATGGGCAATCAGAGCTTCGCCGTAGTAGGAGTCGTAATAGATATCGGCTTCCTTTCTATCGTCGATCGCCTTGATTTCTTCAAGTCTTTCATGGAGTGATTCTGGTGGGAACGTTGCCAGTAGAGATCCCAGATTTGGATAGTCGATTACACTATCTGAATGGCGGATGTAGATATCTTCCATATTTTTCATGGATTGGAACAGAAACCTTGCTTTGCGCTGATACCACCATCTCTTTATTGTTAAGTTAAGTTCTTCCACGGCCGCAACAGGGTAACTGAGCAAAGATTCAGCAGCATTCCATGAGATTTGATTACTTTTTGCTTCAAGTGCATCGGTATAGGAAATGAGCGCGCCAATCTGGAGATCGTTTACATTTGTTCCGATTTTGCCGAACCATTGCCCTCGGGCAAGCGTTTGGTCCAGGAATTCTATCGAGGAACTTATCTCTCCGTTGTTGAGCGCAATACGTCCACGGGCAAGCGCCAGCAGTGATCGGTGCTCTTCATCATTTCTAACAGTGTATTGCTTGACGCAGTCTTCGAAGGTGTCAAGCGAGTCCTTTGCTGCGCCAATTCTGAGATGTTCTAACAACAAAATTGCTAGGTTCAAACTCGGCAGTACGTGTTCACAACCATTCGGTAGGCTCTTGGCTTTGATCCAATACTGCTCAGCTTTAATATCTTTGAATCTTTCCCGGTAGACTTCACCGGCATTGTTGAGCGGTGTGGAAGCACGTTCATCTCCTTCAACCGCTATAGCCTGATCAAAAACGCGTAGACTTGCTTCAGGTTGGTTGCTGATGGAGAGGAGAATTCCGAGCATATTCAGAGCCCCTCCACCTGCCGTCGTTAATACGCCTACTCGGGCGCTTTCGATCGCTTCCTGAACTCGGCCCAACTTCATCAAAATCCAGGCCTTTGAACTGTAATAGTTTGGGTTATAGTAGTTGTATCGCTCGAACTCAGTGAGAGCGTCGAGAGCCCCCTGATAGTTGTCAAGATTCAAGCGAATTTGGGACAGCGCAAGGAGGTGCCGGGAGTGTTCCATGGCAGAATAGTCATCAGAGTAAGGTGGGCGCCCCTTTTGTTTGATAAATAACTCCTCCCCTTGTTTAAGATATTTCATCGCCATTTTGAAATGACCAACAAAGTCCAGGTAGTATTCTGCTAGAAGATCAAATGCGGGATAATAATTGGGATCTTTTTCGATAGCTGCAAGTAGGCGAGTCCTGGCGGAAATTGGCTGCTCTTCTCGCATTAAGCGTAAAGCGGAGGCGGTTAGTTCTTGGGCGCTATAAGAGGAGATATCGTCAGCTTTATCTACGGGCTGTTCCTGATCAAAATCGTCCGGGTATATCTGGCACAAGGCTGTCGCGCAACTCAGGGAAAATGCGATTATAAATAGCTTTACCAGCAGGGTGACTAACCGAAAGTGGTACCTTACCATGACGTCCTCATCAGGAATGCTAAAACAGATGTAGGATTCATAGAAGCAATCAGGCGCCTTTTCATGGGAATTGAACTTAGCTCATTAAGATCGTGATAAAGCATCTTGGTGAAGTCCGTGAGCGCAACGTTGGAGGGGGCGCCATACACAAGTTCGTTTAGTATTGGCGTCAGAGATAGAGTAGAAATCCCGAAGCTTCTGTTTACACGTTTTGCGTATTGAAGTCTGGTTTCGCCCGTTCTTCGCACAAATCCGTAATCGTATAAACGAATCAAAAGACTGCGGTAAGCACGTTTGAGCCGAAGCTCTGGACGGCTTGTCAAGCGATATCCATATAGGAGAAAAACCTTGAGCAGGCTCAGGGATACTACCATGAGAGCAGCTAGGCCAGCCATCGCCCAAGCTGTGTCCTTAAGCCCGCCTTTAGTGGTGGTGACACCGTGTTCTTCGTCAGCGGCAGACTCTGGGAGTATCTCCTCGCCAGGGTCGAGCGAGCGCATCAACTCTTCAAGCAGTTCAACGTTCATGTCGGAATTGGCGTGGCTCTCAACATGTTCGGGTTGGGTATCAAAGGGAACCCAGCCTCGCTCAGTGATGTAGACCTCTGCCCAGGCATGCCTATCGCTGATTCTTAGTAACGTATGACCGTCCTTGCTTTGTGATAGATCGGTCATGTAGCCGGTTCCAATTCGGGCCGGAATACCGAGGGATCGAAGCATATAGACCGTCGCATGGGCAAAATGAACACAGTAGCCTCGCATATCCCCGAATAAAAATGGCGCTACGGGGTCCTGGCCTGTGGTTAAAGTATGGTTAGGTGATAGGGTATAGATGGCATTCTTGTTTAGGTACGTAATTGTTTCGATTACCTTCTTAATATTGACGTTTTCCCCGTCGGTGATTTTCCGCGCCAGCTCAGCATAGCGGGGGTCAGGGTGAGGCTCTAGGTAGTGTGTTCTGGTTTCTTCGTCCCAGGATGGATCGCCGACATCAAAGTACTCAAAACGCTCCTTGGAAAATGATGGAACAAGGGAAAGTGCTCGATAAGCTGATTTGAATCGATCTGATTTTTTAAGTTTAAGGGGCACGATTGAGGTTGGGTAATCGGCTGCGAAAGTCTTTGAATGATCGGTAATCAGGTAGACCGAATGCTTGAGAGGTGTTCGTTCCACAAGGCTGCGATTCTCGTCTGCCTTGTACACCTCAAGCGGGGACGAACGGGGAACATCCTTGTCAAAGTCGGAAACAACCAACCCGTTGGGGGCAATCGAGGACAAGGCCTCTTCTCTAAGATAGAGGAGGGGTTGTAGAGGGTTCTCTTGATAATCATTTTCCAATCGCAACAGCGCAACGGGCTCACTTGAACCCCCGAGCGAAGAGTAGAAACTCAGCGGAGATTCACCTTTTTTTGCATCTTGGCCTACGCCATTGGCAAGCTTATCTTCAGCCAGTGTCGTAAAGGTCTGGTGTACCTGACGAACTACAAAGTAGCAGAGTGTGGCTAAGCCCGCTATCATCAGTATATGAGTTGTGGGGGAGCGCCGTTTTCCCACAACGCTTACCGTCGTTTTATCAGGAGTTTCAACCAAGGCTCCGAGCGCAAGATAGCTTAAAACCCCAATCAGGATAATCAAACCTACGCCGATAATACCGTAGAGTTGCGTGAGGCCAAGATTCCATGCAAAGTCAGCCATCCATTGGGGTGAATCGAAGCGCAGTTTCCTGTGTGGCGCCGTAATCTCAGTTGCTGTAAGAAGCAGGACTATGGTCTCTAGAATTATCCACCCGCGATAGCGGAAGTAGGCCCAGGTAGTTGTCGTCATTATAATAAATACAAGGCCCACCAGGAGTAGGTGTTCGCTCACCTGGAATAGGAAAAAGGTGCTTCCGGGAGGTACATAGTCGAGTGAGTTAAATAGAGAGGTGCTGAGGTAGATAACAAGACAGAGAAGACCGAGAACAACACTGTAGCCAAAAGCCGTGGTTCGACTGCACGCCAGCACAGTACCGAGTACTATGCCGAGAGTTATTGAAGTTGCAAAGAGAGAGTAGCTGGTATAGGGCTGAACTAGATTGGAGACGCACAGGGTAATGGCCAGAAACAGGAAGGTTCTGGTAATCACGAGCATTCTGTTGTGAGTCAAAGATTCGGTTGCAAAATGTATAATGTTTGACGCGGTGGTCATCATGCTACACCTCGGTCTCTACGTAAGCCCCACCCTTTGGAAAGGCACTCTCTTTCAAAGGAAGGAAGGAGGATGGGTTCAAGTCGTTTACTGATGAGTTTTGATGGGGTTATTAGCCAATATCCAACGGCTAGTTTCTCGAGGCCGGACGGTGGGGGGCTTCCCGGAGGTATAGTGGGGTTGGACGGAATGAAAAACATGGGAGTGAGATTTTGACCCACGGTCAAAGTCGCCAGACGTCGCAACGGCTCAAGCAAAGCCTCTTGAGAGAAGCTGTCTTCACTGCAGAAAATATTGACTGACTGATAGCGCTTTAAAGCCAGTGCGGCGGTGAGAAAGGAGGAAAATTCGGTTTCAATATTTTCAAGAGAAGCGTTTATAGCTGATGCTATTATCAGAGAGTAGGACTTCTCTACGGTACTCGGAGCATCGCTATTCTGCATGCCCAGGCATCCGAATCTGAATGCAATATTATTTTGACGCGCCGAAATCAGATATTTGAGAGCAATGGCTGCAATTTGGTCTTCTGTTGGGCGCGCCACCAGGAACATAAGCAATTCGCCTTCAGGTGTACTGGTAGGTTCGGGTTGTCGCGATATGAGCTGGCCACTCTTTGCGAGGATCTTCCAGACTACTCTACTCATCCCATCTGAAGGGTTGTAAGGCTTGAGGTCGTAGTAATCCCCAAGACGATTGTTGCTGTCCATTACGTCTCCACCTGGTTCGCTTGATGAGGCCAGAAGCGGTAGCGAGAGGTTGTACGGTAATCGTAGCCCAACGTTCCAGGAATATGCTGGCTTATGCCTTACCGTCCAGCGGACACGGGTAAGTTTTAAGGGACCGGTAAGTGTTGCTTGTATCGCACTGATTGTCCACGCGCCCCGGTGAGGTATTACAATAGGATACTGTCCCACGGTTTCAGGGGAGTTCCATAGAGAAGTCAGGCTGAACGAAGGCGTTTCTGGAAGAATCGGTTGCCAGACAAGATCAATGTTCAGCGTAAAGAAGGGCAGCAGTCGAGCCTTGCTAAGTTCTACGTTCAGGATGGCCTGTTCCCCGGCAATGAGGGCTCCGGGTGGCGTCTCTGGGTCTGGTTTTATTAATGGCTGCGCAGAAATTGCCACGCCTAGGGTTCTATGGGTTCGATAAAACCCCACAACGGTCAGTAGCCAAGTAACACTGAGTAGAGCAACGAGGCAAAAAACTACGACAGAAAGTATAACGTCGCTCTGAAAACGAACCGGTCCAGCAAAGAAGAATGCGAGCACCGCCAGAAGCGTGGCGGCTTTTCCTGTAAAGGGGATCCAGCGAAGGATCAAAAACAGTGTTGCGATAATTTGGCGAATCATCTATCAAATGTTGTAAATTTTATGCGTTCGCTCGAATAATTCAGAATCCACACCTTTATTATTGCTAAGCTACTGAATCGTTATCGAAAATAAGATTTTCACCTAGCTCCAGATCGTCTTTGCATTGGGCTTGTTAACATAGAGGGCTGGTATGCATTAAACCCTAACCCGTTTATTTTCGGCGTGCGGGTCTGAGTCTTGAAGAATCTTAAGTTGTGTTTCGTGAATAATCCTTTTTCGGCAAGATCATAGTCGAAGTGTACGAACTTTTCGATGGTATTAGGATGCTATTTATTTTCTTTTTTTGTAACTGCTCAGGTATTTTCCCAATCTCTTCGTCAAATGATTGATTTTGTTCACTGCGGCGTGGAGTACCACGCCTCATTCACAAAACAATCACTTTCCTCGACCTTGAAAAAATCCCTGGCAG
>JBIIDM010000021.1:0-24845 GCA_044238365.1 Bdellovibrionota bacterium | reverse complement strand
CAGTTACAATTTTGTCTTGAAAAAATTGTCCCCTACATGACTCTTCCATAAAATAAACTCTGATGGTCGAACTTTATAACGAGCAAAATTCCCCTCATGAAGTGCGCCTAACTCAGTAAGTAGCACGCCGACAAGGTGCTCAGTATGCTCGCCCGGCACCTGCAATGCTATAGCTACTGCTGTAAGATATTCTGTCGAAGGAATAACCTTCTCTTGAATCACTTTCTTTATGATTGAAATTAATTGGCTTCGGTACCGTTGTCTAAATGGATCCGGATCTCCGAGTGATTGCAGTATTGCTCCATACCTTTGTGAAGAGCGTTCATACGCCCATACAAAAGCATCACGGAGGAGCTCAACACGGTTTAGCTCGTAGACTGCCATGATGCCATCGATGTATATTGACTCGGGCATATCCATAAACGATAGGGGGCACAGGTTATTCTTAATTAGAGGAATATTGGCTGCTAAACGGGATACTCGTTTGTTTACATCATCAAAAGGTTGTAAATAGGGTAAGTGTACCATAAGAAAAAATGACTGCTCTAAAGGGGTTCTGAATAAGGTCTGCTGTGGTTGTAAGTTGATCAAACAATTCTTGAATCAATTGACCATTCTCTAATGGGATATAGGCAGATCCGCCAATACCAACTGGTATCACTCGAAGTCTGCCGCAGGCTGCTGGATTTTGAAGAAGGTTATCTGACAGAAGCGCATGAAGGTTTCGGACAATAAATGGTGAAATTGAGAGATCGGACGCTGAATCAACCAGATATTCTATTGCTGCTTTGTGGTTTTGGATCATCTGCGTTTCGGCAAGATCTTTACCTTGAGCCGCTTCTCCAATCTCAATAAGCTTTTCAGTTTCCAGAAGCGAATAAGTGTTCCCCTCCAATCGAGAGGAGGCCCAAGAGAGATCGATCATTAAACGTTGCAAAATATTTCGTGCATAGGTTCCGGCCGGTTGCCCGATACCGCTCGTCTTGCCGAGCCTTGCTAGATGATCGCGAAGTTCTTCTGAAAGGTATGCGACCTTGTTCGGTCTCTGTAAGATTCAAGAAAAAGTCGATTGTAACCAACGGGCGTTCGCTCGAATAACGGCTTTTTTACTGATGCCTGAACCTCTTGGGAGGTTTTCGAGAGAAAAAATAACGTATCCGGATCTTCAACCGCAAATGGTTTTGGTTGTTCAGCAAGAATCCAATAACGACGAGTTCCGGCCTTATACATAATTTGGCCGGTTTGCACTAACTCCTTAAGTCTTCGCTGAATAGTCCTTCTACTGATCTCGCCATTAAGCAAATCGAAAAGCTGCTCTATACCCAATCCCTCAGAATTAGACGCAATAAACGCGATGATTTTCTGGCCCAATTGAGGTGGCAGCTTTTTTGGCACTGGGAGAATCGCCTTCTTCTAACAGAATAATCGTCTTTATTTTATTGGCGCAATAGTGGCTTATTGCGCCAATAAAATAGTCCTTATTGGCGCAATATGCAAGTTCGCGCCAATAAAATTAGGCCTTATTGGCGCCGCTGACTTTGAATTTATTACGCAACCACGGAGCAGTCTTTACTAATAATCAATAATATCCAGCATTTATGTGGTGTGGTCTTGTGTTGCAGGATAGGAGTTTGATAAAAAACTTCTGTTCGGATTCAATCTTGAATTCGCGTCTACAAATTCTAACGGAGTGGCAGGAATTTTGTGGTTGTTCGACAGGGCGTGTTCATTAGGGATGAGGTGTAATAGTGATTATTGTAATATCACCTTTTTCTGGTCCATAGCACCAAAAAACACGATAAGCCCCAGGGGTGTTGTTTTGTGCGTACGCCTCAAATACTTTCTGAGAAGGGTAAAGGGGATTATCAATGCTTGAGTACTCGTGAGTGTGGAGACTTGGGTGTTTTGGGTTTTGAGCCAAAAATTGCAGAGTTTTTATTACTTGTTTAAAAAGTCCTTCTTGTTTTGAAGCTTTTGTCTTTCCTTGAGAAGCGCGATTTTCAGAGGCAGAAAGAGCATCTTTTTCAAGTCGAGAGAGTACTTCTTTTGCTTCAACGGTCATTTTTATTACAAAGCTCACTTTCTATTCCTCTACATCATCAGGAATAGAATCGGCGAAGCTGGAAAATGAAGTGATGTCAATAGTTGAAAGTCTTCCTTCGCGCACATCATTAAGGCCGCGTTCAAGAGAAGCTTTTACTAAAGGATTTCTAAAAAGCCACGCTTCGCTTTCCGGAATCATCGCCATTGGGAGAAGTAGGATTTCACCGTTTGGCTTTACCATGACACGGTAGTGCTTGTTACCGCACTGCGCACCAAGGCTAATCCTTCCCCGCTCGTCTGCTTGGACATCTTCTTTTATGAGAGCAAATTCTTGGTACTCCATTTTTAGCTCCTTATGCGTCGATTGGTTAAGGGTAAAGTAATTACTGTGATGATAAGAATATCACAGACTACCCCTTTAGGGCAATAGGGAAATTTGCAATATAGGGAATTGGGGCTTCTGGGCGTATATTCTTGGTATGCTATTTCTACGTGAGAAACTCCATTATCACGTAAAGCAAGAGAGGGGAAATGGTGGGAATTTTTAACCTAAAAAGAGCAGTTAAGTGGGATGAAGTGGTCCCAGGTATTTGAAATTACAAAAAATTAGTGATTTTGGGTCGCAATCAAGTATCACCGATACGGTGAGACCCAAAATCGCAAAATTCGAGGTAAGTTCAAATAGCTGGGCCGCTTTAGACCGCAAAACTGCTCTTTTTAGGATCATATCGATCATGATAAGACCCCCACAACCGACGCAACATCCTGGTAATTGATAAGTTCAGTATCCGTATCAAGCGTGCGAGATTCGCCAGTATATACTACGAACTGCGAACCATGCAGGTTTGATACCTTATTGAACCGTTCAATCCCCCGCAGAAATTCTTTTGTAAAGGTGGCTGCTGATTTGATCTCGACTGGCACCAACATCCCTGCTTTAGAAATCAACAAATCAACTTCATTTCCAGTACTATCACGGAAGAAATACGCGTTGGCTGCCTTTCCTCGATTAAATTGTGCTTTGACCAATTCCAGAATTACCAAATTCTCGAAAATACTGCCGACGAGCGGATCTCTGCTGATCTGCGATGGGTCGTCGATTCCCAGCAGGTAGACGAGCAGACCCACATCAATGAAGTAGTATTTCGGGGCTTTCACCGTTCGTTTACCAAAGTTATTGAAATAGGGCGGGAGCTTGAACAGAATGTACGAGGCTTCAAGTATTGCAAACCAGCTATTAATTGTTTTCTTATCGACACCCACATCATTTCCCAGCGACGTCATGTTGATCACCTGACCAACCCGACCGGCAACCAGTTTGAGAAATTTTTCAAAAAGTGTGATGCTTTTTAGATTAATTAATTGACGTACATCCCGCTCGACGTAGGTTTGCAGGTAGTTTGTATATGCTCGATCGGGCCTTTGTTTTTGGCTGTGAACGCGAGGTAAGAATCCTGAAAAGGCGATTTCATAGAACGACTGGCCACTTAGCCCAGCATTCCGTAATTCTTCTATCGAGAGCGGAAGAAGATGAAGTATCGACGTTCTCCCGGCGAGTGACTGGGTTATACTTGCGCTCAAATCGAGTTGATGCGAACCAGTAAGAACATATTGTCCGTTCCGTTGCTGCTCATCGACCTGCACCTGAATATAACTGAGGAGATCTGGCACTCTCTGGATCTCATCAAGAATGACATTGGCCCCTAGGCCAGCCAAAAATGTTCTAGGATCATGGCGAGCCAAGTCCCGATTCTCAGGTAGTTCGAGGTTGACATACTGGTAATCGGGAAGGGCATTTCGTGCAAAAGTGGTCTTTCCGGCTTGTCGCGGACCAAGGATAGTTACAATCGGGTATTCCTGAAGCAACAGCAGAAATTCACCCGTCATCTTTCGGTCAATATAATTTTCCATAGTTCCTATTGAAGCATATGCAAATGGGGAGTTCAACTCCCTTTTTGCATACAGGAGGCTAACATACTGAACTAACTATGGAAATATATAGTCTCGTTTTAAACTAAGCAACTCCTCGAGACGGATTTTGCAAGGTAAGAGTATCGCGACACAGCTGTTCCCGGAGTCAAAAAATTCTCAATAAATACAAAAGAGTACAGCAATATTTTTAAAATGTTTGCGCGCACTATTGTAGCTTTTTTTAAAGTCAGCTCACCCTATGAAAGCTACAACACACTGAATTCACAGGGTGAATCGCGATCAGCGAAGAGGGACGAAGTCCCTGGGCCCGAGCGCCGAGCGGGAATAGCTGGCGTAATCCAGAACCCCATTCCCTGGGTTAACCCAGTTTAAAAGCCTTCACAATCGAAGCGGCAATACTCTGAGCTTGATGGCGTATTTCCGGCATGGCTGTAGTCTCCCAAAATGTCCCACGACACATGGGCCCAATACCCCAAATTGGATCATTAGCTACCTTAAGTGATGAATCCACCTTGAGCCCCATACCGTATCGGTCAAACGAAACGACACCGTCCCTAACTAACGGCTCCATACATGAGGGATATCCTTTTGTAAAGTTCGTAGGCCCCGTACAGTTTACTACATAATCTACGGTCAGCTTTTCCTTGCCAACTCCGCCCATTCGGCTAAGGTATTCAACTTCAATTAGATTGTCGGCGGAATTAAGAGAGATAGATCCAACCCTACCAGCCTTTATCACAAGAGACTGATCGCGAATTGCCTCCTGAACCTGCACACCAACTGCCGGGGAAATTCGATGGCGTAGCACATCCCAGTAGGTTGAGAGATGTCGAAGAAATCTACTTCCTTCCTGTTTACTCAACTTCTGCCATAACTCAGGTGTGTGCGTGCGAAGGCTGTCAATGACCTGGCGTGGGTTATAAGAAGACTCTATTAGCTCTCGAAATCTTCTGAAAACTAACTGCATCCGAATGTTGTCCCTTCCAACTAAATCCAAAAGCTCAGCCTTAATCGGCTCTAGCTCAAGATCATGACTCCAGGGCAACAACCCATGACGAGAGACCGCATACATCATACCCCGATGACCTTCCTGCTTGAGCGCAACCATCATATCTATCATAGTAAGACCCGTTCCAAGGAAACAGACCGTATCATAGGTGCCAACAGACTTATACCAAAGCGCCTTCCATGGATCATCAATTATCCTGCTGCTATGCGTGCCCTCCTGCAACTTCGAACTAATAGTTACCTGCGACGGAAATTTCGGCGGCAAATTGCCGAGAGCTAATACCAATCCCTTTACCACCACCTCATCAGTATCAGTCACTATTTTATATGACTTCGAATCGAGTCGCACAATCGAACGCACCGACTCATGTCTGGCCGACAACTGCACGCCACCCTCCTGATGTAGCGCTTCACCAAATATTCTCTCAAGGTACGTTCCATACATCTGCCGATCAGCAAATAGCTTAGACAGATTGCCTGCAGGGATATCCTTGCCCGTATATTCGCAAAGCCAGCGAACAAAGTGATCGGGCTCCTCCGGAAAAGCACTCATCTTCCCAGCCGGAACATTCAAAAGATGATCGGCGCAGACCGTACCGTACGCTACCCCTCTCCCGAAAGCCTTATCCCCCGAAAAACAAACTACTTGAAAACTCGTGCCAGACTTTACCTGCCGAGCCAACTGGGCAGCGACCAAGGAACCGCTAGCGCCCATACCAACAATTGCCACATCAAATGTTTCCATAACTAACCTCACGGATTTGGCCTGACTAATCTTGTACCCTGAGTTCGACGTAAAAACAAAGGTAAATGGTTGAAATTGCATTAGACACGAGGCGTGCAGTTATATAAAAGCGCAGGCTCTGAAGCTTGCTACGTCGAGTATTTTATATCATGAGCAACGAAGTGGATGAAGTAATTTCATTCATTTACCGCAGTTCTTACGTCGAACTCAGGTTTGTAATAAAAGTAGCGGCATCACGAAGTTTATCCTGATCAACGCCCGTACGAATACTCATATTTTCGAGAAGAGATATGACGCTATTGGTGCTGACATTGCCTGCCGCCCCCGGAGCAAAGGGACACCCTCCTAATCCACCAATGGAGCTATCAAAGGTTGTTATGCCAGCATCAAGTGCTACGATAATATTGGCCAGTGCAAACCCTTTAGTATCATGAAAATGCATCGCAATCTCGTGGGCGGCCACTCCACCGGCAAGGAGTTCCTTTATAAGCCGATCAACCTGCAATGGAGTACCGATCCCGATAGTATCACCGAGTGACACTTGATAAACACCCTTTCTGAGAAGTTCATGTGTTAGTCTCACTACCTGACTTACCGGCACCTCTCCCTCATAAGGGCATCCGAAAACAGTCGATAGGTACCCGCGAACCCGCATCTGCCGTGCCTTTGCAAAGCTGAGGACGGCATCAACCCGCTTCAGTGACTCAGCGATCGTCACATTGATATTCGCCTTCGAGAATCCCTCAGATGCTGCAATGAATACAGCGACGTCAGTTATGCCAGTGTTATGAGCCGCTTCGATGCCCGTAAGATTAGGAACAAGACAGGTGAAGTTCACCTCTTTAAACGCAGGCTCCTTTCTCACCTTCTCCACAAGCAGGGACGCATCCGCAAGTTGAGGTATCACATCCGGCCGGACGAAGCTCGTTAGCTCGATTTCCCGGAGACCGGCAGCTACGAGTTGCCTGACGAGCGAGAATTTCGTTTCTACATCAAGGATAACAGAACAATTCTGCAGCCCATCCCGGGGCCCAACCTCGATGATCCTGACCTGTGAAGGTAAATTTTCGAACATACTTTAATCTTTCCAAATTCCATTCAGTATCTTTAATACGATATTTCTGCCCACCATGTCTACTTTGCGTCATCCTGGCGAAAACAGTTGAAATACGCGTTCTTCAGATTTCAAGGTCGAGAAAGAGTCTTTTTTGCGAATGCGTACCTACTCGCACCCGTGCCTTAACGTAGCTGCCCATCAAGCGTCCGCGCAAATTCCCGTACAGAGGTCTCCCACTTGGCTTCACCAGCAGCAATTTTGTCAAGCTCATCCTCCATTCGAGAGGTGAATTCAAAATCCATAAATCCTTTATCAAATCTTCCCATTAAAAACCGTACCAGTCGCTCTCCAATTTCCGTAGATATTAGAGCTCCATCCCGATCAGTAACGTAATCACGCCGTTTAATAGTATCAAGAATTGAGGCATACGTTGACGGGCGGCCTATGGACCGTGCTTCAAGTGCCTTGATTATAGTTGCAACGGTGAATCGCGGAGGTGCCTTAGTAAACTGCTGAGTCTTGGTAAGCTTTTCACACTGTAATGTATCCCCGATCTCTAGCGGCGGAAGTAATGGTGCATCATCCTTCTCATTACTATGGTTCTCTCCTTTTTCCACCTTTGATTTCACCTCTCTCGCCTTGGAGATATCGCCTTCCAAGACCTTCATCCAACCATCAAAAATCAATTGTTTCCCTTTAAGCGCAAACACGGCATCGCCAGATTTAACCTCCAAGATACCAATGGACCATTCAGCATCGCTCATCTGACAGGCAAGGCATTGATTGCGAATTTTATCGTAAAGCCACGCCTCGTCACCGGAAAGACCTATGCCGCTGACGCTCTTGGTAATGTCAACAGGACGAATACATTCGTGTGCTTCCTGTGATCGTTTATCCTTCGGCTTAAAGGTTTTTGATTCAGCCGGAAGGTATTTATCACCAAACTTTGAACGTATAAAATCCCTAATCGTCTGCTGTGCCTCGGGTGAGAGCGAGGGCGAGTCAGTTCTCATATAGGTAATTAACCCCTGCTCGTAGAGGGTTTGGGCCACCTTCATCGTTTTGGAGGCATCCCATTTTTTTAATGAGTTCGCACTCTGCTGCAATGTGCTGGTAATGAACGGAGGCGGTGCCTTTCGTTTCTGTACCTTTGTTTCTTTTTTAGCAACGGTCCACGCTCCGACACGTGCATGGTTGATCACCTCATCGGCCAATGCATCAGTTGATATCACCACCTGCTGAGCGCTTCTGCTCTCCTCAATATGGGAAACAACCTGTTTTCCCTGCCATTTAACCAGACGTGCTTTAAATGATGGCGCGCCACTATCCGGTGCAACTAAAAAAGCATCAATGTGCCAATATTCCTGAGGAACGAATACCTTGATTTCCTGTTCTTTTTCAACGACCAACCGAACTGCTACTGACTGTACTCTGCCCGCGGAAGAACCAATATTCTTCTGTTGCCACAACAGGGGCGACACCCGATACCCCACCAATCGGTCGACCACCCGTCGGGCCTGTTGTGCGTGAACTAGATCGCTATCAAGTCGTCGGGGTGCACCAAGCGCCACTTTTAAGGCCTTCTCCGATATCTCATTAAACGAAACCCGTTTAATTTTTTTCCATTCGCTCTTTCCAATCAGCATACCTACGTGGTAGGCGATGGCCTCGCCCTCCCGGTCTGGGTCAGTTGCAAGATAGATCTCGTCAGCAATTTTCGAGGCCGCAATAATATCATCGAGTGAACGACGCTTGGCTTCATTAACAACAAACTGTACCTTTACCTTTTCCCCAACAAATTCGATCCCCAACTTCTTCTGGGGGAGGTCGCAAACATGACCAACTGAGGCCAGCACCTTCCAGTCACGCCCCAGAAACGAACGCAGCTTCTTAATCTTCCCTGGACTTTCTACAACGAGTAATTTCACAAATCTTTTTCTCCGGCCGACCCTTGAGTTCTTAAGTTAAAACGTAGCCACACCGTACTGTTAAGTAGCTGCGTCACCACGAACGAGAGTAGCATTACCCACATCAAGAACATGCATAAGACTGAGAACTTCGGGGAACTGCCAATATGTACACTTTGCCATGGCCAACGCCGTACGAGAAAGTGCGCATATGTTGCCAGCAAAGCCAACGCATTAATTACCGAATATTTTATAGCCCATCCGGGGTTCACAATGGTAAAGAGGGGCATAGCCAGCGCCGGGTAGGTAATCCCAAACCCTTGAGCCAGGACAGCCATAACCCCGAAACTTATAGCACCCCTCTGCCACGAGGAAAGCTGAACCATAAGATTGAGAATCGTAACCACCCCTAGAATTACGAAAGGACCAACCTGTTGATAGAATACAATGATTGCATCAAAAAACCCTGACCACTGGGGAATGTGCGACTTGAAAATAATTAAAAATGTTTGAAACCCCCAATAATCGAGAATGGATCGATAACCGAACACCCGCGAAAAAAAAACAGGTCCGCCGTACCACCAAGCAACGATAAAGGGAATCAGTGCACTTGAAAACCCAACACTTGAAAGGATCCGCCCCCTTACTGAAGGTATTGAGAAAAAAAGCGCGGGCCACAGAACCAACGGAATGAGTTTAACGTTCATTGCCAATCCCAGCGCAAATCCGGCCAGTGCATACTGTTGGCAAATGGTTGCAAGGTAAAAAGATAAAACGACAAAACCACCAACTAGGCCGTCGGTATGCCCATGGTAGCCAGTAACCAGAAGAGACAGTGGATTCAGCGCCACAATAAGCCCTAGTAAGATCCCCCACCGGACCCCTCCGCTCAAACATCCCACGTGCGCCACTAAGGCGATGCTCAGCGCTTCACCGAAGATCCCAAGACTTCGCAACAAAATAGGGAACGATACTTCAATCGACCTGGACAGTTTCAGCATTTCCGCCATCAACAATGCTATCAATGGAGGATTGTTTAGGTACGGATCGCCTTCATATGCCGGAATGAGTCCCATCTTTAGGACCCGTTCCGCAGAAAAATACCAGTTCACAACATCATTACTGCCGATACTCTGTGCGCTTATGCAGAGACGCACAAGAGCTCCTACCAGAGCACAGCTGAATATGACAAACCAACTCCGAATGAGTGCCTTAGGCTTACGATAATCCCGCAAATGCCTCAATTCTCTGCTGAATAATGCTCCGAAGCCTTGTATCAGGTTCAATCTCTAACATGTTCCTTAGAACCTCCATCTGCTTGGCATCTGAGGGATCGATATGTTGATACCCTAGCGCCCGCACCTGCGGCTCAGGGTGCGTAAGTAAGCCTCGAACTACATCAGGAGTTAACACTCCAGCAATGCTATCTCCGAGTTTAGTAAGATAAAGTGCGGCTTCAACATCAAAAAGATCCAATTCTCGAACCCCACTCAGCTGAGCAACGCTCCTTCGAACTATAAGCAGTTGCGCAACGGCCTCTGGGTCGGGCTTCATACCAAACCAATTCCGAACTAGTGCCATGTGGTCAGAATGCTTTTTGTCGAGAAAGAGCGATAAAATCGAGACAAGCTGGACCCTGGAAAATTTCTGAGCAGGTCCACTCAGAAATTCAATAAATGAGGGCCGCTGTGCTTTCTCTGCGAAGAGAGTTGCAACCCTTGTACAGGCCTGATCACGAATGCCCTTCCGTGGAAACAGCACCAAATCAATCAATTGTAACGGGTTTGAAAGTGATTCAGGAATATCCTGAACAAGCAATTGTAGCTGCGTAACATGATCACTATCTTTCCAGAGTGAAAGTTGCCCCTCGCTAAACCATTCTAACAACTTTGCAACGCTCGACGGTCTTGAACGAAGTATTTGATAGATGCCTTCCAGTAATTCCTTCTGGGTTGTATAACTTTTAACCAGTAAATCAGTCTTTGTGAATAGAGCCACGTCATTGACATTCTCACTATCAAAAAGAAATGCCTCAAAGGCATCAATTGAGAACTGACCAGTCGAAAGTCGAATCCACCCAAGAACTGCCGGCTCAGATATATGAACCAGACCAATACCGGATAATATTTGGAAAGCATTTCCAATAAACTCAGGCAGGGTCCCCAAGTAAACCACCGGCACCTCACTCAAAAGGTCCTGATGCACATTGGCCAGCTCCTCCGAGGCCGCCAACGCATAGATTACGGCAGGGTGCATTGAGGAACTCCAGGTTCTTGGAAATTCGGGCCCCTCGCCGAATTTCTCAAAAGCGAGGGAAAAAATATTTATTCGGTCCGAGGAAGATAGTTCGGCTTGCCACCTACTATCAAAGCCAACCCGCAACACCCGGTCATCTACGTCGGGCATCCGGCTTCCCTTTAAGGCCGCATCTAACACCACTTGCTGCGCGTCTAAATCTCCTCGCAGACAGGCCCGAACAACCTTCACAACATCCTCAGTTCGCCCGCCGCGCCAATATCCCGAATAGTAGACTGGCTGCCTGAAGAGACCTGTTTCGGACCAGTACTGGTAGCCGAAAATACCCATCACCAAGACGACGAAAGAGGTTGCAATTAGAGGAAGTACAACCGAACTTGAGTTACGGTTCTCACCATTAGAAACCACAATCGCCTGCGATCCACTCTTCTGACTATCACGTCGACTTCCCTTCCCTCTCCACTCAAAAGCCCTATCCGACGACTGCGTCTCCTCATTTCTCAGCCGAACACTTGACTGTGAAAGTCCAAAGACATCAACGACCCATTCTAGCGTTGGACGACGGGTAGGATCCTCACTCTCCATTTTCTCGAGACAGGCCCTTTGACGCTGCTCTAACTCGTCCTCCGATAGCAGACTCCGTATCACAGCTGCTAGCCCATAGAGATCGGCAGGTAAAGATGCCAAATACCCCTGACGAACTTCCGGCGCCGTACCCTGTTTCTGCATTCGAATCGACGGCGCAAAAACGCACATACCGATATCAAGCAAGGCTACACGACCCATGTCAAACGCAATATTGTCGGCCGAGAGATGCCCGTGACACAAACCCAAGCTGTGCAAATCAAAAACCGCCGTGCAAATGCGTCTGACAAGACTCTGACGATCTGCAAACCCCTTTAGCGGGGCGCCAACTAACAATGCACGATAGAAGGGTCTTCGTATACAGACATGTGGGACACCACCGATCTCCATTTCCTCGAATTCGATTGCAAAACGGTTCTCAACCAACCGGTGCAATACGATCAGAAACTCTCTATACATTGAACGATTGGAAGCGAGCGCCGGATCGGAAAGCCTCCACCAGACAAGCTCATCCCCCTCTCTTACGACAATCCTTGTCTGCCAGAAAGACGAACCAAAACATACTGACTCAATATCGCCAGCTACCTGCAGCATAGCCCCAAAGTCGAGCGCTTGTTGGCGCTCAACACCACTCAGACCCTGAAACGGTTTTAATATGTTCTGTCGTGTGACGGATTTCATTTATGGGAAATAGTAGTTACTAACAGATCTTAAACCCCAGGTACGGCAAAAGTAAGTGATGGTGAATGCTAAGAATACACACAACAGCGCGGTCTTCGCTTCGTTTTATATCACGAACATCAAGTGCGGATGAAGTAATTTCAGTGACGTACCCTTACTGTCGCAGCGAACGAGGTTTTAAAAGATAAGCTCAGTATTGTTTCAGAGAATCGACACATAGAACAGATCAACATCCGCCTTGATCGCTTCTCCTTACACACATCATACCTTATATTGTTACGGCATCCTTACTGGAAATAATATCGTTTAACTCAGCCAACAGTCGCGGGAGTATCTCTTCATATGAAAAGGCTCCAACGGTCTCTTGTCCGCGCTTAAGGTTCACATGTTTGGGGGCACACCACAATCCCAGATCAGCGTCATCAGTTTCTCCCGGGCCATTTACACGACACCCCATGACCGCAATAGTAAGATTTTTATCGCGGGCAAACTCTGTCGCTTCATAGACCTGCTGCGCCAGCTTCACAAATGCCTCATTCTCCACACGTGAGCAGGATGGACAAGAAATAATGTTCATACCTTTCTGTTCGAATTTCGGCACTGAACGAAACCGCCCGGCGTAAACATCTTCGACAATCTTTCGCCCGATAAGAACTTCTTGATACTTTTCGTCAAACGGCAAGGTCAACGAAACCCGAATGGTATCACCAATACCCAACGCCAAAAGATGCTCAAAGGCTATTCGTGACTTTACCTCACCCATCGGAAGCAAGCCCGCCTCCGTAACCCCAAGATGCAATGGAATCTCCGGATGCATTGCTGCAAATCGCTTATTTATCTCTATGACATCATTGGGATTGGATGACTTAAGCGAGACAACAAAATTCTTGAACCCAAACTTGTCCATAAGTTCAACGTGCTGATTCACTGAGTTTAGAGCCGCCTCCTGTGACCCCTCACTCACCTCAGACTGGGTGGGATCAATCGAACCAAAATTCACCCCTATCCGAACGGCACACTCATGTGCACCCGCTACCTCTACGATGTATTTTACCTTATCCTCAACTGAGCGGGCGCTCTCATGATGATGAAGGTGACCAGGGTTATAGCGAATTTTCTGTACCAGAGGTGCAACATTTTCCGCAAGCCGATAACTCTCCTGAAGGTCTACAACCAAGTTGGCTGTCGTTTCTTTTCGTAACTCCTGCAGGGCCTCTATGTCGCGCTTGCTATCGATCGCGACCCGTATAAGATCGACCCCGTGCGCCTCAAGCAATTTAATTTGATTTAGAGTCTTTGCAATGTCCTGTGTCTTGGTGGCGCACATTGACTGCACAGAAATGGGATGATTTCCCCCGATACTAACACTACCGGCCCGCACACTCCGGGTTGCTCTACGCCTTATCTTTACATCAAATGCCATGTATTCCCCTAAACCAAAAAGGATCTGACCACCAACAATCCGTCACATTACGAATTTTTAGTGTATCATCAGTCGGGATTCTGTGACAAACTCTCCGTAATCCGAACTGTTCACGAACTATCACGTCCAGAATGGACACCACTCGTGGATAATGGGGGCTGAAATCAAGGCAACCGCTATGGGACTCATATGACTTCTTCAACTCGCTCATCTCTTGATTTTGTCGTGCCTAACCACGAGGAGGTACGAGAAATTTTTGAAAAGATAACAGAGCGTTATGAGAATCCGATACCGATAGGTACACGATGCGAAAGTACTATCTTCTATCGCGTTGAGGATTTAACCGACGATGACCTTAATCTGTGTGCTATGGCGGTGGGTGCCCGAATTCATTCGGTAACGAGCCCAGCCCGACCCGAGTTATTTCTCAAGCTCCCCGGAGGGTACACCTTTTTCGGCGAGCGGCTTGCTGCTATTTATTCTGAGTATTGGGCGAAACGCGACATCCCTTTCGAGCAACTTGTTGACCAAAACATGGTATCAGGAATGTGGGATAAGTATAAGGGCAAACACGCTGTGCTTATTACCGACGTCATAACAACGGCCCGATCAAGCCTGGAACTCCACACGAAAGCAACCTTGAAGGGCATCCGCGTGATGTGCTGGGCAACTTTGATTGACCGGACATTAGGACCAGGTCCAGTTCCAGTGGTATCTTCGCTCACAGGTGAACCGGTACGGGTGCTCTCCGGCGTACTCTAATAAATCAGATAACAGGCAGGGGATTTGGCGCCTTTTTTGGGGATGGAGGCGTGTAACTCTTATTGAAGTTCCTTACTGCTGGTTACGATCGAGCATGTTTCTGTGGCGGGATCGAAAGTAATCATTATCTTATCCTGCCTCAGCAGCTCTAGCACCTGGGCGGCCTTCTCATCAAGGGAATACTCCTCACCGTAGTCCGTCCCTTCCCTTGTTACAAACTCATCGATAATGCTCCGCACTACTTCCGGAGATAACTCCGAATAGGGAATTTTCATAGAAGGCCTACGTTACCTAAAAAGCTGAGGTTGACCTAGCCCGGAATATTCACGAGCCCGCACCAGCAGAGTGGCTACGTCTGGGAGCCACACGCGTTAGCGTTATCAAAACCAGACCTGGTCCTTATTCGCGGGCGTCACCACTGCAAAATATATTGCGTGCAGTGTAAAAAGCCCGATCATCACCGCTAGCCCGATTCCTGGCGAGAAAAAGGCTATCATCAGAAACGACACCAGAAGATACGGCCATAGCATAAACAGCGCAGTATCCGTTAGGTCGTCCTCCCGCGCAACATCCGCCACCCGATCCTCCCAGACAGCTTTCGGTGCGCCTGAGGCACTACAAGGCTTGTGACTATGATTAGAATGGTCCTGCGACATGGTTATAAGTCCCCTGATGGTTAATGGCGATAAAATGGAGGGCGGCCCCTCCCGAATTATGTACCGAACACGTCTCAAGAGCCGTAAGAGTACGTAATAACTTTTTTTGCTCAAGGATTCAATACCTTAACTTCTCTGCGAGTGCCTTCTCGTGAGTAATTGCGAGCACTCGGAGGATAGCATACTATCGAACCCTTGTACCAGCTATAGCACTTGGGAGCTCTCGCGAATACTCTAAATTAGGCATTAGGGTTTATACCAACAGGATTATCGCTCGTCTTACCATTCGAGATAATGGACGATGCATTGTCGTTTTTCTCTCTTACCAGGCGATCAATTTCTTTGCCCAGTTCTGCTTTGGAAACTTCGATAGTATTGTTTAAATCAGCGGTAAGCCTGCTCTGAATCAGCTCTTGCGCCTTATTCAAATACCAGGAATCTTTACCCCGAGTCATTTGCTTAATGTGATAATTCAACGCTTGCAAGTGTTCACGCCACTGCATATCGCCCATAACCTTTGAATAAGCGGCCAATAACAGTACCCACTGCGGCTGTTGGTCCGGATTTTCAACGATTTTGGCGAATTCCCAATCACAACGTCCCGCCGCACTACCAGCATCGATACACCCGGTCAGCTCTTCACACGCATAGGTATTTTGATGAAAATGGCTTTTTGTTTTATACCACATTACATCACACGTCGCCTCATCAAAAAGCAGACCTGGAAGACTTAATGCTGCTCTATGAGCCTGAATGATCTCTTGCTGGCTTCCACAGAAACCATTCTTGCGAACTTCCTCCATTGCAACCGTACTCGTCTCTCTACCGTTGTGTACCGTCAAAGTACCTGAACTTGGGTTTACAACTCGATAAATAGCGCTCTCCGCGGTCGTCACTCCATTCATGGCATTATGAAACTCACACCTGTTCCTCATCATTTGCATCAGATAGGTGAAGGTCTCGCCACCTCGGTACAACGAATATACCTCTGGTGCCGGCTTTTCCGCACCACCAGTCGGCGGCCATGGCAGGGTATACGGCGCCACCGATTGCCATTCAGAAGAAACCACTCCCTGATTTATAGCGCCTTGGTTGTAGCGAAATATAGCAAAATTACCTACATACTGCTTAAGGAACTGCTCGTTACCAAGACCAGTATCGCAGATGATTTCCTCTGGAGATTTGCCACTATTCCCCCGAGTGGTATCAATACGACGACTCTGACAGGCATATCCATTCGAACCCGGATTTGTCTGGTGATATTCACAAAAGAGCAAATCGGAAAACAGAAGCCTATTCTTCCTCAATGCCGGCGTAGCGGTATCGTAAGGATCCGTCCACAGCAAGCGGGGGTTATCCGGATGACACTCATTATCCGTGGGAATAAAAGCAGTGCCAGGTGTACTCTCAAATCGATCTGCGGGTAACACATTGGACCCTGCCTTCCCCCTCTCTACATGGGAAAGATAGTCGTCATTCTGGCAAACCGAAATCGCTTGGCAAAGAGGACCCTTTGGGCTACCGTCAAGTTGAGGATTATTCCCTAAATTCAGCTCGTTATACTTCCGTATGCACCCCAGATACGCCTTCGCTTCCGCATCTCCCCCGGGACCACTAGCCAAGTCTGAAAAATATTGAACATGTGTCTGCTGGCACAAACTCGCTTCACTCTGCGCGTAATTCAGAGAAGTTTCAAGAATTTGACCTGCCGCAGGTTGTCCAAAATTAAACGCTGCCACAGCGTTACCAATCGATGTAGTTAAAACCCGGCCGATTATTTGATTACCAAAATGCTCATCCTCCAGCGCATTTACCACCATATTGTGGCTCGTCAGGGGCACTCTGTAGTCCAATGGCTTCTCCGGACCCTTCCCAGACTGATAACACGCTCCCTGAACAACAGTTCCATCTTTATCGTATACCCAACAGTCATCACCCCGACCGCTAGACATATCAGACGAAATAATGTTATTAATACCGCTCGACGCCTCCGATACTCCAAACTGATTCTGCATCCCACGCGCCAAATCTTTTCCCGGAATATCATCTATACCGAGCGTTGCTGACTCACCCACCACAACCGATGTTGCACACATCAACACCACACACGCGGACACTACACTTCGTACCTTATGCATAGCCATAGCTCTAGATCTCTCCGGAGTAATTTAATAAGAATGTCTCCACCCCTACTTATCCGGACTAGTAAGAATTCTGCTTCATTTAAACAAAATGCTTGGTAAGCTCCCTGAATATTTGTACTTCCTTTAAAAAAAGAAGTAGTATACCGTTGTAATGTTTGAATAAAATCAATATACTACCCTCAACTTAGCGGGAACGAAGTAAAAGTCTCCACGCTAGACTATTGGTTTTATTTTTTCGCGTGTTTTTTCCTTACTTGAGGCCCCTACATATGAGCGAACTAACTAGTTCTCCTTCCCCAGTTACTCCATCTGCTCTGTCTCCATCTGTGCTGGCTCCATCTGCTCTGTCTCCATCTGCTCTGGCTCCCGAATCGGCTCCCTTCCCACCCTCCTCCAGCGTACCTGCCCTATCCCTTAACTCGGCTACTATGCTGTTTGGACGGGAGATTTTTACACAGATGGCGAATGAGAAGCCCTCGTTCTTTGCAAAGAATTACTGGAGCGGTTTAATAATGGAGTGGTCGTTCAAAAGACCGTCTCTAAAGCAAAACCTTTTCAGGCTGGTTGACGTACTCCCTGCCCTCCAGAGCTCAGCCGAGATTGCCGAGCACGTGAAGGTGTACTTAGGTGATGACGCAGCCGCCCTTCACCCACTGGCCCACTGGGGTGTCAAGGCGCCGTCCCGCTCCCTGCGCGCAAAACTGCTGGGCTATTCGGTAAAAAAAGGCGTTCAAGAAATGGCGAGCCAGTTTATTGCCGGGGCATCGCCCAAGGAAGCTTTAAAGCAGCTTAGACGACTCCGCAAAAGTGGCTTTGCCTATACAATCGATCTTCTTGGAGAATACTCACTGAGCGAACGAGAGGCCGTGGACTATTTGCAACGGTATACCGAGTGCATTGACTTGCTTTCGACTCAGGCACCCCGCTGGAACGAGAGTAAGCCTTTGATAAAAGACCATGACGGTGAAATTTCGCCCTCAAGTGTATCAGTAAAACTTTCAGCCCTTTACTCGCAGTGCTACCCATTAAATACCAGAGTAGCGATTGCGGTGCTATCAGAGCGTCTCGCCCTGCTCCTAAGAAGAGCCAAAGCAACAAACTGTCTCCTATACTGTGACGCGGAAGACAGCGACAAGTGGGAAATCGTTAACGAAACATTTAAGAATGTATTCAGTTCGGCAGAGTTTAGCAATTACCCACTACCCGGGATAGTAATTCAGGGATATGCGGTTCACTCAAAACAGGTCGTCGAGGACATGATCAGTTTTGCAAGAGAGAGGGGCTCACGCATTGCCGTACGGCTCGTCAAAGGGGCGTACTGGGACTACGAAACGGCGATGTCTCAACAACATTCCTGGGAATCACCGCTTTTCGCTAAAAAGGCGCAGACTGATGCCAACTATGAGCTCCTGTCTCGACTTCTCCTCGATAATATCGACGTTGTATACCCCGCATTTGGATCTCATAATGTGCGATCATTGAGTCATGCTTGTTGTTATGCCGAACAACGCAACATCCAACCAACTCAGTTTGAGTTGCAAATGTTATATGGGATGGCCGACCCAATTGCGCTTGCATTCAAACGCAAAGGATACCTTGTACGACATTATGTACCGGTCGGCGACCTCATTCCGGGCATGGGATACTTTGTACGACGGCTCCTCGAAAACACTTCGAATGAATCGTTCCTTCGCCATACCTATTTTGATTCTCACGAGCTTGACGACCTCCTTCAGGACCCCGCAGAACAATGCCTTCAACTAAATACCTGAGTTCGACGTAAGAACAAACATCGCCGCTTAAATTTGAGATCACTTGCTATGTCTACATTTGCTATGTCTACCTTTAAAAACGCCCCGAATCTCGACTTTGCCAACCAGGCACACCGAGCCGCTCTACACGACGCTCTCCTGCGCCTGGACGAGCTTGTGCAATTACAAAAACTCCGCAGCCTTCCGATTTTTGCGGGCTCTCTGCATGAGTCAAGTGAGGTGATATCCCGCGAAGACCCATCACAGTCTGCTATTCGCTTGGGTGAGGTACACTATACCACTCCTGAGCAGGTAGAGTGCGCGCTAACCTATCTTGAACAACAAACTCATCCCTGGCGTAACATCACTACCCGCGAGCGCGTGACTATGACGCTGCGACTTGCTGATATCCTGGAAGAACAACGGTGCATGTTAGCAGCTCTTATGATTCGGGAGTCTGGGAAGCCCTGGAAAGAGGCTGATGCTGATGTCTCCGAAGCGGTCGACTTTTGCCGCTACTATGCAGGACTTATGCAGGAACTTAACGAAGGATTGTCGATCGACCTTCCGGGCCAGGAGAATTCAACAAACTACTGGCCACGAGGTCGTGTGGCAGTAATTTCGCCATGGAACTTTCCACTGGCAATACTATGCGGAATGACTATCGCTGCACTGATAACCGGCAACCAGGCAGTGATAAAGCCCGCCGAACAGAGCTCCCTGATAGGCTTTGAATTTGTCCGGGCCCTAGAACAAGCTGGCTTCCCTACTTCTTCATTTGCGTTCCTTCCGGGAGCAGGCGACGTTGTTGGAAAGATGCTCGTGGAATCTGCCCTTATTGACATGATCTGCTTTACCGGTTCAAAGGAGGTGGGGCTGCATATCATTGAAAGTGCTGCTAAGAACCGCACTCGTCAACGATCGATAAAAAAAGTTGTTGCAGAGATGGGGGGTAAAAATTGCATTATTGTCGATAGTGATGCGGATATCGACGCTGCGGTCAGCGGAATTCTCTATTCAAGTTTTGGCTACTCGGGGCAGAAATGTTCGGCGTGTTCGCGTGTTATCATTGTGGGAGACCATTACGATCGGATCTGCGCAAGGCTTCAAGAGGCAGCAAAAGACCTACCGATTGGCCCCAGCGTCAATCCGGAAACCATCGTCGGACCATTAATCGATGAGGAGAGTCGTACTCGAGTTTTGCAGAAGATTGCACAAGCTGAGACCGAAGCCACGTTGCTCTTCAAAGGCGACGCTCCCAGCACTGGACACTTTGTGCCGGTAACAATATTCAAGGATGCCCCACGTGATTCCAGCATATGGAAGGAAGAACTCTTTGCTCCCGTTCTGGCAATATCAAAAGCACATTCCTTCTTCGAGGCTGTTTTAACGGCTTCTGAGTCTGAATTTGCGCTAACCGGTGCCGTATTCAGCCGCCATCCTGAACATATCGAGTATGCAAAGCGACACTTTGAGGTAGGCAATCTCTACATCAATCAAGGATCTACCGGGGCCTTGGTCGCACGCCAGCCCTTCGGTGGATTTAAACTATCTGGGTGTGGTGCCAAAGCTGGTGGACACAATTACCTGCTCCAGTTTCTCAATGAACGAACCGTTACGGAAAACACCATGAGAAAAGGGTATACACCTGAACTGGCCTGATTGTGAGTATAAACCTAAAAACCTGAGTTCGACGTAAGAACTCAGCTTGCACCAGGTTCGTTGAAGTCGAGTATACAGTTTTTTACGCATGAAAGGTCCTACGACACCTCGCAAGCAGTAAAATAAGGCTTTTGACCAAGACATCAGCCAACCTGATGAACCCGGGGGCCCCTACAGCACCTATCGTACCTCATACCGCAAACCGGGATTGGGAATCCTCACATTGTGCGTTGTTCCATCTCGCAACATCACCATAACCGAAAGATCTGCAGAATAGCTTGATCCGGGCTTCTTAAACCGGAAATGTTCGCGCGACCCATTACCAATGCCGCCGTAAGCTCCGCTTTCGAGGCCATCACTTGAATGTATTGAAACGCTTTTGACTCTTCCTGTAAGAGAAGGTGGCATCAGAATTGCCACCTTACCGGTAGAATCGGATATTGGTTTGAATAGGAATCCACTTTGGTAGACGGGCGATGTGCCAAATGCTGCCGAACTTTTTGTCGAAACCGAACCTATCCCGCCCGAACTCGCTACCAAAGAGTCCCCAACGCCCGCGTCCTTCGGATCAGAAGCCCGCTGAGCCAGCAACATTTCTTTGGTCACTTCAGTCAGGGGTAATAAACCACAGTCGTAGTTTGACTTACGTTGATTGTACTGATCAACCCCGGCCGCCCTGCTGATATACACCCCCATTTCTCTCCCTGTTGCAACGTTCTGGGGATTGCTATCGAGCTGTGAAAGTGTCCACGACTCGTTGGTTAGCACAGTAGCGCAATCCCGTGAGATCTTTCCACCTGCTACCAGCAAATCAAGTGAAGACATGGCAGCGTCCATTATACCTCGGCTACCGGTTTTTTCCCGTATCTCCCGTTTAAGCTGACGAAAGTTCGTCCGAAACGCCTGTGCCGCCTCCGGCGAAGCATGATCAGCAATTTTTTCAGACAGTACGGCTCCAAAGAGTTGGGCCTCTGATAACTTCCCCCGGCGATGCAGCAACGACTCAACAGCACCCCGGTTAACAACTTCCAATTTCATACAAATATTTACCTGAGATTTTATCGTGATTGACAGAAAAAGGGTAATTCCTTAACCCGGATTATTCACGAAACGCGCCGCTATGGTGGTACGGGATCGTGAATAATCCAGGTTATTTATCAATTCTACTCCCAAGAGTGGTGCTGGTGTGCCTCAACGCCACTCGCGATGAATAGGCCCTACGTTAAATATCCCTGAATGCAAGATAAAGTTTCCTGAAAAAAGTAATACGCTCGTTTGGAAATCGAGCTAGTCCCGACGCATTTTTAGTTACGAGAAAATCTGAGACACCCAAGAAAATTGCCTATTGGTTTGATGGTGCCTCAGGAACGAATAAAAGTAACTCGTGCAGGACGCGATCTATTTCCTCCCCAGAAGAGGATTTGGGAAGAAAAGCACTGGCCCCGGCTTCAAGTATGCGGAGCTCAATTTCCGGCGAATGGCATTCGCTCATAACGACGACAAAGGCAACATCTTTCCAGCGCGCGATTAGCTCAAAGGAATGGGCGACCGCAGTGTAGGCATCGAACAGAATAACATCCGGACACCACGACCGTACCAGTGCAGTTGCCTCATCTAAGTTATCGACTACTCTCGCGTCGATACCATATTCAGCCCCTTCAATTTCGCACTGATCCACCACTCCATCAGTGAAGAACGAATTATCGTCAAGAAATAGTATTCGAATAGTCCGGGATCTCATACCTTGAAATCTTTCGTTCGCCATAATTGGAGCTCTGCATCAGCTCCGAAGTACCAGTCATAGTAAAATTGCAGGCGTAGTGATGCTACGTTCAAGGGTTCAATATGATCTACGACCAAGAGGATGGCGTAAATTCAGCGAGTTACCACAGTTCTTACGCCAGGTCCAAGTTTATACTTTTAATGAATCGTCTGATTCCTTATTTCTTCTTAAGAACTACTTGCGCCTTTCTAGTATTTTTCTATATAGTATAAATATTGTAGTGCGTTGAAAACATAAAACCAGACGGCCAAGTGAAGAAAAAACAAACAGCTCCTCCACATAGGGAAGTGTCGCGACCCAGAAGGGCAGGCTCAGAAGACTCAGAAAACAGAGTGGAAGCAGAAGAGGGAATTTCAGAGAATAATCGGGGTGTTGTTTCGAGCGTCCTTCCTCCGGTACAGAGAATGACGCTCCTTTTTATCCGGCAGTACGTTGCTCAACACGGCTTCGCTCCCACCCTGAAAGACATTGCCGCCCACCTAGGAGTCCGCTCGGCTTCGACAGCTCACTTCCATTTGGAACGTTTAATCGAAAAGGGATACCTGACGAGAGGAGAACACGGGGCGTTATGGATTTCGGAACAAAAAGAACCGACAACTTCAAACTATGTTCCCCTGCTAGGAACGATCGCTGCAGGGGTCCCGCTTGAAGCGATCGAGAATCCGCACACTATTGAAATTCCAGCCCGTTTAGTAGCCAACAACGGCACAGTATTTTGCCTTGAAGTAAGTGGCGATTCAATGATTGACGCGCACATCTGTGATGGGGATATTGTTGTCGTCCGAAGGCAAGACTATGCTGAGAATGGTCAAATAGTTGTAGCGCTTCTTAATGATGGTTCTGCCACGCTGAAGACCTTTCGACGGCTTAAAACAGGTCATGTGATGTTAATTCCAGCAAATAAGGAGCTGGAGGCTCAGAAGGTACTTCAACCACTTACGGTGGAACATATCACTATTCAAGGTAGGGTGATCGGGGTTATACGGGAACTCTAGGGTAGGGTCATTCCCGGTGCGCGCGTGGATACTGCAAGATCGTTCATACACCGGAGACAGTTAAAATTAAAATAGACATAGGAAGGACTATATATGGCACCAAAAGAACAGAAGGACGAAAAAGGTAAGGCTCTTAATGCTGCTCTCGGGTTACTAGAGAAAAAGTATGGTAAAGGAACTATAATGAGCCTTTCAAATGACCAAACAAGTGACATCGAGGCATATTCTAGCGGAAGCATAGGCCTTGATATTGCATTGGGAATCGGAGGACTACCGAAGGGGAGAATTTGTGAAATTTACGGACCAGAATCATCCGGAAAAACAACGCTGACCCTCCACCTTGCCGCAGAAGTACAAAAAAAGGGTGGTACCGTAGTATTTATCGATGCCGAACACGCCCTAGATATTGCCTACGCGAGAAAGCTGGGAGTCGATACTGCTTCACTGCTCGTAAGCCAGCCGGACTGCGGAGAACAAGCGCTTGAAATCTGTGAAGCACTCGTTCAATCAGGGTCGGTAGATCTCATTGTGGTCGACTCTGTTGCAGCGCTAACACCACGAGCCGAGATTGATGGAGAAATGGGAGACCAACAACCAGGACTTCAGGCTCGTCTGATGAGTAAGGCACTCCGTAAACTCACTGCCATTGCTCACAAAGCCGGTACTACTATTGTCTTTATCAACCAGATACGAATGAAAATTGGTGTAATGTTCGGTTCGCCAGAAACAACCACAGGCGGCAATGCCCTGAAGTTCTACAGTTCGGTCCGACTTGATATTCGTCGCATTTCCTCTATAAAAGAACAAGGGGAAGCCATCGGAAACCGCGTGCGAGTAAAAGTTGTAAAAAACAAGGTAGCACCACCATTTCGTGAAGTAGAATTCGACATTATTTTTAATGAGGGCATTAGCCAAGTTGGCGAGATCCTTGACATCGGAGTTACTCGTGGAATAGTTGATAAAGCTGGAGCCTGGTATTCCTACAATGGCGAGCGACTAGGCCAGGGTAGAGATGGAGTGAAGGCATTCCTCAAGGAAAACAACGACCTTATTGTTGAAATACGGAGAAAAATACTCGACTCGATGAAAGCCCCCGGCGCTATAGACGAATTGGTAGCACCAAAAAAAGGAGCCGTCGATGAAAGCGCCGACGTACACGAGGATCCATTCGACTTAGACGAAGCCACCAACTAAACAAATCGACTCTTAACAAAGATATAACCACCCGCCCGGATTATTGTAAGCGTTCACCAGGTTGGTTGAGGTCGAGGAAAGAGGTAATTTTGTGAATGCGACGTGGTACTTCCACGTCGCAGTGAGAAAAATTGCCTATTGACGAAGAGATCAGCCAACCTGGTGAACGCTTACGGATTATTCACGAAACGCGCCTCCAGAGTGGTTAAGAGCCTGTTGAATAAGTCAAATGATTTATGGGATTTCGATTTTGAGCAAGCG
>JBIIDM010000168.1:0-7525 GCA_044238365.1 Bdellovibrionota bacterium | reverse complement strand
GATATCAATCGCTGAATCAGGAAGCAAATTTAGTCAATGTAATAATTGTCTATATTTTGCGGAACGGTCACACCGAAAATTGGATCTAGATGATCACGGCTCCGTAATAGTCCCGACTAAACCTCCGTCGGTTCTTTCTTACCAGAGGATGGGATCGAAACCGTTTTGGGACTTTCGTCTGGTTTGTCGAGAAATAGTTTTATGCCGAATTCGATTTGGCGAGAGGAGAAGGGCTTCATGATGTAGTAATCGGCCCCAAAATTGTATCCGGCCAGGATCTCTTCATCTTCACCCTTGGCAGTTACGATAAAGACCGGGATCTTTGAGAATTCATCGCTCGTACGAAGTTGCTGCAAAACCTCGTAACCATCGACCTTGGGCATCATAATATCGAGCATTGCAAGAATAACTTTTTTTCCAGCGATTGCTTGTAGAACACCTTCCCCGGTCGGGAAGGCGATATGCTCGTAACCGAGAGACTCAAGAATCATGCATAGAACCTCCCGGTTGTCCTGATCGTCTTCCACTACCAATACAAGTCCCTTTGAAGGAGGCTCGCCGCTGGGTGTTTGTCCGGGAGTGGGTTTTTGTACGTTCGACATGACAAGATTTAACTCTTTAATATTTGGTTCGCTTTTTTTACAGGGTATCACTTGAGATGGGTGTTTCGCTACTCAGAACTGGGCCGTTTTGTTCGCTAGATCCAGTACGGTTTCGCCATAGGGGGTGCTTTTATTATAAGTCCAGATGACATCCAAGTGTTCTCGGTGCGACGCGTTATTTCGCCAGCCGTTGTAGCTAAGGTAGCGAGCAACGGAGAATATAGCGTCTTCAGGCTCAAATAAAGATATCCGCCCATCCCGATCACCGTCCACGCCAAAACGTAAGTATGCAATTGGCATAAACTGAGGCCAGCCAAAGGCTCCGGCTGACGACCCCTTGATTTGAAGAATATTAATTCGGTCACGTTTTCCAATTTGGAAAAGGGCCTTAAGTTCAGGAAGGAATATCTGCTCTACTTTTTTGGCTCGTGCTCGGACCTCATTAATATCAGTTTTCTCCCCTTCCTTTAGAAGTCGGTTGAGGTTCTTTTTTACGTTCCATTCTTCAGCTACGCTCGCGCCCCTAGCAATTCTCTCTAGCACTCGATTGGTACCAACGACTTTGCCAAACTGAGTCTCGACCAGCAGGATTGCATTGATAACTCCTCGGTCAACGCCAAACTTTTTTTCGGCTTCTGTATAGGCCTTTGCATGTTGCTTTAGGAAGCTCCGCGCAAGAGCAATCTTTTCTGGGCCCATAAAATTGCGGTACATAGCAGGGGACTCTTTAGGTCGCAGGCCGAAAGGAACAAAGGGTCGGAACGGCATTTGTTTGTTTTCGAATGCTGCTTTGAGATCCTGTGGAGAGACTCCGTCTTGCCGAAGTTTCTCGGCGACGTAGCCCCAGCCCTTGTAGGGGGCAGCATTGGAGATGGTTGAGAAAGATAATAGGACGAAAGTGGTTAGATATTTTCTGATCATAGTAGCAACGGTTGACGGAGTTCCAGTAAGGTTGAAAGTAGTTGATGCCGGTACGATTAGGATGCACGAAAGAGTGTGACGGATACTAAGTCTTACTTGAATTGACGGTCCCGCGCACGTTTAACTCACACGCGCGTAAGATCCGAGCACTGCTTTGAAAGTCGCGTTACTGGTATTTCTTAGAGAGGTGTTAGCAGGGCGCACAGCCCTGCCCCCAACTAACGTACTTTCCTCGGCCGCAACTGCAGCCCTAATGAGCACATAATATCCAGCGGAGCGAGCGATTTTCGGCGTAATGCCAGGTTCGCTTGGAGTATAGCGTCAAGCTCGACGGCAAATGAGGCTTGGCGGCCAAAGGCACGAAGTAGCTTCTGTTGTTTCTCAACAATCCAACGAGACTGACCTAGTGCCTCAGCGATTGCTTGTGATGAATGCCCCCGATGCTGGAGGGCAGTTATGCGCTGAAATTGACTGAAGGTCCGGAAAAGAAGGCCAACTAAACCGAAGAAGTTTGACCCCTTGTTATCAAGGAGTGTCAGGTAGTGATAGACGGCTGCATAATGCCCAGACGCGATGATTTCGATAAATTGAAATTCGTCTATATGTAAAACTTCGGGGAAGAGCTCCCGCACCGTCTGAGTAGTAACAACCTCTCCTCTGTTCGTAAGCAGGGTGATCTGCTCAACGTATTGGACTATCAAGTCAGGGCTGGAGCCAGCAAGCTCAATAATAGCGTTGGCAACGTTATTATGCGCTATTGGTGTATCGCGGGCAATGAACAAGCGCTTGACCCAGGAGAGCAAATCGTCTCCTTCAAGGGAGGAAAGTTCAATTAAGCGTATGTTTTCCGAGTTTCTAAGATGAGATTTCGCAGGTAGTGAGGTAGCCAGAAATCCTACTAGCAGGTCTGGATCCCCGCTGGCGAACGAGCACACTTTGAGGAAGTCTTCTTCCTTGATTTTCTCTATTTCGGTGATGACTATGGCTCTTCGGGGAGAAAAGAGATCACGGCTGGCAAGGACATTTATAATATTGGTAACGGTTGTTTGAGAAAATGAGATCCTTTGAACTGAGGTGACGCTAAGATCGGAAGTACCGAAAAAGGCCGCAAAGAGTGACGCAAGGGCACCCTCTGTTCGGGTCCTACTTTCACAGATCAGCAAAAATCTATTCTCAATGGAATATTTAGTTCCTTCAATCTTTATCTGCAACGTATGGGAAGCGGGAGCCATACTGTCACCAATTATTTTATACCGATCATTTCACGAAGCACCGTAACGTCGATAGCTGCTTCATCAACGGATTTCATCCTGGGTGTCTCAAGAATAAATGGAATATTTCGGAACTTTTCGTGATTTACGACCTGCGCCAATGTCTCATACCCTATCAGGCCTTCTCCTAAATTCGCATGCCGGTCAATCCGGCTTGAAAGGGCGGATTTGCTATCGTTCAAATGTATCGCATGGATGTGCTTGATTCCAAATTGCGCTTCAAGATCATTTACGATCTCTTCAAGATTTAGCTGCCAGTTATAACCGCTTGCCCACATGTGCTGAGTATCGAGCGCAAATCCCAGGCGTTCGGAATTCTTAACCTCTGAAAAGATAAAGCTGAGCTGCTCCAGCCTTGCCCCAACTACCTTACCACTACCGGCTGATACCTCAAGTAGTAACCGTGAGCGATGGTCGCTTTTTTCCAGAACTTGAGTAACAGCTTCCGCGCATCTTCTCAGTCCAGCTTCCTCGTCGGGCTCGTCCTTTAAGCTGCCAACGTGAAAAATCACACCATCTGCTTCGCACCGGGCGGCAAAATCAAGTTCATGTACCAGTGATTGTATTGAGAGCGCGCGTTTTACACTATCGGGGTTAGCAAGGTTTATTAGATAAATGCTGTGGAAGAATAGCTTTTCAACCGAACTTTCAATACGGCTCTTAAGGTAGTCATCCTCGAGTCCGTTAGCAAAGGGTTTAAGAACATAGCGTTGGGGTGCCGAGGGGTGAATCTGGATCGTGTTTACCTCAAGCGCTGTGCCTCGATCAAGGGCGGCCTTTAAGCCGCCACTTGCCGATACGTGGCATCCGAAAAATCTTTTCATTGGATTCAGTTCTCCCTGGTGACTGTTACAAAATAGTTTTGCCAATGGCTGATTCAAGAAGTCCGATCGCTATTTTTCCAGTTAGTCCCTGTGTGTCACGGTCTGGGCTGTATTCCACCAGTTCGATACCACAGCACCGTGTGCTTTCAGCTACTATTTCCATAACCAGATGGGCTTCTCGAAAGGTGAGCCCTCCCCGTACTGGTGTTCCGACACCGGGAGTCACCTCTGGATCACAGACGTCTAGATCAAACGAGAGCCAAAAATTGTCACTAACACTGTTAAGGTAGGTAATTGCTTCGTCCATGACTGTTCCAATCCCCTTTCGGTCAATCTCTTTCATTGAAAAAGCTTTAATTCCGAGAGTTGCAATTGCTTCACGTTCCGGGGGATCAATGTCCCGAAGCCCTAGGTATACGATCTCCGATGGTGTAACTTTTTCGGAAAAACCCCCGATATTCGAGAGATCGGCATCCCCTTGTCCCAGCAGATGTGCAACAGACATTCCGTGGATATTTCCCGACCAGGAGTTCTCCGGCGTGCAAAGGTCAGGGTGGGCATCAACCCAGAGAACGCCCATTCGAGATCCCGGACTCGCGCTACGCTGGAATTTTACCGCGGCTGCAATACTGGCAATTGAAATCGAGTGATCGCCCCCCACCAGCAGCGGAACAAAACCTTCTTCGTATATTGAACCGATTTTTGTAATCAGGTGCTCCGAGTAGCCGAGAAATTCATCTTTAAACTTGAGTGATGGGTTTGAGGGTTTTAAACCCTTTTCTGCGAGTTCTACGATGTCTCCGAAGTCCTTTACATTAATTCCCCGGGCGCTTAAGGCTTCCAATTGATCAGCAAGGCCCCAAGCTCGCAAGGTTGAGGGGGCTCGATTGCAGCCAGGCCAGCGGGCGCAGAGACCAAAGGGTACCCCGAGTAAGCCAAAGTTCTTGTGTGAGGAGAGTTGATTTTTATTCATAAAAAGGAATTAGACATTGTAAGGTGGGCCATTGTATAACCGTTTTTACGGCTTTTGTACTATCTCATACCCTCAAGCTATCTTCAAATGCAACATCGTTAAATACAAAAAAGTTCAATGCAGCTATCCGACCCTTTATGTAACCAAAATCCCCGCTATGTTGTCGCAATTATAGGGTATCCTGTCTTCCATACTCTTTCCCCGGTGATGCACAATGCGGGGTATCAGCACCTAGGCCTTCCCTATACGTATGTGCCTTTTGAAGTTAATCCTGATTCGTTAGCGGAGGCCCTGTCGGGGGCAAAGGCTCTTGGGATAAGGGGCCTGAGCGTGACCATTCCCTTTAAGGAATCAGTAATTCCGTATCTTGATGAGGTAGACCCGCTTGCGGGAAGGATTGGCGCGGTGAATACTATTGTGATTGAAGCGGGTAGGTTGAAGGGGTTCAACACAGATGTTCAAGGAGTCGTGGCACCGCTTGAGCAGCGAGTTGCCCTTAACCAAAGCAGTATTGCAGTTTTCGGCTCGGGTGGAGCTGCCAGGGCAGCCGCGTTTGCCTTGAGAGAAAAGGGCGCAACTGTCACTATGTACGCACGAAATGTGAAAACCGCGAAGAAGCTAGTTTCTGACATTGAGGGGCTTCAATTTTTCGAGATCTCCGGGCTGGCTTCTCTAGCTGGTTATGATGTTATTGTTAATGCCACACCTGCTGGCATGAATAATGATGTGCCCTTCCTCCCGACACTATTGAGTGCTGACCAAATCGTCTTCGACATGGTATACAAACCCCGCAAGACGATACTCCTACAGCATGTTGAGTCATTAGGGGGAGTAGGCATCGAAGGGATGGAGATGTTACTTCATCAGGGAATGGCTCAGTTTAAGTTATTTACCGGCGCCGACGCACCGGAACTGGTGATGCGAGCAGCGTTGGGCTAGGGGGTAGCTTGTGCTACTTACGCAGTTTGCTATATGTGCTATTTAAAATCTTACTGACCACCCAGCCGCAAGAAAATCACCGGTAGCTGCTTCGTTGACACCCAGGCCGTAGTGAACGTCGAGCAAGTTGTTATTATTCAGAAGGTACGTGAAGCCTTGATGAAGGAGGTGTTCCGGTGTGCCACTCTCAAAGGCGCTGCCTGCGTATTCGATGAACGCACCGACTTTATTTGTCACGCCCATGTTAAAGGTTGCCGTTTGTTGGTAGGCCCAGTTTCTCTCTCCGTTTTCGGTAGGAAGGGAGAAGTAACTCATCCCTGCAATTGAAAAAACTTCATCAATATCTTTGGAATAGCAGATCTTGACTTCGGGATCCCAAGCATCGCTGGTATATCCGTTGTCACCCGTGGGTGCAAAAACAGCGGGGATGATTGAAAGCCCAATATCGCCAGGAAGGGGGCCGATTTGATACTTGAAGCCAAGATAGGTATCGCCCCATCCGTTGTCACGTTCCCCACCAGTTTTCTGGACATTAAACAGTGGCGCACCGACGCGAAATTCAAAGGTATCAGTTGTCCCAAATCGGAATAGAGACTCTGGTAGCCCAAAGTTATAATCAGCATTATTACGCTCAAATGTCATTCCATTTTCAATCTGAATCATACCCGCCGGTACAACCAACTCACTCTCGGTAAAGTCAGGCCGATCGGTAGCAATTTCTTCTGGCATTACAGGTGCTGGGGTGTGTCCATAGTGGTCGCGTGTGTTCCCGTGTGTGGGGATTATTTCACCTGTTTGCTCTGCCTGCAGTTGAAGGCCTCCGAGGAGGAGTATTATAAAAAGAGCAGCAAGTGCCACTTTCCGGTCATTCATACGTAGTCTCAGCTTTTTTTTGATAGTCGTTATTCATTCTTTGGCAAGCATTTGATGGCACGTTATGCCTATTGTCAAAGTCGAACAATGCGAGAGAACGCTTCAATCGCAACCGTCTTCTTGGTCTCAACACATATTTCCACTATAATACCACTCACGACACCATCACCCTTTGCAACTTTATGCTGGGAGGGAAGTCCAGTAGTAAGGCGAACAATGGCCGTCTCTGTATCCATGCCAATTACGCCGTCTCGCGGCCCGCTCATTCCGAGATCGGTAATGTATCCGGTGCCCTTGGGCAATATCTGGGCATCGCTGGTCTGAACATGGGTATGTGTTCCCCACATCAGGGCCACTTTTCCGTCAAAATGTCGACCGAAAGCTATTTTCTCTGAGGTGGCTTCGGCATGAAAATCAACGAGAATCAGATCGACCGTTGCCATTTCGTTTGCGAGAAGGGTGTCCATTGCTCGAAAAGGACAATCAAGAGCTTTTTCAATAAAAACCCGCCCCATAAGATTAACTATTCCGATTGTGGGCCCACTCTTAAGGGTCATGGTGGTAAAGCCACGTCCTGGGGCTCCTGGCGGATAATTAGCAGGGCGTATTAAGGTATCCTTATAAGTGTCTAGGAGCGCGGCTGACCCTCGTTTTTGGAAGGCGTGATCACCTAGTGTTATGATATCAGCACCGTAACGCATGATATCATGGTAGCATTCGGCTTCAATTCCTAGTCCACCACTAACGTTTTCGCCGTTCACAACAACGAAGTCTGCATGATACGCTGCTTTAAGTTTGTGTACTTCCTTACGAAGCGCCGCTTTGCCCGGTTTTCCTACACAGTCGCCGAAAGCGAGCAGTTTTACCGTGTTTAAAGACTTGTTTGGTATATCGAAGGTGCTTGTGGCAGTCATAAAAGAAGTTTGTCTTGTGGTAATATTTGTTATACGATCTCTTGGGCGCTATTGTATCAACGAGTTATGGACAATATGGAGTTATAGTAATTCTCAAAAATAATGCGGTATTGAAATTCTAAGGAATTTTTGAGAATTACTATAAGTGCTTGCTTTGACTCGCCTCCGCGAGTCGATAGTGTTTCTCAAATGTTGAATCAAAACCGCA
>JBIIDM010000167.1:0-7554 GCA_044238365.1 Bdellovibrionota bacterium | reverse complement strand
AACCGGGCTGATGTCGAGGAAAGCGGCAATTCAGGCAAATGAGACGTGGTACTCCACGTTGTGCAGTCAACGAAATTGCCGTTTGACGAAGAGATCAACCAACCTCGCGAATTCTACTTTTGGGGGCCGTAGCCGTGTCCGATAGTACTCAATCCCCCCGCCCTTTCGCTTGCAGTCGCTTCGGGATCATCCCTAAGCCGCAGTTCAAAGGTTCTTTCGTTCTTTTTCCCGGCCAAATCTACCGACTGCTCAAGCACGATAACCTTATCAGGTTTAATATCAACAACCTCGCCATTAGCGTTACCAATCTTCGATCCAATGACGACCGAGTAGCCCCGCCCATCGGGTGTCTCTACCATCGCCCTCTTCTCTTTTCCGGTATCGATCACCAATGCCAGTTTTAGCTTCACGAGCGCCGTACACTCAATTGGCGTACTACCACATGGACCGTCTGTTATGTCAGCACCATAAGGCAGAAACGGATCTCTCTTCGCGGAGGGATTATAGGAAAAAGTAGACTTAATTGCCGCGATGTCAATTAATTCGTCCCCAGAAGTATCTCCTCGAATTGACCCCCCAAAGGTTGTACGGAAAGCCCGTGCCTCTTCCATGGAGGTGGCAATTTGAAAGGCTCTGCCATTTTCAACAATGATGAACTCCTCATTAGTTTTGGGATTTCGAGGTACTTCGGCCAGGAACTCTGGAACGAGCAAATCAAGATCCAGGGGCAACTTCTGAAAACGAACCATGTACTGCATAATCGAAAGCCGGAGCTTTTGACGCGCACGCTCCACCGGATCGGAAACCCCGGCTACGGCTTGGTCAATTGCCGACGCCACCGTTTCAACCTTTGTTTGTGACCACGTGTACAGTAAGAACCCCGCTTGAGCGACACACAAAATTAGCAAAATTACAACAACATTTCGAAAGTGATTCTTTTTTTTCTTGCTGCGCTTCACCACCAGCTCCCCCGCTATTAACTATTCTTGAATACTTCGGCTAGCGCCAGTCTGCATAAGTTCCCGAGCCGACTCTCGAGCACTTTCAGTTACTTGGTAACCGGCAATCATCCGAGCCAGTTCCTCTACCCTCTCTTTCTCTTCGAGAATACGTACCGCTGAGGTCGTCAGTGGCCCTTCGCTTTTCTCCACATATAGATGAGTATCCGCAAGGGAGGCAACTTGTGGCAAGTGAGTAATGCAGATGACCTGAGAATCAGCCCCCAGAGACTTCAGTTTATGTCCCACACTACGGGCGACTTCTCCCGAAATGCCCACATCCACTTCATCAAACACCATAATACTTACGCCATGGCGAGAACTCAGTATATTTTTCATTACCAGTGTTATACGAGAAAGCTCCCCCCCGGAGGCTATACTACGAAGATGCTTCGGTGCGTACCCCCGATTTCCGGAAAATAGAAACTCCCCCTCATCAGCCCCATAGGCCCCCCACTCCTTGGGCGTCTGCGACAACTTTAGAGAAGCATGTTTCATATTAAGGTCGGCAAGTTCATTCTGGACGAGTTCAGAGAAGGATTTCCCGATTCTCTGACGAGCCGCCCGCAACTCAAGTGCAACATTTGAAAGCACCCCCTCGATCTCCTTCAATTCTAGTTTGAGTGCTCCGCCATCATCGCCGCCCTCCAGATCGGCGCACTCCTGAAGTGCGCTCTCGTACAGGTTTTTGAGATCGCCTTCAGCACAACGATACTTACGCTCCAGGAACGCCAGTCGTGCAAGTTCCGCCCGAGCCTTTTCCAAAGCTTCTTCATCAACGGTGACAGTACGCGAATATTTTTCAAAGTCAGAATGGAATTCACTAAACTCCCGCCAGACGCTCATGTATTGTTCATACAATGGCTTTGCCCCATCATCGAGGGAAACAAGACGCCGTAGTTCCTGCCCAATCTCTGAGAACCGCGCCAATACGCCTTCCTCACCTTCGACTCCCTGAATAATGTAAGAGGACAAGGTCAATAACTGCTCACCATTGGCGACCCGCTTAATTTCATCCTCTAATCCGGCCCGAACGCCTTCACCAAGTCTGGTACCGCCGACATCACGAATTAGGGCATTCACCTCGTCAAAGCGCTGCTGACGGTGCAGGGAAGATGCTGTAGCACGGTCAATGCGCATCCTTACCTCGCGCCACTGTTTGTAACTTGTATCGTACCGTTCAAGAAGCGCACCGAAAGTTGCATCCACCCGGGAGCCAAACTGATCAAGCAGACGCATCTGGTAGTGTGGATCGTACAGGCGGACAAACTCAGATTGACCACAAAGATCAACGAGGGGTTCAACAACAGTACGCAACATGCCGATCGTGGAAAGCTTACCGTTAAGATACACCCTGCCCGAACCAGAACGGGGAATACTTCGTGCCACGACCAACTGACTTTCGTCTCGTATAATTTCCGGAAGCAGCCGTCGTTCGCCTTCGGGCAGCGACTCCAATGAGAACAAAGCATGTACCTCAGCATGCGTAGTACCTTCCCGCACCGCATGGGTTTTCGGCTTTCCTCCTAGAATGATGCTTAATGCCTGGAGGATAATTGATTTGCCTGCGCCGGTCTGCCCGGTTATCACATTAAAGCCCGGCCCAAACGGCACGCTTTGTTCGTCAATGATAGCCAAATTCTTGATCTGTAGTTCCTCGAGCATCGCTAGCACTCCTATTGCGACTCTGAATAGCTTCATTACTCCTGTATTCCCTACCGCTAAGAGCGGCAGTTACGCGGCCCGGCGCACCAGCTACTTCGTTATACCCGGCCTCATACGCGGTACCGATATCCTCTGGCAGAGCGCTCACAACTGAGAACGGTTCGTATCCTGCAACCTGCGCAACGCCATTTCCCACCACGTAAAGAGCATATGGAGGAAATACCCACACGCCTGCTATGTTCAGGACCGCTTCACCCAACCCCTGACCGTAAAACCAATTAGTAGCAACGTCGTTCGGATCCTGTGAGTCCCGTTTTGCTTCCGTCTTCCGCTGCAGGGCAGGATGACCGTCATTCGGATCCTCCAGAGTAGCAACGGAGTCATAACCCAGAGTACACCCCCACAAAAAGACGAACATAAGACCCGATACAATACCCCTTACCACAGGAACTCTTACTCCACAAAGATTCAAATGCGTTTAGCGGCGCCCTCCCAAGACACGCCTCTAAACTCGATTATAGTGCTGGACATCATGCCGAAATCAGATTCACCGTGCCTTCCTAACGAGAATTCTGAAGTACACAGTGGATTTCAAAGAAAGATGCCGGCTCAATTTCAAAAAGGCCCAAATAATAAGCAACCAGTATCTTTTTTGCGGAGCAAAGTCCCCGAAGGGACAAACAAATACGCATTCCAGCAAAAAGAGTCTTTAGATATTTTGAATTGAAATGAGTATCGAATTCTCCAAATCTTATTATCGGTAGTTTAACACTTTTGTAGCGCAGGCTCGCGAAAACACCGCGTTATCCTGCACTCTAACAATATCAACTCCGGTTTGCATTAAAAAAAAGTGCGAAAAGTTCAAAACGTACCAAAAATTTTGTTTGCCGTTTCATGTGCGATGGTCTAGGATTTGGCCGCTCTTTACTTTCTCCCAAAAGTCTATTTTCACCTGATTTACAATGAGATTACGCCATGATATGCGCAAAATCTGAAGCCATCCAATTCTCGGCGCTCCAGAAGCGATCGGAAACAACTGTTGCCTCCGAACTTCTAGTTAAGAACCAAAATCTCACACTGAATAAAAGCAGGATAAAACGAAACTTGAAAGGGAAGCTTTGCATGCCAATACTTTTTCAGGTAGCAGTGCTGCTTTTTGCAAAGGCGGACGCTCAGACTTTTGAACTCTCCTCAGTCTTAAATCGAGAGGTTAAAAACCGAGAAATTGCAGTGCTTGATTCCGTAACATGTGGGTACGTTCAGGGAAAATGGGTTCCCGGAAGCGTTTCCAGGGACGGTTATTTTACGCCCTTGCAAAACCAGATCGCCAAAGTAGCACGGCAAATAAAAAATGCGACGGCTCGTGGCGCAGCATCCAGCAAGGTGAATCGCCTTAACCGCCGCTTGAAAGCCCTGCGCCAATCTCAAAGAATCGAAATACGTACCTGCAGAACAGTAGGTACGGCGCCGGATACCTTTGGTACGCCCGTGTATACTCCAACATCCCCAGGAACGGGCATTGGCGGACAGACTCCTGGTGTGAATGCAACAGAGACGCCACGGCCAACCAGAACTCCAACGGCTGTTGCGGATGATTCGGCAACACCGAACCCCCGCCCAACGAGGACTCCTACGGCAACACCAGATAACTCGGAGACTGCGACCCCGCGGCCAACCAGAACTCCGGCCCCGACTAGTACCCCAGTACAAACGCTTGCTTTTAAGATTTCCCTCGTCGATCCCTGTAGCAACGGGCCAGTGAATGAATTTGATCCTATAACTGACGGGGCTTCAATTGACCTCCAGCAGGTCCCGGCGAATGCAAATGTGGTTGCGAATATTGTATCAGGTGATAAATCACAGGTGCAAAGCCTCCGCATCCGAATAGGCGGCGGTACGCCGGTCATCGTAAATTCAACCGGGCCAGTTGTAGCATATGAGCCGGTGGTCGATCCCTTGTCACCCCATCAACCAGTGGCTGGTGATATTTACCCCGGAAAGCTTCCAGTTGGAACGTACCTGATCCACACCAGCGCTTTTAGTGGCGTTAACGGCACCGGCACGGAATTAGGTTCCACACAAATTACTGTCACAGTCTCAAATAGCGATATCACCTCGAAGGCCACTTTGAATTTTGCGGACTACGGCTACGGATCCACTCCTTCTACCGCAAAAATCTACGAGCCTCAGGAAACTTCGACCGGATGTATCCGAGCCGGGATTTCTGATGGTGCAAAGGTTGCCGTTGTAGACCTAAGCAACCACAATGCCTCCGGCTTCAATGTTGACCTAGACGCCACGCGCGATTGGACCAATGGTAAAGTCGGCGTAGGATATGATGGGGAGGTTGCCGTTGTGAGCCCAATAGACTTCTCGAAGTTTAATTTAGGGTTCTATGAGCCAAATCGGGACTGGAAGTTTGGTGGGGAAGTGTTTGGCATACCTTTGGAGATTGACACTCTAGCCCAGCCCGTTGTTACGCTGCAATACCTGTTCGTATCTGGATGGGGCTGGGGAGCTGAATTCGGCGGAACGTCATCATTTCTGTTAGACCATCTACACGATGGAACTGTTAAAAAGGTCGATATTATGGAGGGGCCGTTCCCGTCAAAATATTACCCTGACAATTTCGGCGGACTTTATGGAATCGCCGCCTATAATTCCGCATGCGATCCAGGATACCTTTTCCATATTCGGGAAGGCGCACTCGTAAACGGAGAAAACAAGCGTTTTGCAGAACCTTCAATCGCTCCTGACTTCTGTCTTTTGAATTCAGTCGCAGAAGTAGCCAATGCCAATCGCGACATCTATGTTGTGGGAGCGGGTACCTTGGAGGACGGAAATAGCCCTCGCCTGATAATCTCGCGTTACGACCGTGGCGTGACCTTTGCGGGCCAGGGACAACCACCACTAGAAGCGGCACCTGCACGAAAAATGTCGGTGACTCTCCCCTTCAAGCCCGGACTGCGTGATATCGCCGTGCTTGAAGACGGTAAAATTGCGGTTCTGTTCCACGAAATTGATCCTGCAACGGTGAACTACTCGGTAACTCCCTTGGCTCTGACGCATACGATCGCGTTCTATTCGAACGCCGGGGCCTTCATCAGAGAGTCAGCGGTCGCGCTCCCTTTTGCAGCAAGTGGCATGAAAGCAGTTACCGGTGGAAAACTGGTTCTTTACGGACCAAGTCAGGACTCCGAGCAACTTACCAATGGTCAAGCCCATATCGCTGTAGTATATTAATGGCACCACCCATGCACCCGCGTTGGCAGAATCTGCTCTGGCGACGGGTGCTGCTAAAATAGCATTGCCTCCGGCACAGCAACCGTTTTGCAGCTCACGAAGGAAAACATGAACGCAAAAACAACCTCCCCACAAGGGTTATTAAAAAAACACTCAAAAGCCTCCGGCTTTATCCCCTCTCTTGCCACCACAGCGTTGCTCATAGTTGCCCCCTCATTAACAGTCGCCCAAACCCCGACCCCCACAACCACCCCGTCCGCTTTAATCACCATTACTCCGCCGCCCATAACTTCACCCTCTCACAGCAGCTCACTCCAAACTGAAGGCATTGGTGGCGATATTGACCGCGACGATCGTGGCCCACGGATCACGTTTAGTGTTCAGGTCAAAAGCGACGGCGGAACCAAAATCTTGGTCGATGGAAAAGTCCCAAACGAGGAGTACCAGAAATACCCCATTCAGTATGATTTCTTTGTAAACAACCGTCTCTTTAGCTCTCAGGTAACCTCATTACAATTACCTGGGCCGATCGGTATAGACGTAGGCGCCGATGTCGCTCCACTACCCTTCAATTACACCATTAAGGCAACCGTCCTTCACCCTAACCGATCCTTTACTACCATGGCATTCGGTGCAGTAGACGAATCAATGATCGTAGAAGCAACACCAACACCAAAACCAACAAGTGTCGCAACACCCAGTCCTGGCGGAAGTAGTAACTCAACACTTAAATGCACGGTTTCCTACGACAAGACAAACACCGGCAATTTGATCGACTACACAAATGATAAGGTCACTATCTCAGAAAGTGGCTCACTCATCTCAGCTTCCTTTAGTGCAACATCAAGTGATGGTGCCTCATCCGTTGATGTTAGTGTTGCAGTTACCGCCGGAGGCTCGGCCGGTGAAGAATCGCGACCGCTGAGTGGTACAGTTCAGGTAACGAGCGATGGGTCTGCGGAGAATGTTGCGATCGGAGCAGACGACGGAGAGATAGCCCATGACGGGGACGTGATCACTGACTTCACCGCCGGTGATGCCGATGCCCAGAAGCTAGATATTATCTGTGGTGATGGGAATACGGCCGCCGCCACGCGCCTAGCCGACCGCATCCGGTAAGCGTCTCCGCAAGGTTAGCTGATCTCTTCGTTAAGCGTTTGATTTTTTTCTTGCAACGTGTTGCAAAACAAACGCTTTCCTTGACCTCAACCAACCTGGCAAACGCTTTAGTCAATGGTCAATTCGCTATTATACGAGCAAAAGCATTCGCGAAGTGTGCTGAGATCAAAGAACGAGGTAATTACACGATTGAGGCGTGGTACTCCACACCGCAGTGAACAAAATCAATCAGTTGACGAAGAGATTGGGAAAATACCTGAGCAGTTACCTCTGACGAAAAGATAGGCCTAACTAGAGAACCCCCTAGAGCAGGTGCAGACCCGAGACCTTATACCGTTCCGGCAATCCTTCCTTAAACATCTTTTCCTTCGGGGCTACCAGATTATAATATAGAATCTGCCCCAAGGCGGAGACTCCATCACGCCATGTAATCTTTTTTCCTTCCATATAATTTCGGGGGAAGTACGAGATAGGAAGTTCAACTACGCGCAGCTTCAGTCGCGCAATCTTGGCAGTAATCTCAGGCTCA
>JBIIDM010000165.1:0-7566 GCA_044238365.1 Bdellovibrionota bacterium | reverse complement strand
CGAGAGGGGCGCGCAGTGATATAAAAGCGCAGGCGCTAACAGCTTGCTACGTCGAGCATTTTATATCATGAGCAACGAAGTGGATGAAGTAATTTCCACCATTTACCGCAGTTCTTACGTCGAACTCAGGTTTTTAGATTGGTGAGCCTGATTATCGCCTACTTTTGGAGAAGTCGCTTCTCTGGGATCTCCATTAAGATGCCCGCAGGCTTAAAAAGTTCTCATAAGGATGTGCCGATTGAGTCACCCACTAATGCCGTAATGCCCATTGCTAACGCACCCCAGAATGTTACTCGCAAGGCCCCTCTCACCATTGATGCCCCCCCCCCCCCTGCAGCGGCAGCAAGCGAACCTAGCATAGTTAATGTCAATAGGGTTGTAATGGTTGTAATTACGCTTACTGATGTTGGCGTAGCTAGTAGCGCAGCAAGAATAGGAACTATAGCCCCCACGGCAAAAGCAGCCACCGAGGCCAGTGCGGCTTGAACTGGACGTGCCCGCAGTTCATCGGTTATGCCTAATTCATCCCTGGCATGTGCTAAGAGCGCATTTCCCGCCGTTAACTTAATGGCTACCTGTTCGGCAAGTTGGACATCTAGGCCTCGTGCTACGTAGATTGCTGTCAACTCGGCAATCTCGCTTGCGGGGTCTTCTTCTAATTCGCGTCTTTCTCGTTCTAGGTCGGCATTTTCGGTATCAGCCTGCGATTGAACTGAAATATACTCCCCGGCTGCCATAGATAGGGCGCCTGCTACGAGCCCCCAGCCACTCCGGTCAAGAGGATGTCGCTGTGTTGGGCCCCACACCGGCGGCGACACCTACGACAAGGCTTGAAATCGAAACCACAGCCATCATTGGCTCCGAGTACGGCAGCACGCAGCCAACTGGTTCTATGACCGCGGTGAGTTTCGATATGGAGTGCACGCATAGTGGATCCTATGTTGTAAATTACTTTGGTGTTGAATCAATGGTCCATAGATGAAGAATCTCTTGTTCTGCTGGTGAAAGAGAAGCTTGACTGTGCATGAGTACATAAGAGGATGGTGGCATTTCTCCCTCTTCAATTTCTTCCCAAATTTCCTTTAATTTTCTAGTTTGTTTTTTGGCGTTGTAGCGTGACCAGGTTGAGAAATTTAGTTCCTTACGGCCTTCCTCTACATCGGTAGCTACTAACCAGGAAATTGGCGCAACGTTACTATACCAGGGCCAGACCACTTCATTAGAATGACAATCATAACAGGAATTACGAAGTAAACTTCGTATCGCGGGCGGCGCGGGGATTTCTGATTCAACCGGCGGATTGGACCTGTCTACAGGAATGAACTGTATGGCAATAAAGGTTACGAGTAGTCCAGGAACCAAAAAACGCAGCACTTTTTTTATAAACAATCTTTTCATAGTAATCGTTTTTTTAATCATTATTACAAAGAATGGTCTACGAATGCGAAAGACGAATGCCTCTTCCCAGATCGGCATTATTCAACGTCTTTAGCACGGCCTTAAATCCTGTGTTTAAATACATGGACATTTAGAGCATAGCCACTCACTGTATAACTGCGGGTGTCAACGTACTCATACCACTCGCGAAGCAAGGGAAGCTGCGCGGGAGTAACCATATTCGGAAACTCGAGATAGTATAATGTCTCCGGCTTATCAACGACATGGGAAAATTCAGCAACATCTTCGAAGTAGTGCGGTTTGAATACGGATATGCGTTTAGCTGTACGTCGTCGCGTGGTCTCGTCCACTAGGCCGGGCCAGAAAAAGCGACTGCCCACACTTCCCATAAAGGTCTTTTTTCCATCAAGATCCATATCACGGAAAATAGCATCGGTGAGATCTAGTATCTTGGTGTACTCAAGATTGTATACGAGCTCGTCTCGATTAAATCCGGCGCTGTGCAGCGCATTAGGCACAAAAAAAGCAGACGACATGTTTAGCAGGGAACGTTCTCCAAACTGAAAGGTGCCGATAAGGTACTTCGAGACCGGATCAAAAGTTGACACCGATGATCCTACGAACAGAAATATCGAAAGCCAAATTGCGCTGCGGCGAACTTGCGGACGGAGGCCGTGAATCGAAACCGCGTGAAATATCATCAAGAACATCGGCAGTATGCAGAGCAAGTATCGTACATGGTTGAACGGTCTGTGTCGCGTCAAAAGGTAGAGAGTGCCGAGAAAGAGCAGCGAGACGAAGACGTTTGGTGCAAAAAAGAGATTCTGTGCACGATCTGAGTGGTTATGATCTGATTCGTCTATTTTGTGCCCGAAATGAGCCTGTGCCAGAATCACGAACAGTCCAACGACAATGCCCAACGTAAAGATCCAGTGGAACTGGAGAATGAACACATCAATTAGGTAGGCTCGAAATGATGGATCAAATACATTAAGATCAAAAGCCATTTGCAACAGTGGCTTTTCTTGAAAGTTAAGTCCCTCTTCGGTGTAAAAGATATTAAGTTCGGGAGCTCGCAGGATGCGGTACATGATGCGTGCCCCATATAGGCCAAGGGGCGCAACAATGAAACTTGCCTTATAAAGGCTCTTAAAAAAAGGAATCTGTCGTGTTTTTAAGACTGCCAAAGCAAGCGCTACAAGTACTACGACATAGAGTGCCGCTCCGGTTTCCTTTGAAAACACCATTAGGGTGCCTGTAAGTGCCGAATAGTGAAACTGTGCCGTAATCAAAAAAAATATCGTTGGAAGTACAAACACAAGAACACCAAAGTCCAGGTTGAGGTGTAACAGGTTGGCTGAGATTGTTGGCATAAACAGGAGCGCAATGGTTAAAAGGGCCTGTTCCTCCTGTAGTTGTTTGTCGGACCATAATGTCCTCAAAATGCCGTAAAATGAGAGTACCGCTAAATACCATAGCACTATATTCGTTCCATGGAGCAGCATCATATTTCCAAAGTCGAGATATTGACCAATGGCCAGCAGTAGCATGTATCCGATCGAGGTATGTCCAACGCAATTGAAGTTTCTCAGGTGAAACTTCGCCTCTGTTGCATTAAGCAGACAGGCATTATACCAACCCGCATCCCAGAGCGGTACCGTCTCCATAAATGGAACTAATAGAAGTATAAAGGCCAGAAGACCAGCTGTAAGAATGATGGTGTGAGAGGGTAGTCTATTCATAGTTATTTTTTTGGGCGAATATGAAAACGGAGCTTCCCCAAAAGCGGCGAGTGCCAAGAAGTTTCTCTGTGGTTGTAAGAGTAAGCAGTAATCTGTTTACTAGCGGGGATGGCAGGGTAATGTCAGATTTAATTATACAGTCGTGGTTATTTTGTAACATGAATCGTTGTTTCAGGCGTGTGAGAAATATCATGGGTGCCAGAAGGAATGGCCAATGATGTAACTCAGTTACCGTAAATCCAGCATCAGCCAATTGCTGACGGATTATACGCGCAGTAGTTCTGTTAACGATACCCACACTCAAATCATGAATGCCGGCGAAAGCCTTATATGCTGGTAGGTTAAGAATTAGGTAGCCCCCGGGAGATAGCGCCGTATGGAAGGCGCGTAAAACATCGGGTACCTCCTGTGGGGTAAGGTAACAGAGGACGTCGCTACTCACGATGGCTGAAAATGAGTTGTCGCGATAGCACTTACCAATATCTTGACAGCCAATTTTCTCGATTGTAAAGCCTCGCTCTTGGCAAATGGCGGCGGCTGTCTCCGATATATCGAAACCCGAAATATTCGAATAGCCAGCATCTGAGAGGACCGAGAGTAACCCGCCAGTTCCGCACCCAGCGTCAAGAATGGGGCTCGACTTTGGTAAGGAGACGCGTTGTAGGACCTGGAGTATCTTCATATGCAGGGCTTTATACCACCATAACCGCGATTCCACCTGCGCCATATTCCGATGTTCGTCTGCCTTCATCGGCGCCGAGGTTCTATCGGCTACTTCTGTGTGTTTCCTGATTGTTATGGTAGACGTCATTATAGCCTCTTTTTCGGGAGTGAAGTTTCCTTTATGATCCATTGCGGGGTGCCGTTCTGTACCATATAACTCTTGCCTACGTATTCTCCGATTAGTCCTAAACTAACAAGTTGAGCGCCCGAAAGAATCGTTACGGCGATGAACAGAGACGCATATCCGAGCGGGATTTCTGGAGAAGCAAACCACTCCATCAGGGTATACACAGCCAAAATCAGACCTACGAGAAAACTGAAAGTTCCCATCGCAGTGACTATTCTGAGTGGCAATACTGAGAAATTAAGAACCATGTTCAACCAGAGACGCACAAGGCGTCGGAAGGTATAATTGCTGCGCCCGACTTCTCGTTGCCTATGCTCTACCGGAATGGAGGCAACGTTACGGGTTACCCGGAAGAGTAGGCCATCGATATACGGAAAGGGTCCGGTATACGTCACAATATCTTGAACTACTGCGAGTCGTATAACTTTGAAGCTTGAAAGGTATAAGTCTGACGGCTTGTCCAGGAGTGCGGTTGCGATCAGGTCGTTAAATTTGCTCCCGGCATTCCTGAACCAAGAGTGCTGCTTCTCTCGGTAGTTGCCAAATACCACATCGAAGCCTTTTTCTAATTCATCTGCCATTCGCGCTATTTCTGCTGGGGGATGTTGGAGGTCATCATCCAGAATACCGACTACTTCACCAGTTACAAAATTCAAACCGCACATTACGGCATTATGTTCACCAAAATTGCGCCGTAAAGAGATGTGGTGGACTAGCGGATTTGTAAGACTAAGTTCTTTGCAGATTTGGGCACTGTTGTCATTCGGACTTCCATCATTTACGAGTATGATTTCATGCACTCGTTCACCAATATCGGTCATAATTTCAGTAACGACCCGGCCGACGGTAGCCGCCCCATTGTAAACAGGTATGACGAGAGAAATATTTCGGATCATGGGCATTCTAGCTAGCAGCTAACTTTACTATAAACCTTTGTTCTTACATTGAACTAAGGTTATACACGCAGGTGAAAGGTCAAGGCAGGTTCCGAGTTTACTAGAGGATCGGACGAAACGGAAGAAAGCATAGAAACCAAACGTGCAGTAATGATGTTTGTTTAATCGTTCGTGACATGAACTTCTCCTAACTGGCCATCCATAGCACTGTTTTATCGGTTTGCAAGACGCCGTTCAGTTCCCGCTCTATCGTAATGCTTGTACTCCATACGACGATGTTGTCACTAATAACCTCAACGGTGTATGTTCCCGTTGGAATTCGAGTATAGGAATTGACGGGTAGAGTATACGAATTTGGATGGTTCAGGGTGCTCCGGAAAACTACTGTAGGTGGAACGCCAATAGATGGGTTGTCGATGATTTGAACTCTCACTGTCGGGGGGCCAAATTTGGCTTTGAGATGGGTGGTGCCGATAGTCTCAACGTCGTAGCGCCAGATTTCCCTCAGTCCTCGTTTGCTTTCCTCGATGATGCGGACGTTATACCGGTCTGGCGCCAAGGAGACTTCTTGTCCGCATTCAGCGCGTGCTATGGGGCGATCGTACCTGTTTCTTTCATATACCTCGAATGCCGAGTGTGTTTCCTTCAGGCGCGGAACAGTAACGGTGAATGTCGTTAGAGAGTCAGCCTGTAACAATGTTCCCAGGAGAAACAATGCAGTAGTAAAGTAGATTCGGGCCATCATTGAGATCTATTATTCACATAATTTTCACAACCTTTGCGGGATTACCGGCAAGAATCGAGCCAGCCGGATAGTCCCCTCTGGTGACAACAGCCCCCGCCGCAACAACACACCCGTCCCCAAGCGCGACGCCCTTTAATAGTATTGCATTGGCGCCGATCCAGACGTCATCTCCAATTGTAATGGGGGCCGCAGTAAACTCCATTTTAAGAGGTTCCGTTTCAGGGAGCAGCGTGCACCCGAGGAGCGGATAAAATCCTGTTATCATCGAGATCACCTCTTTGCGTCGCTGATCGCGAAGAATCGAGTGGGGGTCGAAATCTTGAATGAATACCCCCCAACTGCACAGGCAGCGAGAGCCAATGGTTATCGAATGTCGGCTAACGATCTTGGCCCCACCCAGGATGGAGTTCGCTCCTACCGTGATTGTCGCGGCGCCATAGGCCTCAAGAGAGTTGCTCTCGTAGATGATGGAATTCTCCCCAATTACAATTTTGGCATGGGGCTGTTCTGCACGAATTGATCCATATCGCTGGATCCGAACGCCGTGATGGACGGTCGCTCCTGGTATCTCCTTTAACCGTCTAAGGTAGTGGACCAGAAAAAAAAGAGACCGTCCCCGGGTGTGTTCCAGCAATGATAGAGGGCGAGTTGTAGCGATACGGTATAACTTTGATACAAATGAAGACATAATTTTAAAATGATTGAATTCTTACTATTTCAGGAAACCAAAAGACCAGGTAGGGTCATCGTAACGTTACCGTCATTATTGACCGAAGAGAGTATCCTTAGGAACAGCAAAATACGACACCCCGTCTGGGCAGGCCGGTTTATTCAATACCGACTTTCCGAGAGACAAGGGGTGATCAATGGTTGAAAGGGTTTTGTAATGGTTCTAACTGGGTTTATATGGTTAGTCGGTTATTGCAAAGTTCTTTTATGGTTATTGGTATCGTCCTTGTCTCTCTTCCGTTTGACCGTTGACTGGTCGTGTGATGCCTACAATGACTTTTCTCTACCTTGCACTTTTTTCTACCTTGCACCTTCCTCGACCTTGGAAAAATTCCTTTAGTTGGATCGCTTTTTGTTCGGTGTCCCTGAGTAGTTACTGAGAGTGAGTGAAGTTTATTCGTAAAAATCGCTTTTTAATGGAATTTATTTTTAGCATACGAATTGGAGGGATCGGGAAATTATGAGATTTTTAAAAACATGCTTGGTAGTGATGGTTGTCTGGGGAGCGGTAGGCTGCTCAACTTGGAATAAGTTAAACGGTACAGAGAAAGGGGCGATTATTGGTGGTGCTTCAGGGGCGGCGGTAGGAAATGCGGTGGGTGGTCGCGGGGCTGGCGGCACGCTGATCGGTGGAGCAGCTGGTGCCGTAGGTGGCGGTCTTATCGGGCGAGAGATGGATAAGAATGATCGGCGGCGTTATCGATAGGGCTTTTGAGAGAGTGCTGTCTGATGGTGACAACTTAAGTTCTAGAGAAATCGACGCTATTTTTTTACAAGGGTGCTATCCGTTAAAAAATAGAACGTTCCGTGATCGGCGGAACGTTCCAGTGGTTTCTCAGCTCTTGAAGATTGAAGGCAGTTCCTCTGGAGCGGAAGATGCCGTTAGTTCTTGTCGATACTTTTCAACCGGGGGAAGTTCGGGCGTTGCTGGTGGGACTGACGTGTTGTTGGGTTTTCCCGCAAATTCAAGGCTGTTGGGGGATCGGGAAGCGGGGGTTCCACCAGGATTCTGGTACATTTTCTCCAGCTGCTGTCGCTGTTGTTTCAGATCTTTCTCCTTTATTTCCGCCGCCCGCTTTCGCCAGAAGTCATCGTCAAGTGTAACTTCCTTGTTTTTTGTGCTCTTGGATTCAACCTTGGTATTTTCTATGACTGCTGGCGTTTTTCTTTTGCCAAGAAAGGCACCCTCCTCCCTACTAGTCTGTT
>JBIIDM010000164.1:0-7702 GCA_044238365.1 Bdellovibrionota bacterium | reverse complement strand
ATGCGGTTTTGATTCAACATTTGAGAAACACTATCGACTCGCGGAGGCGAGTCAAAGCAAGCACTTATAGTAATTCTCAAAAATTCCTTAGAATTTCAATACCGCATTATTTTTGAGAATTACTATAATCCCTATATGTTTTTCCGTCCTTTGTCCCATAGCAGAACTTATGTGCCATCTTGGGTCAAGTGTTCCAATTCGTTCAGCCCGGAGATTTAATAGGAGTGCTGCGCTGCGCTGCACTAGGCACAGCCTTATTGTCTAACTGTCCTAACGATATCGTTCCCCCACGGTCCTCCCTGCCTTGATGATCTTACAGGGGTAATATCGAGCCCGCCACGGCGGGTAAAGTGACAGGCTACAAGAAGTTCATCGGGATGACATCGCTGCCAGATATCGGAGAAGATCTGCTCACAACAGAACTCGTGAAACCCCTGATGCCTTCGATAGGAGATAAGATACTTCAGCAGTGAATCAGGCTTAATTTTGGGGCCATTATACCGAATTTCGACAGTAGCCCAGTCGGGTTGGCTCGTTATGGGGCATAGTGTACGGAGCAAATTAGAATACAGAGTGCCATTAAAATGAGTGTTGCCGTCCGCAAGGCAAAGCAGGGAAGAATCTACATGATAGCAGTCGCAAGCGGTCCGATGATCATCGAGGCAGATGCCGTTAATGCAGTGAGTTGTCCAGCGGTCGTGTTCTTCGACGGTGATGGCTGATACATCTATAATCTCTAAACGTACGGGTATTTCGAGGAGGGTGGAAAGTTCTGATGTAATTTTTCCGGTTATTTCAGCAAGGGTTCCATAATGGAAAGCATAACTACCAAGATAGAGTTTAAGACTTTTTGATTCAACCAGGTATGGTGATTGGGCGTCGATTTCGATTTTAAGCAGGCCGCTGCGAGGGCTTCCTGCGGTCGGGCTGTCATGGGGGTCTAGCCAGGAAAACTCATAGCTGCGCCAGATGTCTACACCGAAAATTTTAGTAAGTTCTGGCGAAGTGACGCTCTTGCGAGGGATACGATACAAAACCTCTGAGGTGTAATTGGTTTCATAGGATACGGGTTGTCCGAGCACGTTGGTTTGAGAATGTATGTTGTTTGGTGTATTCATGGTTTTGCGTTTTGTGAATAATCTGGGCTAGGCGAGACGGGACAAAAAATTAACTCGTTAGAAAGTAGGGAGTTATGGGTATGAAGATAGTTGTTGTACTGTCCGGGGGGCTTGATTCTACTGTCGTCTTATACGACGCGGTGGCAGGTAATTCAACCGAAGCGGTAAAGGCAATCAGCTTTAATTATGGACAGCGACACGTGCGGGAGTTGGTTTCCGCTGCTGCTATTGCGGACCGACTGGGGGTGGAGCATAAGATTGCCGATATCACTTCCCTGAGCGATTTGTTAGGCGCCAGTTCTTTAGTAAATTCAACCATGGAAATTCCAGAAGGGAACTACACCGATGAATCGATGAAATCCACGGTAGTCCCAAACCGGAATATGATCCTTTTATCGATTGCTGCGGCGTGGGCTATAAGTGAAAAGTTTGACGCCGTGGTCTATGGCGCACATGCAGGCGACCATACGATTTATCCCGACTGTAGGGACGAATTTGTTGAGTCTTTTGCTCGGACTTTGAAATTGGCCGACTGGCACCAAGTTGAAGTATTAAGACCATTCGTAAAGCGTACCAAAGGCGATATAGTGCGACGGGGCGCTGAGCTTGGCGTTCCCTTTGAACTTTCGTGGAGCTGCTACAAAGGCGGGGAGTTTCATTGCGGAGTGTGTGGGACCTGTGTTGAGCGTCGTGAGGCTTTTGCCGAGGCTGGCATAGACGATCCAATCACCTATTTAGAGCCCTGGCGAACACACTTGTAGTGTTTTCGCCAGGCTAGTGCGCACTTTTATCGGGCCCCCCACTAGGTCATTTTACGACCCCGGTCGATTTACTCTTCCTCTTCCCCATCCATATTCTTGAGGAATACGAATCTCTGCGCGCCTCTTGATTCTACGACAAGCCTCACACCGCTCTTGACCTTATCGGCGGCAAGCATTTTTGTGAGCTGTTCAACGTCGGCGACTTTTTCGTTATTAACCTTGAGAATGATGTCCCGAGTGAAGATGCCTGCTCGCGCGGCGATACTTCCTGGCTCTACCCCTACTACGAGAACGCCCGCTGTTTGTTTCGTTCCGAGGCTGTGAGCGATATCAGGTGTTATATTCTCCACACTCAGACCAATATCGAGCGCCGGTTCCTTGGCCGCAGTTTTAGCTTCTTCTGTGCTTGTAAGTTCGCCAATCGTCAGTTCGAGTTCCGTCGAGCGCCCCTCGCGAAATAGACTCAACTTAATCTTGGTCTTCGGTGCTGTGGAGGCTATCTTATTACGAAGGTGGTTTACGTCAGTTACTTTTACCCCATTTATGTGGGTGATCAGATCTCCTTGCTGAAGTCCTCCTGTTTGGGCCGGACTTCCTGGTTGGACTTCAGCCACCAAGGCGCCTGATTCGTCGTTGTATCCGAGGTTCTCGGCAAGCCCCGGAGAAAGGTCTTGAATGCTCACGCCGAGCCAGCCTCTGATTACCCGACCATCTTTAATGAGACTTTGGACTACAGCCTTTGCCATGTTGCTCGGGATAGCAAATCCAATGCCCATGTACCCGCCACTTCGAGAGAAGATAGCGGTATTGATTCCAATTACCTCGCCTCTGATGTTCACAAGCGGACCGCCGCTGTTGCCCGGGTTAATGGCCGCGTCAGTTTGGATAAAATCCTCAAACTGTCCTTGTTGTTCAAGCGAACGTCCTTTCGCGCTCACAATTCCAGCCGTTATCGAATTATCAAGACCAAAAGGATTCCCTGCTGCGATGACCCATTCGCCAATTTTGAGCAAATCTGAATTTCCTAATGGCGCTGGTTTCAGCTTTGCGGAGGCCGGTATTTTGATAATTGCTAGGTCACTACGTGGGTCTGTTCCAACAATCTTGGCCGAAATCGGTGTTTTTTCCCCATTGAGGCGAACTAATACCTCGTCGGCGTCCCCGACGACATGGTTATTGGTAACAATATGGCCCTCAGTATCGATAATTACCCCAGTTCCGAGGCCTTGCTGAGGGCGATCCTTTCCAAACTTTTCCAGGAAGTCATCCCCAAAGAATTCCTTAAATGGTTCGAAGTAGGGGTCATCAAATTTCTTCTGGTCCTTCTTTGAGAAAATGCTCTTTTTGTAGGAGCTGATATTGACGACACTCGGGGTAATCTTTCGGGCCACATTCTGGAAGGCTTCCGAAAGATTTACCGCAGACTGAATATCCTGATTTGTTTCAGCCGTTGAATGGGCCGTTCCGGCTGGGTGATCGCTGGGCGCGGTGTCGCCCTCGGCAAATGCACAATGCGGGTTGCTCATGAATAGAGCGGACCCAGACATCCCTACGAGGCACGCACCTAAAATATGACGCTTCCATGCAGCAGGTTTACAAGCCAAACGGCGAGACAGGGAACCACGGATCATACACACCACTCCGAAAGACAATAATGCACGATTGCAAATATTGTTATAAAAGATATTTTAATAAAAACACCAAACCTTTGTTCTTACGTCGAACTCAGGTACCAAGGATTAAAACAGTATCTGTTAGAGCTGTTTAATTAAGCTTGTTGCATACATTAGTATACTCCCTATAGGGGACGTTATTGCAAGAGCTTTCCATTCATCAAGCAGCATTTGGATCAAGTATAGTGGGCTGCGGGTGGTCCGTAGGGTCGAGTAACGGGCAGTCCAGATTGAAGTGCAATCCTCGGCTTTCTCGGCGCAGCTGGCTAGATTTTATTATTAAGTTTGCTACTACACTGATGTTTCGGAGCTCAAGCAAGTTGGGTGTGAGCAAGAAATTCCAATAATATTCATCGATTTCCTTTGCGATCAAATCCGAGCGCCGCAAGGCTCGTGATAGGCGCTTATCGCTGCGCACGATTCCGACATAGTTCCACATAAAGGTTCTGATCTCGTGCCAGCACTGGGATATGGTCACCTGTTCATCGCTCGGAGAAATTCCTTCCGAGTTCCACTCGGGTATCTGGGCAATCTCTTCGGGTGTAAGTTCCGTTTGAGAGGCCTTGGTGAGAGCGTGGCGAGCTGCACGGTAACCGAATACCAGCCCCTCAAGCAAGGAATTAGAAGCCAGACGATTGGCCCCGTGAAGACCCGTGAAAGCGCATTCCCCGGCTGCGTAGAGATGGGGAATGTCCGTACAGCCGTTCTCATCAGTGACAACTCCCCCGCAGCAGAAGTGTGCTGCTGGAACAACCGGAATCGGGTCCTTGGTAATATCGAGTCCGAGAGAGAGGCAGGTAGCGTAAATAGTCGGAAAGTGGGCTTTGATGAAATCGGCACCCCTGTGGCGAATATCGAGCAGCACATAGTCGTCTCCGGTGCTCTTCAGTTCATGGTCGATGGCCCGGGCAACTATATCCCGGGAAGCCATTTCCGCTAATTTGTGGTGATTGGGCATGAAACGAGTTCCGTCAATGCGTTTCAGCACGGCTCCTTCGCCCCGCATCGCCTCGGTAATAAGAAAGGATTTGGCCAATGGATTGTAAAGGCAGGTCGGATGGAACTGAAAGAATTCCATATTAGCGACTCGAGCTCCGGCCCGGAAACACATCGCGATACCATCGCCGGTGGCAACGTCTGGGTTTGAGGTGTAAAGGTATACTTTTCCGGCGCCACCCGTTGCCATTAGAATGTTGTTTGCGACGAACAGCTCTACATTGGGCTTCAGGTTGGAGGTGCTGCTGTGCCCAGATGGCGCATCAGGGTCAACCAGCAGTGCGTAAACGCCCAGTGCTCTGTTCTTTACTGGTGTATTAGGGTGTAAGCGCGACGAGGTGATTAAATCCACCGCGTGAGCATTTTCGATTAGTTTGATGTTAGGGTGTGCCTTGGCAGCATCAATTAGTTTACATTGAATTTCCATGCCCGTAGCATCGTGCGAGTGAAATATTCGGCGCCGTGAATGCCCGCCTTCCTGGTGGAGATGGTATTTAGTCGATTCGGGAGATGAACTGCCTGTTTGATCAAATTCAACGCCTCGAGCAATGAGTTCCGCGATTCGGGCTGGTCCCTCTGACACCACCATTCGAACGATTCGTTCATCGCATAGGCCCGCACCGGATACAAGAGTGTCCTGAATATGGAGATCCTCGCTGTCATTCTTCTCGGTAACGGCTGCTACGCCCCCTTGAGCCCAAGCGGTTGATGATGTATGGAGGGAGCGCTTGAAGAGCACAGTCACCGTCCCGTGGTTTGCAACTTCCAGGGCAAAGGTAAGCCCGGCGATGCCACCACCAACAACCAGATAGTTCGATACAATCATAGGTCTTTACCACTCTCGCTTTTTCCCCCGATGATTCGGAATAATGCCGAGTCTATGTTGAAAGTCGGGTTTTCTCAAATTGATAGTTTTCAGCTCCCCCGGATTCTTCGCTCGCGGGAGAGCCTTGCTTGATTGCTACGGTACTGGAACTATTGTAGCGCGGAATATTTTTTAGGCTTTTCTGTGGTCGAACCGTTAGCTCCGCCTGCAACGTCGATACCGTACAGGTTTCATTCCGTTAGCCGAGTGAGAGCATTCTCGGTATGTGGGGTGAAAAAGCACGCCAATTATCTGTAATCGCTCATAATTTAACCGATCAGGAAAGCCGACCGTTGTGTGTTTCGGACGTCGTGTTGTACTCTTTATTCGGTTGATAAAGAGGATGGTGAGACTACTGAGTATCGTACGACATAATTTGGCAAAAGGAAGAAACATGGTGTGGCTGATCGGGGCAATTTTCGGTCTTATTGGAGTAGTTGCAGTCTGGGCAGTAGTGATAGTGCTTCTACAGGACGTCAAAATAATTCCCGCCCTTTTAACAGAACGAAGTGAGAATCCTGTCATTCCCAAAGCTGCTAGTGAAATGTCTTTTCCTACTGATGACGGGGTGGTAATTGATATCTGGGAGTCTGCACCCCCAACACAGGACGGCTTGTGTGCTACCCCGATTCTTTTTAATCACGGCAATGGCCACACCAACGCCTCGTTTTGGTCCCACCAAATCCGTTTCCGCGCTCTGGGTTTTCACACCTATGGCTATGATTACCGTGGAGTTGCGCACAGTACCGGGTGGCCGTCTGAGCGTGGCATTGAGACGGACGCCGCCGCAATTTTGACAATGATTGCTGAGAAGCACGGTATTGCGCCATCTGAAGTTATAGTAATGGGTATTTCCCTGGGGTCAGGACCTGCCTGCTATCTTGCTGAGAAATTTAAGACTAGACGGTTGCTCCTTTATACTCCTTATCTGTCGTTGCCTGAACTGGTTCGGTCTATGCCTGTGGTCAGAGCGTTGGCGTCATTTGTTTGGTATACATTTCCAAATCGAGCGCGGCTGGAGAATTGGTCTACTCTTGCAAACGAACCACGGGAGCTTCTAGTAATCCACGGCAGGGATGATCTGGTTATTCCGTTTTCACACAGCGAAACCATTGTTTCAGAACTCGAAGGGCGCCGTGTTTCAGGGGGGAGCTTTTTAAGGGCGGTTCGATTTATAGCGCCCTTAAGTGCCGCCCATGATCAGGTTATTGAAGTGACCTGGGAGGAGGTGTCGACTGAACTGCGGAAGTGGCTCGCCGCGACCGCCTCTGGGCCAACTGCTACGCGTAGTTCCCCTGTGTGTGAAAATTAAGATAAAGAGCAGTAGAGTGGGTTCTAAAGTCGCTCGTAGCAAAAGGAGCGAACCACGATGGCTGTACAAAAGCGCAAAACAGGTGTTGTTGCAGCGCAGCTATTCCCGCTCGGGGCGCTCGGGGGCCCAGAGGGACTTCGTCCCTTTTCGCTGGTGCGCCCGGTAGGGCGTGAGTCTAACGGGTGCAAGTCCCGAACGTGCTGCGGTGAACCGGTACGTATAGTTGAATCCAGGGTGTCCACCGCGAGGTGGAATCTGAAGAGGAGGAGGCGAAAGTCTGCCCGAACGAACAGAAACCCGATAATCAGGCCATTTAGCGTAGGTGACCCAGCCAGCGATGGGGAAACCACAGTTCATCCGGAACGCTAAGTGGTGCATTGGGGAGGGATGGACAGAAAGATTCACGTTTGACCCGGGGAGACCTCATGAGCTGTCCTCGAAAGGAGGACCAGGCGAGCAGTGATGCGAGCCGGGAAGAGCATGAGGAGTCAGCAAAGGCCATATTAGCGGGGTCCTTTTTGGGAACCGTGAAGGGCCGAACTATAATGAGTAAGGAGACAGTACCGATGTTCTCGGGGAAAGGATTAGGAAACCAGACAATCACCCAGGAGAGGGTGGCCACAAAGGAAGCGGCGAAGCCGGAAGCGAAGCTGCGCGCCTTCTGAGGTGGGGAATCCATCCACGGCGGACGAAGGAGCACGAGCCTTGACATCGACCTGAGGAAAGCGTGTCAGCACGTGAAGGGGAACAAGGGAGCGCCAGGAGTAGACGGACTGTCCGTTGAGACGGCGTTTGAATGGCTTCGCCTGAACAAAGACAGCTGTAACTACTCAGGTACCCCCAACATAAACGCGCCCCAAAAGCGAGCTAACCATCTGTAACTGCCAGGGATTTTTTCAAGGTCGAGGAAAGTGATTGTTTTGTGAATGAGGCGTGGTACTCCACGCCGCAGTGAACGTGCGCTGGGCATGTTATTG
>JBIIDM010000163.1:0-7731 GCA_044238365.1 Bdellovibrionota bacterium | reverse complement strand
GAGCTTGGACTCTTCTCGCTCGCCTCCATGGTTTGACTGGTAAAACTCATTATGGAACCGCGTAGTACGCAAAGTACGCTACGTGGTGTGAGAGGTCCCCCGTGCGAGCGGGGTCCTACTCGATTTTGTACATTGGCAATTATGCTGCTGGGGGGAGCCTGTAACGGGAACCTTACTCCAGTTTGAGAGAGGACTATCGGAAGGGCGTGATAGTCGAAGATAGGGGAATTCCACTAATCGGAACACAGGATGGGAGGAATCGGAGCAATTTGTTAACGGGGTTCCATACCCAGCTTAAGGATAATGGATTTACTCTGGTCAACGGTGATCCCAATAGTCGCGAGCTCAAACTTAGGTGGAGGCCACATTAAAACGAACTCGTGGAAGTAGGCGTGTGTAGTTCTCACAGCTGATGTGAGGGTCTAACAGTTACAACCAGGGAGCCACAATGCCACACGCTATAATTCCCACCCCGAACAAACCCCTATTCCGTAGCATCATGCAGCTGCTTGTCCAGCTCCTCGTTTCGTGCCTTCGAAGCATCGTCTAAATCGCGGGCGCGCTGAACTGCCTTTCCGAACGAAGTTTTTTTCTCTCGGCTGCTCTGTTGCTCTGGGGCCGAGCTTTCGGTAGTGTCTTTATGAGCGGAATCGCAAGACGCGAGCAGAATCAGTCCAAGCGCCAAGATTAGTAGTTTCATAGTAAGGCCTGCATTAGCTAGTGTTCGGTCGGTTAGGGCATGATGTACCTTTGTTCTTACGGCGAAGTTAGAGTAAGTATTTGATATGTAGGCTGTGAGAGCAACTTATTCTTCACCTTGCTACCCCTCGGCGGCACATCGGTGCTGCTCTTTTGCCCATCCACCCGCTTGTCCGTGGGAAAATAGGTCCCCTCGCTGTGGTATAATTTTCCCTGTTCTGTTTCCTTTCTCTCATTATTTTCATTAAGTTAGGTGGCGGATCGAGGATTGCTTATATACTTGTACCTCAGACCAGCACAGACGTTGCGGGTAATCTGATGCTCAGAATATAAACATGGAGATGGTAGAACAATGATAGAATCCACAGAGGCACTGGTTGCACGGCAGCAGCCCGAAACAGCCTCCAGGGATGGACGTGATGAAGGAATGGAAGCCTCGAAGTTTCGCAAGCTTTTAAATGCGTTTTCCAAGGGTGGGGGAGCTGCGGAGGGGTCTTTGCAAGACCTGATGGCGGCCCTTGTAGTCGAGCCCTTGCCGGTCAGTAAGACTGCTAAAATTGAAAAGAAAGGTGAGGTTCGCGATGTAGAGGCGGAGGCACATGAGCAATCCGTCGGAGAATCGACGGAACGCAAGGACGAAGACGCTCCTAATGAGGCGTATATTTCAAGTCAGAGTTGTGTTGAGGCAACACAGGTTCAAGACCGGCCTGCGTTGGTCGAAAAGAAGGCAGTAGTTGAGGAGCCTGCTGGGGAGGTTGCGCCAGCCGTGGTGCAGCCCACGTGTGATCTTCAGCCGGTAGCGCCTGAGGTGGCTAGTCCTGAGCTAAGTTCCGAAGAGGTTGTGTTAGCAGAAATTTCTGAGGATCCAGCATTCACTGTTGTTCCGGGGATTGAAGAAGCTGGACAAATGCGGACAAGCATAGTGGGTACGAGCAATCTCGAGGCGGAGACAGTCGCTCCCAGCGTGGAAAAGATAGGTGCTGAGGGTGAGATCGACTTGGTAAAAATTCAACAGTTAGCTCTACCTTCTGACAATCAGCCAGCACTCGTTATCAATTCAAGTGTTGATGAAGTGATGCATGATACGTCGAAAAACAAGTTAGCAAACAAAACTGATGTTTTCACGAGCGAACTTGAGGCTTCCGATCGAGTAATTGAGAATTTAATTAGTCCGCAGGACCGCGTCGCAGTGGTTGCCACGAACGAGAACAAAGGTGCCGATGAAGATGCGCCCACGGGTGGTCAGACCTTAGCTACAACCTCGTTTTTGGAGGCTCCGAATGAACTTCCGGTGGTGGAGGGGTTGCTTCAGCTGCGCGCATTGATCGAGCGGGTGTCGAAGGAGGCTAATGACATCGGGCAAACAGTTGCCGGGAAGCAGGCTGAGCTGAATGCAGTAGAGGACGCTGGTGTGACTCCAATGGGCGCCGTCAAGGAGATTCCAACATCGAAAGCCGTTCCTACAATCTCGTCTTCGGAAGCTCCGAATGAACTTCCGGTGGTGGAGGGGTTGCTTCAGCTGCGCGCATTGATCGAGCGGGTGTCGAAGGAGGCTAATGGCATCGGGGCTGGGAAGCAGGCTGAGTTGATGAATGCAGTAGAGGACGCTGGTATGACTCCAATGGGCGCTGTGAAGGAGATTTCAGCATCGAAAGTCGTTCCTAGTGGCGTCTTTGAGAAATCGAATAAGGGTCTAAATGCTGCTAAAGAAAAATCGACTGCTATTCCAGAGCGCATGATTCCGAAGATGATGGAAAAGCTTGAACAAGTAGCGCGAGAGGTAGAACGGGCAAAGGACGGTCGGAGTATTTCACTGCGCTTAGATCCACCTCAACTGGGAAAGATACGGGTGGATATGACTATGAAAGATGGTTCTATTCATACCCGCCTAACCGCAGAATCGGCGTTGGTCGCCCATTTTTTGCGTGAAAGGGGCGATGAATTACAGGCGCTTATTCGGAAGGCACTGCCACATCTGGACCAGGCGACGATAGCGTTCGGTGAAAGTAGTACAGGCAATCATTTTGGACAACAGATGAATTTTAGTGGTGACTCCTCAAACGGGTTCCTGAATAATAGAGGGCATGATGGTGATACGGGATTTGGAACCCTATCTGGTGATAGTGAACCAAGGAAGGGCGATCAAAGCCGTTCTGAGCCGACGGAAAGTAGTGAGCATTGGGTCGCATAGAAGCGAATGGGTTTAAAAAGGGTATGAGTTTACGGATAGTGGTAACTGGTGGTTGCTTCCTGAAAGGATACTCAAGACCGTTACCAGATGTACAAAATTGAAGGATCGTAGCCATGGTGGATGATGTATCGAAAACAGGCACTCTTGTCGACTCCTTACGAACGAAGGGGAATGCCGCGAGCTCGACAGCCAAGAGCGAATCAAAACGCAAAGATGTTGTGCAAAAGGAGGAGTTCCTTAGCATCCTTGTTACTCAGCTGAAAAATCAGGATCCATTGAATCCGATGGAAAATGATCGTTTTGCGGTGGATCTGGCGCAATTCAGTCAGCTTGAACAGTTGATGAATCTTAATGAGAAGTTTGATAAGTCAGGTGGTGGCGATGCCTCATCAATGGCTCAGTATCTCGGACATGATGTTGCTATCAAGAGCAGCTCAGTGCAGCTTGGTGATGCTAACGCTGACTCGATTGATGTGGTGTTAAAGGCTCCCGGTGAAGTGAATCTTGACGTGTTAGATGCAAATGGGGAGGTGGTTACAACGGTACCATTGGGCTACCAGGATGCTGGTCGGCACACCTTCGATCTGAATGGAAAAACGCCCTTATCAGGGCAATATTCATTTAAGGTCATGGCGGCAAGTGTTGGTGGGGCTGCTGTGGAGGCTGAGAGTTATGTTCTCGGGCAGGTGACAGGGTTCGTTCCGGGTCCGGATGGGAAGCTGTTAGTCGGTGATAGGGAGGTGAATGTAGGTGATGTTGCTCTTGTGAAGAAATCATCGGTGCCAGGTGAACCCAGCTGATGCCGGAGTTTTGAATTTGATTCAGTGCCCAATCTGGGCTGGAAAAGTCCGAAACAGGAGTTTTGGTATTCTTTTTTCGTCAGGGATGAGAGGTTAGAAACCTGAGTTTGACGTAAGAACAAAGGTTAGAAAGGTTACATCGGTGGAGAAAAACTCATGCCATCTATTCTTAACGGGTTATTTTCGGGAAGAGCTGGTCTTCAAAGTCATGGATTAGCGATTTCAGTAGTTGGCGATAACCTCTCAAATGCCAGCACAATAGGTTTTAAATCATCACGGACGGAGTTTCAGGACCTTGTTTCAGCGGGTCAGTCGTCTTCTAGAAGTGTGGGTAGTGGAACGCAAGTTGGTAATATCGTGCCGATTCAGGAACAGGGCACGCTTGAGTTCACCAGTCGTCAAACTGATGTGGCGATTGAGGGGTCAGGATATTTTGTTTTGAAGGCGGCAGCGGGGAATTATTATACGAGAGCCGGTAATTTTCGAATTAATCAAGAGGGGGTACTCGTATCACAGCAGGGGGATCCCGTGCTTGGGTTTAAGGCTAATGGTTCGGGTGGTCTTGAAGAGTTGAATGTCTCGTCAATACAGCAGGAAAATATTGAAACAACCCAGGTTGTTTTAGAGGGTAATTTGGATGCGCAACCCTCGCCGGTAGCGATTTCAGCGACGGTGAACGCAACGCCGCTAGCGACAAATGTTTCGGCTGGGACAACAATACCGGCAGCAACTGATCCCACGTTCACCGACCTCAATACAGAGGCTGAATTCTCAACGGTGGTTGGTATCTTCGATTCTTTAGGACAGGAACATAACATCAACTTGTATTTCTATCGTACGGGTGCAGCGGCTCCACAATATACGGTTCGAGCATACGGTGAAAGTCAGGATATTGACCCGGCAGCGGTCTTCTCTGGGCGCCCACGTCAGTTAACTGGGGTGGCAAATGAAGCACAATTAAGTTTCGATACGGGCGGAGTTCTGACGGCGGGATCAACTAAAAGTCTTACACTTTCCGTGCCCTGGAATAATGGATCTGCTAACCATACATTTGATATCGACCTCTCTAAATTTACTCAATTTGCCGGGTCTTCGGCCGTCTCGACCGTTACCCAGGATGGTCAGGGTCTTGGTAGTGTCACCTCACTAGAAATCGGGAAAGATGGGAAAATTTTTGCGGTCCTTGATACCGCAAGAACTACGACGATTGGGACTCTGGGTATGGCGAATTTTTTAAACCCTGAAGGTCTGCAAAGAGTCGGGGACAACTATTTGCAGGAGTCAAATCAATCCGGGGAGCCCATTATTGGTACTCCCGACACTGGACGGTTTGGCGCGCTGCAGTCCGGATCCCTCGAACTCTCAACTGTTGATATAGCCAATGAATTCATAAAACTCGTAACGTTGCAGCGGGCCTTCCAGGCAAATTCCCGGGTAGTAACGACCGTGAATAGCTTGTTGCAGGACATTATACAGCTTGTTTAGTCTGGGGTCGGGTTTCCTTCTTTCTACAAACGTGGTAATGACGGTGGGCGCCAGAAAGCCGGTATTCGCTTTAAACCCCGAAACTGCTCTTTTTAGGATCATATGTCGGAAGGATAATCGTTATAATATTTAATAGTTACCTTGATTATATGGGCGACTCAGGCAAAGAGGCAAAGAGGCAAAGAGGCAAAGAGGGCAATGGTCACACAAGAAGATGTAATAGCGGTGTTAAAGACGGTGGAGGATCCGGAGCTATTCCTCGATATATGGTTCCTCGGCCTGATTTATGTCATCGATATTAATGACGACGAGGCTGGTAATGCAAAAGTTTCTATTGAGATGACGTTTACTACCCCCCTTTGCCCTGCGGGGCCACAACTGGTCAATGAAGTAAAGACGAAGGTAGGTGCACTCAAAGGGGTAAGTGAAGCTAGTGTCCAAGTGGTGTTTGAGCCTCCTTGGCAGGCACCCGAGGAGGTGAAAGCGACCCTTGGGATGTTGTAATATCGTAGTGGCCCCTGTTAACCTGAGTTCGACGTAAGAACTGCGGTTAATGTCAACGCACCCTAATTACTTCATCCACTTTGTTGCTCATGATATAAAATGCTCGAGACGTAGCAAGCTATCAGCCTGCGCTTTTATATCACTGCGCGCCTCTCTCTCTCTCTCTCTCGTGTCTAAAGCAATTTTAGCCATTTACCTTTGTTCTTACGTCGAACTCAGGTTATATAAAGTTCTTGATTTTTATTTCGGAGAAATAGCAAGGTGGATGGACATCACAAGCAGGGATTTATGCGCGAATATTTCATGTGGCTTCTAAAAACTGCTACGCGGCTCGGTCTTTACATTCTCGTATCAGTAGTATTGATCGGGATTGTGGTGACAGCGATACAATCCCCAGATGCGCTGTCGGGAGGCAAGAATGGGCACACCGTAGCGGTTCTCGAGCTCGTTGGTCCGATCATGGATACCAAAGAAGTCGTCGCAGAGCTTCACAAGTACGCATTTGATGAGGATGTGGCGGGCATGGTGCTCAGAATAGACTCTCCGGGTGGGGCGGTGGGTCCATCACAGGAAGTGTATGAGGCTGTTAAAAAGCTCAAGGCGAAAAAACCGATAGTGGTGTCAATGGGAGGCATCGCGGCTTCAGGTGGACTATATGCTGCAATGGGTGCGACAAAGGTATTCGCAAATGCCGGGACCCTAACGGGGAGCATCGGGGTTATTATGCAGCTTCCCAATTTTGAAAAGATAGCTACTGCGGTTGGGTTGCAGATGGTAACGATCAAGAGTGGTAAGCTCAAGGATGTTGGCAATCCGTTTAGACCGATGACGCAGGATGAGACTAAATATCTTCAGGCGACGATTGACTCCACACAGGAGCAGTTTATAGCGGCAGTTTCCGAGGGGCGTGGTCTCGATCCAGCGAAGGTACGTGAGTTTGCGGATGGACGAGTTCTTACCGGGTTGCACGCAAAAGAGCTAGGACTGGTAGACGAAATAGGTGGCCTCCATGATGCTTCGCGAGCGGTTTTTACAATTTTAGAGAAGCCGTTGAAGGATACTGAGATGCCAAAGCTCATTTATCCCGGTGATAGATTTGGAGACTTCAAGGGGCTGCTCTCGTATGTTGGAATTGGTGGATGGGAATCAAGTTTTAGTCGTTGGTTCAACGGTGGTCTATTTGCCATTCAACAGTAAGATACAGTAGTCAGTTGGTGTTGTTGTGACGGTATATAGACAAGTTCGTGCTTCTGCTCCTGGAAATGTTTCGTGTGTGTTTCAGGTCATCGGTTCTAACGATCCGGCACGCATGCATTCCCGGGGAGTTTGCTTCACGGTAACGGAATGTGTGGACGTAACGGTGTCTTTTAGGCCAGTTTCGTCTTTTAGGCCAGTTTCAGAGGAAACCGAGGTGGTCCTGAATGGAGAAGTTGTTCAGTTTGCTCCGGTGATAAGCGTTGTAGAACGTTTAGTCGGGCGCGAGAGTACCGCAGTTAAGGTAGTCATTGAGACGAGGTTGCCTGTGGGGTGTGGGTTCGGTGTCAGTGGTGCCTCATGCCTGGCAACAGCATTCGCCGTGAATGAGCTTTTTGACTTACAAAGGACACGGCTTGAGCTGGGAATGGTAGCTCATTGCGTGGAAGTGGAGCATCTAACGGGGCTGGGAGATGTGTGTGGTCAATATCACGGAGGCTGTATATTAAGGCTGACCAGACATCAACCACTTGATGCCCATCGGGTAATGGTCGACCCACGGCAAGTTTTCGTCCGAAGTTTTGGTCCTTTGGCTACCGATGTAATTTTAAAGAATGAGGTAACCCGTAAGGCAATAAACGAGGCGGGCGATGAGGCTATTGCGAAACTCACAGCCTTTTCTGATGGCAGGCCGATGACGTTAAACAAACTGATTTCGATTTCGCGGGAATTTGCAGAACAGAGTACTCTGATTAGAAATAGTCAGGTGCGGCAGGCGCTTTTGGACATAGATAGAGCGGGCGGAATTGGGTCCATGATAATGCTTGGCAATGGAGTATTTTCGGATATTCCCTTTGA
>JBIIDM010000162.1:0-7763 GCA_044238365.1 Bdellovibrionota bacterium | reverse complement strand
CAGACTTTTGCTTCCTCCTCTTCAGATTCCACCTCGCGGTGGACACCCTGGATTCAACTATACGTACCGGTTCACCGCAGCACGTTCGGGACTTTCACCCGTTAGACTCACGCCCTACCGGGCGCACAAGTTACGAAAGCTCTCGACAAATTGGAAAAATACGACTTACCAGAGGCAGCAACTGGTCAAGGAAGGACGGCAGAGAAGATAGGAAAAAACAGGACTGAAGCTGAACAAGCAGCAGCGGAGGCAATTAAACAAGGAATCAAGGTACAAGAATCTAACGTATTCTTAGAAGGTGGCAATGTTTTAGCGACCGGAGGAAAAGTTATTATTGGCCGATCAAGTATAATAGTAAATAGTGAGCTATTAGAATCAAGGGGACAGCTTGATCCGCAGAGAATTTCCCAAATAGCTTCATCAACAAATTGGGATAAAGATGAAATGGACCTGGCCATCCAGATGGCTAAAAATACTATTCCAAGTGATACACCTGAAAAGGAGATTGAAAATACAGCTAAAATAATTCTTGCAAAATTTGAACTTACCAAAGAATTCATTGCTAAGGATCTGAATATAGATCCAAAAGATATTGTGACGGTTTCTCAACCTACATTCCACATTGATATGGAAATGAGACCTTTGAGTGATAATAAGATACTCTTGAATGATCCGAAATTGATGAATGAAACAATCGATAAAGCACTACGTAACACCCCATTGGAGAAAAAAACACTCCTTGATATGAAGTACAATGAACATGAACTATCTGCTCTTAATTATGTATTAGATAGGACTCAAAAAGAGCTTGAGAAGGCAGGTTTTGAGGTGATTCGTGCTCCTGGGAACTCTGGGCAAGGTAGAATTAATAAAAACTCTAGAATAGCAAACATAATGAATGGAACAATTGGTCAGACCCCGTCTGGCGAAACACTTTACTTGACTAATAGTTCAGGAATTCCCGCACTTGATAAAGTACATGGTGAGTGGTTGAAACAAAATGCGAATATTAATCAAGTCGAATTTTTGCATCATTCTCTACTGGAGCTCGAGGGCGGGTGGGACTGTATAACTGTAGGAGATCTGCCGATTGACAATCGGCCTGACCAGCATTCGTAAGTTTATTCTTTCGCGCTTTAAAAAATTGTGGTTATATACCTGAAAATATAATTTTCTCTACCACGATTAAGCGAAATCGATTCTCCGCGTAGCTACGCTACTAACGTCAATCTCACATTTTTCCAAGACAAGAAACTAAATTTAGTAGCTTTGCATACACAAACGATTATGCCACCACAGCGGAACACTAACGCCCCGACGTACCTTACTTTTACTCTACCTCTCTCACAACCCCACTATCAGCGCTCGTATGCGCAGCATCCATGTCCTTCCGAATCTGCTTCCGCATAGCATCGGCGGCCGGATTTCGCTTCACCTTAGGCTGCTTCATCACATCAATGCCAACCTTCTCGGATAACACAAGTGCAATAAGGCCTTCAATGATGTTACCTCCGCCCCCCCTTGAGAGCCCTCCCTCCTTACCATCCGCACTACCAGATTGACCTCCGCCGATAACGACCTTGGGGACGACATCCACCCCAGATTTCTCGATCGCCTCTGAAAATCGGTTAATGACCTGCTGTAGAACCTGATATTGGGCCCCACCATACGCAAGTACCTGTTCCTCAATTGCCATGGCCTGACCAATTCCCACGCGAGCCGCTCGTTCCGCTTCCGCTTCCGCCAGCGCGCGAATCTGCGCAGCCTGTTGCACGGCTCTTTGGTATTCAGCCTTTCCTTCATTTGACTGAATCTCAATGCTGATTTCCGATTCTGTCAATGCCTGCTGCTGCCTTGCCTTGGCTTCAGTCTCTTTCAGCTCTCGTTCTTTTACAGAAGCCTTTTGTTGCCGGGAATATGTTTCTACCTGCTCCTCCGCCAGTTGTCGCGCGCGAAGTTGATTGAGTATTTGCTCGATCTGGCCTGCAGTGGTACCTGACGTCGGTGTTCCGATTAAAACTTCCTCTAGTTCCAGGTTGTAGTGCGTAAACTTTGTCTTCATCTCCATAGAGGACGTCTGTTGGATTTCACTCCGATCCTGCAGGAGTTGAATCAACGTTCGTGTCTGTCCGACGTTTTTAAAGTACGCCGAAACCATTGGATCTAGAGTTTGCTCCACCAGTCGCTTGATATCACCAAACCGTTGAATTACTAGGGGCGCTTTTTTATAATCTATATGAACAACCACACTTAGCGGAAGTGATGGCTCGTACGCATCCTTGGTAATCAATGAAACTTCGGCGAGGTTTTCATCAAATTTGTGGGACCCAGATTCGGAACGGTTCCACTTTAAAATGAAGTTGGTAGTCGGAACCATAACCACTTTACCGGCATACGTGTTAAAGGCGTACTTACCAGGAAGAAGCGGTGTTTCCCAGACCCCTCGAGACCCCTGTTCGACGAGCTCTCCATGTTTATAGTCTATCCCGGATACATCGGTACCAAGAGACCCAACATATGAAACCACTACTCCGACCTGCCCCACATCCACAACGGTCTTTGGCACAACCTCAACAGTCGCAAACAGGCGATTGATATAATATGTTCCCTCAACAAGCACCTGGTACTGGCGCCCCCTCCTACCTCTCGCGCGCAGAAAAGCCTCTGGGTCCTGAAAATTATTATGAAACGTGTCCATGTTGTCCGGGTCATTGCCAATGACCGGCGCTATAATCTCCCCTTCACCAAGAGAAGGGCCATCATGAACTGTGATGACACCGATACTATCATCTCGGTCCTTAATTACGACCGGTTCAAAACCACCCCGCTCAGCAATAACCTGGGACATCTCCTGGAACAGCGCTCCATCGCCCGCATCAAGATCGTGATAGTATAACGTGTCGTGGGTGATTACTACAAACTGCGCTAGATTGATTGCGTAAGTGCCTTCCCTAAGGATCTTTCGCTGCGGACCCTTTTGGCCTCCATGGCTAAGAAAATCGACGACATTTTCAAAGTCGAACGCATCAACATTCGACGCCAGAGTTTGTTCAGGAAGCAAGGCCTTACCATCCCCCGGGCAAACACATATCCTAACTTTCCCTGCGGAATTGTGACGAGAGGCACCTTATGAATTCTATAGATGAACGGCTTCATGATATGCCATCCACCTCTCAACACCCACGGTTGATACCCCGCCTCCCCATTCAGCGCAAGGATGCCCTGCTTTACAGAACCACCAATACTAAAGAATTTCTCGACAACCCCCACGCGGTTGTTTGGAATATAACGGACAAAGCGACCCTTATAGATTACAAACGCAGCAGTGCTCAACAGGGTTAGGTAAACAAAACTCCAAATGTCTAAATCGCCAATCAAGTCTTCCATATTACCCTAATTTGCATAGTCAAAAAATCAAGGCTCCTTGCGCAGGTCTTGAACAGCGTTGTGTTAGTAGCAAGGAACCCTGATATGATGCAAACACCCTGACATTGGATGCGTTCAAAGCTAGAAACGATATAATCCGGGATACGCTGTGCATCATTGAGAAAAAAAATCCCACATCATTCGTAGCCTGTTCGTAGTAACCCGGGGATGGTCGCACCCGGTAGTTCTACCATGGCGCCAACCAGCCTACTTTATTTAGGAACTCCTGTAACAAATTTCGCTGCTAAACCACGACCTCTACGGCAAGCATTGTTTTCACCGTATGCTTGTCCCCTACTCAAATAAAACACCAAACTATTCCACATCGTAGACATCAAGGCTCGGTAAAACTACGACTTGAATACGGATGACGCCTCCTTTTCATTAGCTTTTTCAACTAAAATGGCTATTATGTCTCTTGTCCGATCCCATACGAACCAAGTCAGAGCGCGTTCACTTTCTTAAACTTGTTTCATCGCCTTCTTTAGGGGTTGCCACTGGGACTCCAATACTGCACAAGCATAACTAATCTACCGATGACGTTAGTAATTTCTCCCTCTATGAACACACCCGAGACTCGCCTGAGCCTACGATTTGAACAAGTGGTGCGTGACTATCCCCATAGAACTGCGGTGTCATTCGGTGATGCCACGCTCACCTATCTGGAACTCAACCAAAGAGCTAATGTGGTTGCAGACTGGATGATTGCCCAGGGAATTGGTCCGGAGCGCCGTGTTGGGGTATGTTTAAAGCCCGGTTTTGAAATTATTATAACGCTCTTGGCCATACAGAAGGCAGGCGGGGTGTACCTACCCATAAGCCCCGAATATCCGATTGCCAGAATTGAGCGAATATTCAACGACGCCAAACCTGACCTCACCGTATCCCAGTCAGAACTTATCGAATCTCTCGAAGAGGTTTTGATTCAGCCGGTAACCCTGGAACAGATTAGTGCCTGTTCAAATTCTTTAGGAATCGACAATCCTGAAATCGCTACCACCAGTCAAAATACAGCCTACATTTTCTACACCTCGGGAACAACTGGAGTTCCAAAAGGAATCGCAATAAGCCAACAGGGTCTGTCTTTCTATATACATTCAGCGCAGCAACAGTTCGGGATTGGTGCTGAAGATACTGTTCTTACCATCGCAAAGTACTCATTTAGTATTAGCTTGTTCGATCTACTTACCTGCACAACAACTGGGGGCCACCTTGTTATTCTTACAAGGGAGGAGATAATGGACTTCAGCACAATGGTTGCGGCATTGAAACGGGCAACAGTTGTACATATTGGGCCGAATCTACTCAAGGGGTTAATTCACTACATTCTAAGAAATTATAGCAGCTATACCCAGTTTGCGGGTTTGCGCCACGTTTCCTCCGGCGGTGACTTCGTTCCCGCGGAGTTATTGGAAAACCTCAAAACCATTTTTTCAAAAGCCGAAATCTATGTGATTTATGGATGTACAGAGATTGCCTGTATGGGGTGTTACTACTTAATACCCCGTGAGAGACGTGTTGATACGTCGTATATTGGAAAGCCCTTCCCGCCTACAGAGGTTATCCTGGTGCAGGAAGATGGTCAGATAGCGCGAACTGAGGAAGCTGGCGAGATCTGTTTTTCAGGCCCGGGAATTATGACTGGCTATCTTAACAGACCGGAGCTCACTGAAGCGGCCTTCCTCAGAATTGGAGAAACAGACTACTTTAGAACTGGTGATCTTGGCCGAATTGATCAAACAGGCAACCTGGAGTATCTCGGCCGACGCGATTTTCAAATCAAGCTTCGGGGGCAACGGATCGAGCTCCTCGAAATTGAGAGCATTTTGAGACAGGCACCTGGTGTTCGCGACGCCATCGTCACGGCAGCCGAGATAAATGGAAAAGAAAAAAGACTGATTGCATATATTACCGGAGAAGATCCGTCAACATTTGCACTAGCACCCGTACGGTCCTTTCTGCAAAAGCAGCTTCCAGAGTACATGCAACCTTCTGGCTGGATTGTTCTTGATAAGATGCCGCTTAATGAAAATTTCAAGATCTCACGTCGGGCCCTGCCACCGCCAACCTTAGGGAACCTGATTGTTACAGAAAACTATGTTGCACCACGAACGGACGCTGAAAGAACCTTGACCACAATCTGGGAAGATGTCCTCAACATCCCCGCTGTAGGTGTCTTCGACGATTTTCGAAGTATCGGTGGTGATTCACTCATGGCCATGTATGTGTGTATGCTGGCGAATGAACAGAATATCAATATTTCACCCCTGGATTTTGCGAAAAAGCTAACAGTTGCCGAGTTACTTGAGGAAACTTCTGACAGTTCCTCATTGAGGGTATGCAGCGTCCCAGATGTTGAAACAACTGGATATCTGGCGGGCTTCCCTCCATTTATATTGCACTTTTTGACTGCACGAGGAGAACAGCCAAGCGATCGCTGGAATGTCTCCAGAATCTTGGTAGCAGCAAAGCGCCTCTCGCACAAATCACTTGAAAGAGCCTTTAGGCACCTCGGCGAACGGCACGATGCATTAAAACTCACTATAACTCGCGAGGCAGGTACCTGGAAGGGGATAGTCGTCGATACCCCGGAGAAAACCCTTGCATTCCGAACCGTCGAACTATCGGGCCTTTGCCCTGCGGAAAAAGAGAAGGCTATGCGAGAGACAGCTGCCGATTGCCAGAAGAATATAAACCTGGGCCATGGACCGATTGCCCACATGATACTCTTTGACTCTGGGGAGAACGAGGCGCAGGAACTCTATTTCGTGATTCACCATCTTATGATGGACGTCATCTCATGGAAGAACTTCTGGTTTGAATTCGAGCGTACCTATCTTACACTGGAAGCGGGAGGCAGACCTTCAACATCAGTGCCAGCCGTATCATTCGGAAGTTGGACTCATACGCTACAACAGATTGCCAGTTCGCATGCGACGGCCGCCAACGTCGAGAAATGGTTGCACCAGGATTGGCAAGCAACCACAGAGATACCAAGAGATTTCAAAAACGATTGGACCGCAAATACAAATGGATCAGTCGGTGTTGTAACATCTTCGCTCTCAGAGTGGGAAACTCAGGCTCTTTTACGCGTAGGATCGTATGGTGTCGACCTTCAAACCGTACTTAACGCCGCTCTAGCAAACTCTCTAAGCAATTGGCAGAAAAACAATGTAGTGTTTTTTGATCGACTGGTACACGGCCGAAACGTTGCCTTGCAGGGTTATGAACTAAGCAGGACCATTGGGTGCCTCGTTAGTTATGCGCCAACGCTGTTGACTATTGACTCTTCATTGCCGGTAAGCGTTCTCATATCGGATGTTGCTACGCAGATGAATACAGTAGATGAACTTAGTACAAGTACCGAGCTCTATAGGTATTATGGACTAAACGAGAAGACTTTAATTAAAACTGCGCAGCTACCGCAAGCAAAAGTGCTACTTAATTATCGTGGAAATATCGATGCTGTCTTTGATCAGAGTTCTCTGTTCTCTAAGGCCTATCACTTTGCCAATCTTGATCACGATCCTGATGGATTGAGGCGCTATGCTATTGCAATTTCCGCAGACCTAGTTGAAGGAAAACTGACCATTAGATGGGTATTCAGCACCAGACTACACCGAAAAGAAACCATTGAAAGCCTTGGTCATGAGTTCAGGCAATTCATTGTTTCAGTGGTGAACAGCGAGCTCCCTACTGAAAGGATAGCATCAGACGATCAAACACATCAACTTGGTTCAAGCGTCACGGCCTAACCGGTATATATACCCATTCCAATTCAAAATCTCAGAAGAGTCTATTTTCTGGAATGGGTATTTGCTTGTCGTTTGTAACCTGAGTTTTGGGTTCGTGCATGTAACGAACACTAGCTGGTCGTTGACGGTTTCGACCAGAGCCCGCTTACGAATCAGAATTTTCTCTTCCTGGCCAGCCTTTCAAAATCTTTTTTTGAATCCTCATAAAAACCAACCCCCAACAAAAAAACCCACTGTAAGTAATTTATACAGTGGGTGAATAAAAAAACCAAATGGTAGCTTTAAGAAGCTGATTCGACGTACCCTTCTCCGTTGCAGCTGGGACAAGTTATCATATAGGTAGAAGTTTTTGTAGCTCCATTATCTAACTTGACTGTCTCTGTGTGTCTGACTTGTTTACTTCCATTGCAGGTACCGCATGGTTTAAGTGTTCTGCTCATAAAAAACCTTCCATCTAAAAAATAAGATTTGACTTATCAAACCTAGTGCGCCCGGTAGGGCGTGAGTCTAACGGGTGAAAGTCCCGAACGTGCTGCGGTGAACCGGTACGTATAGTTGAATCCAGGGTGTCCACCGCGAGGT
>JBIIDM010000161.1:0-7783 GCA_044238365.1 Bdellovibrionota bacterium | reverse complement strand
TGACGCAAATACCGGTCACTTGCCTCTGTTAGCAAAGAACTCGGAAACTCAGGCAAAATTCCCACCGGGTTGGATACAGTGAGATCCCTCAGCGGAAGGCCGATATCTCTTCGTCGTAGAAGTTCAGTTGCACTGCGATTCATACGGCAGGGGAGGGGAATATTCAAGGCTAGTCGGTGATCACAACAAGTAACGGAATCCCATGAGGATAAACCAAATACTGGTTTCCTGTCTAATTCTCCTGCAAACCAGGCCACGCAGCATAGCAATAGATTGGAGAGTATGCTCAGAAGCAAATGCCTGCACTGATTATTTTGGAGTGCTATCAATCTACCGGATTATCGGTGGCTATTCGGTGAATCCCCCTAACTTTTCCTCTGTAAATGATTTTGCGGAACGAGCAACTCAACTGGTTGATGCCTTTTAACACCTCGTCTTAAAATCTGGATTTTTCTCCCTAGACACAAGGGCATTCAGTTTTCTCATTATTTCCTTGCGAGCATGCGGCACGATAGCAATACAATAGGGGTCCCGATGAAAGTAGATTCAATGGCAGTACGCTTGGTAGAAGACACTCCCCTTCGGTATCGAAAACATCTAGGTACATATTTAATTACTATCGCTTTCATGTGTCGTTTAAACTATGCAGGTAACGGAACAAAAACAATATACCGAAGATGACAATTTTTTCTCTACGCCGCTTTCAGCATGCTTCAACACCAGTTCATGCGGCATCCACGAGCGGGGCCTCGCGGTACTGGTTGAGAAATTGGCATATCAAGTGGGGGTATGCCAACTCAATAATTTGGAGGTAAACCCTGCGTGGATCGGGATGATCGAACAAAGCATTCGAGATGCTATCGACTATTCACACTTCGATGCGTCATCCAAGAAAAATGGCGGGGAATCCGATCTGGATTTGTCACAAGCGACGATGTTTTGCGACTTTTCCCGCGGATTTAATGCGGGCCTCCACGTGCTTCAAAGTCGGGGAGGCGAATTTGGGAAGGGCACTGCTAATAATTCCCAGGAGGTTGTGAAGCAACTCCGTGACCTTGTGGAACGACTTGTTTGTGACGACTCGCCTCAAGCCCTATTAGCGTGCGAAAAGCTATATGTTGATCTTTCGTCAGTGTACAAAGCCGAACCAGAATCCCAGATTCGTCCATTCGAGCAATGCGCCATATCACCACTATCAAGTGTAACAGGCAGCGTTGTTGTAAACCAATTACTTCGTGATTTTAACACGTTTCGAATGGGAGCAACGACCGATCCATGCGCCGTGCATACGTTTACCGTATCGGAGTCACGGCTTAAAGAGGTAAGAACAGAGCTTGCGAGTCTTTCTCTAAATGAGGAAAAGGGACTCCACAAGCTTGCCGGTCTGCTCTGTCATCGCTACCTTGGAGATGATGTTACCATTGAGGCCCAGGTATACCTAAAGAACGTATCTACGCAGGACGATGGAAGTTCCGTTATTTTAAAACACCCCCTGTCGAAGTGCGAACTTTTCTCAAGATCGGACCTCGAAATTGCAGAGAGTATCAGCGCAAGACCTGCAAAATCTCTAGGCGCTAGCGTAATTGAATATCGCTCATCCGGTGCAGACACTGATGGTGCGGTCCATGCTGTTCGAACGAGAATTAAGGCTTGGGATAGCCTAAGCGATAAGGTAGTTGACAGGATGTTTGAGGGGAATACTATAACGGATCTCAGTGGCATTGCCATTGTGGTGGATTCTGAAGAAGATGTTCGAACGGTATATGGGCAGCTAGTGCAACTTCGATGGAGTGATGCAGAATTTGAGACCGTAGGCCTCCAGCCCTCGGATCAGATTCGCGGATTGGACATTTTTAAGACGACCGACAAGTTGGGAGGGGAACACATAAATTGGCGCGGGATAAAGGTTGCCGGATTCTGGGGCGACCATTGAGTAGAAATCCAGATAAAAACCATCGATTTTTTGCGTAAGGAGCAGGCGAGTAATACCGCTGAGAGCCATGGCAGTTACCGGAGGGATCGAGAGCAGCGTCGAGAGAAAAACGCACAAAGTGATCCTATATATGATTTCTCTCGTGACTTAGTTAAATTTGCGCTTATCGGTGCCGATGTCCCGACCGATCTTCCCAATAACATTCGTTTAAATGTTAGCCCTTACTAACCTTTTGACGGGCTCTGTTGGCATGTAGATCGTAACATCTCACAAGAAAAGGACAGATCGTCTAGTTGTATGTTTTCTAAGCGGAGTTAATTAAAATGAATGAAGGTGTTGTTGTTCGTAAGGCAGAAGACAAAGATGCTACGATTATTACTGAATTTAACACAGCAATGGCCCTCGAAACGGAGAATAAGGCCCTGGAGCCCGACGTGGTAGCTGCCGGGGTAAGGGGCTTGCTACGTAATCCTGGGGCTGGCTTCTACGTGGTAGCAGAGGTTCAAGGTATCGTCGCGGCAAGTCTGATGATTACTACTGAATGGAGTGATTGGCGAAACGGAACTTTTTGGTGGATCCAAAGTGTATTCGTACGTGCGCAATTTCGGCGACAGGGACTATATCGGCGCCTATATCATTATGTACTCGATCTTTCGAAACAGGAAGGCGGGGTTTGTGGTTTTCGGCTTTATGTTGAACAGGATAATCTTACCGCGCAGGCTACATATCGGTCACTTGAAATGGAGGAGACGCATTATAAAATTTTTGAGAAGATCTGCGGTGTCTAGAGACGTCCCGCATAAAGCCGGGAGGGGCTGATCGCGGCCGCTCATCCGGCGCTGACTACCGTTTTTCCTCATGCCGTCTTTCACATCAAATTAGAGCATGATACTCTTAAGGTGCCTGTGAGTACTGCTCAGTATTTTTTTGGGTCTACCTCAACGTATCAGCAGATCGTTCCTGAAAACCGAATGCTCAGGAGTGCTTAGAAGGTTGCGGTTATGCAATCCAATAATACAATAGCCTCTCCAGCCAATAAATATTCGAACTAGGTGTTAAACTCATCCTTGGGATAAAAATCAGTGTTAATATCCAGATCCTTCCGTAAGTCTTGTCCAAGGATTTGAGCATTCTTACTACCGTCCTCAATTAATCCAATATGATCAATGCCAGCTTTTTTGTAGTAATTCCTTGAATAGGCATCCTTAGCGCGAGCCAATACCTCCTCTTTATCAAAGACAATCTTTTCCTTACTGCCAATTGCTACATAGGGAAACAGAAGCGTATGTTCAAAAACATTCATAAAGGTTCTCAACGTTCTTTCCGTTGGAATCCAGGAAACAGCATAGCCACCCGGAGCCAGTTTAGAGCGTAACAGCTCAAAGTATTCCTTAGAGTACAAATTACCAGAATATGCGCTTGTTGGTCTTAACGCATCAGCCTCAATGATATCAAAAAGCATAGAACTCTTGGCAATTTCCTTTCTTCCATCCCCATAAATAATGTCAATAATAGGATTGCTGCTAATGCCGACTAAGCCCGGGTAGCTGGTATGGTCTTTGAGTAATGAGCGAAGAGGTTTCACAATCTCAAAACACTTAACAGAATCGATGCCCCTTCTGCCAGCACTCGAAAAGAGAGTATCACCTGAACCTAGGCCAATAACGGCTATATTTTTTGGATTAGGATGAACAAACAAAGGAAATATTCCAAGAGATGAGTGGATAGAACCGAACGGAATCCAACTCTGACCGAGTCCGTTGGTAAAGACATAGGTATTTCCACCTTCGGCCTTGAGTGCGGCGACTCCTGTACCATCTTCCGCAACCGAGATTCTGTCACTGCTAAGACTTCCATGGAGTAACTCCAAGAACTTTATGTTGGTAGGAAGGTAATATACGGTTAGTAGAATGCACGACAGAAAAGCGTATCGTTCGAATTTGAAACATCCCAGTTTGACCAAAACACAGAGGTAAAAGAGTGATAAAAGAATGATTAGTCTAAGTGTCGTAATCGTTCCAAGGTACTCGAGTAGAATTAACCCAACTATTAGAGATCCTAAAGTCGACCCTACAATGTTAAAAGCCTGAAGACCGCCAAGAGTTTTGCCAATACCCGAGATCCTCTTGATGCTCTCTTCCTGGAGGAAAACAAAACTAAATCCGATTAAATAAGTCGGTATACAGATCAGGAGAGGGGCTATTACGGCATAAAGAGCAAAAAATACTCGGGACGAGTTCGATAGACCGGTTGAAATCAGCACATGTTCATAGCCACTCAGGTATGCTCTTATATTACCGAATACACTACTGTTATTTAAGAGAAACGTTAAAACAACCAGAGAAAAGCCCGAAAAAATAATAGCAGCTAACTGCAGTCTTAAAAACCAGAAGCCAGGTTGTTTGGGCCTGGGATTAAAAAATGTGCTTGTGAGAATCCCTGCGGCTAATCCAATAAGATACAGAAAAAGCAGATATGAAAAGGTAAACGCATTCGACTTTAGGAGAGTTCCCAATATTCGAAACCAAAGAATTTCCAATCCCAGATTGATAAAGCCTGAGGACAAGTAGGCGTAGGCCCAGATCTTAGAGACACTATCGGCGTGCTCCTGACTTTGAATCGGCGAGTTGCGCTCCTTCCTGATGAAAGGCAACAATGACATTATAATAATCGCCGTGGAGAAATTTAAAATTGCACCGACCTTAGTAGTAGTTTCAAAACCAAATAGCCTAACCAAATAAAATCCGGAAATGAGAGCACCGAAAGCAGCTCCGCAGATATTCATTCCATAAATTACAGAAACTTCCCTTGGCGCAAGGGTAAGAGAATTCGCGATTGCCCGTGAAAGAATTGGCAGAGTCGCTCCCATGCATACTGTCGGCAAAAGAAGAATCAAAAGATAAATGGCTGCTAAAACTCCAGTAGTATAATTCAGGTGTACGGAGGAGAGGTAAATTGAATCATATAAAATAACTTTACTATACAGGGCAAATGATCCAATCAAGGCCTCAAGAACCACAAAGACAAAGAGCGCGGTTTTACTTGAAAGTCTATCCGCGAGCGCACCGCCTAGCAGCGAACCGAACCCAAGGCCCAGCATAAAAATTGCTACAATTAACGAAACGGAGAATGTATCAACCCCAATCGTTAATGTTATAATTCGTTGCCAGATAACTTGATACAACAGAGCAGAAAATCCGGAGAGAAAATATAAGCAGAGTATAAGTTGTTTCATTTTGATACTAGTAAGTTAACGCGCTCTAAGCATCCGCTTGTTACTGCGGGAACAGTTAAATTTTTCAGACTTCTCCGGACTGTTGAAAACTAATAATTTTCGGCAACCTATCTCTTCGCCCATAGCACCAGGCACAAATCATTCTGCTACCCCTAAAGCAGATCGCCACTCCGGTGTTGGGAGGATCAACTTCCTGAGTGACAGGTCAAACAACCCCACCTTGAATGTGAGTTCCGTCGCGACCGTACCACCTGCTTTCAGGAACTTTTGCCCAAGCACAGCAACCTTCCCATGGTAACTCCGAAGTTGAGTGACTATCGTGACATCTTCTCTTAGGCACAGTTCTCGTTTGAATAAAACCTCAGCTGTCAGAATGGTTGGGCCTTGCTGAGTTCTCTGCACAACATCTAGACCGTAACCGGCAGAGACCAGCATTTCCCAGCGGGCATCTTCTGCCAGTTGCAGGTACGTAGCGTTATTCACATGCCCAAAGGTATCGAGATGTCCTTCTCGGATGAGGACCTTGTATGAATATTCCGGATAACTCATTTTGTACTTCCTGGAATTAAGGCAAACTTTCTGATCCTTATATACCGGTTTCGCTTCAAAAAGTCATAAGGATAGCACTGGATGGAAGTACTCGGCCTGAAGAGCGGGGTGACCAGTGAAACTATGGATTGAGATGGGCTGTGGAGCGTTTTTTTGGTGTTCAGGCACCCTTATACCCGATAAGTTCACTTATCGGGTATAAAATTCAATTCAGATACTTACACCAACTGTACGCGGCACCTTTTAATCCCTGATTTTCACATCATCCATGTGTTTATGAATGCACTTCCTAATGTCTGCCGGGAGATCGTATTGCTTACCGCGCTCTGCCCAAGCAGTTCGGGTTGCGTCCACGGTGTCGCGAACGGTTTGTAGGACAATATGCTCTGGTACTACAGCTTTCTTCACAAGCTTTCTGAGGTGCTCCATGCTAATCGCCTTCATATCCCTAGTATCGGAGAGTTTAAGTGCCAAACCGTCATGCGGGATATAGGGAATAGTCGAAAGCAGATCATAAGCAGGAGCCAAGGTCGGCGTTATTCCATCTTTATAAATGAATGACCAGTTTTTCAGATGCATGTCTCCATTCCCCGTGACAATACAGAAGCTCAGGCGACGGATAAAATCCCGCAAGCCTGTCTCTCCGGTAAGCGTCCAGACCATGCCGGTGATGCCGGCATAGCTCACGCCGTCATATTTTTTTTCCGGCATAACGTTATAGACTTGGGCAAAATCCTCGATATGGATGCGCTTCCCACCTGGGGTACGATCAAACCGTTTGACGGCCAATACCTGTTTTCCGGCTAGAACGCCCATTTCGGGCAGGTTCTCAATCTCGGCCAGAGGCACAAGCCTTGTTTCCGGCACAGGAATGCCTATGCGCGAGGCTAAGTCCATGACGGCAAATTCATTCTCCGGCACATGGGCATAATTCTGGGCGGGGAGTTTCACGATCCAGGCACCGCCCATGCCGCTAGCGGGAATGGCAAGCCCCCCCCCGGCGTTCAGCTATCGCTGAAAACTTAAGCTGCACCCCTGCCAGAGAGAACCGTAAAGGCCTAAGGTCCTTTCGATCGTCGGCTTCCTCTGGCGATGAAGCATTGATCGCAGCGCCTTCGAGTGGCGAGAGAATTATCGCGCCGGATAAGTCCTGTCCCAAAAGCTTGATCAGGTTAAATTCATTGGAAGGCTTAATCCCGCCACGCTGCGCCAGATAATCCCGCATATGGCCTTCGGGCAGGAGGTTGGAAAAGAACGGCGGGAGCTTCCCCGCTGAGGATCTGCATTCCGGGATAATCTTCCCCGATGGCTTGAAAAACGACTGACTCAGGACAGGGCGGCTGGCTGCATTCAGATAGGCTTCATCAAACGCGAAGAACACTCCGCCGCTCGGAAGCAGGGTCAGTGTTCCAATTGAATCATCGTTCAGGCTTACGCGCAAAAGACTGGTCATGCGTCCTCTCCTTCATCAGCCTGGAAACGGCGCTCATCTTGTCCTTCGCCTTTGAGAAAGGCGCGTACGGCGGAGACCATCTGGCGCGGGATCAAGACGAGCTCTTGATCCAATACCCGTCCCATTTCTACGACGGTCGAGAGGCGCGGATCATTCGCCCCCTGTTCAATCTTCGAGACGTGGCTTTGCGGCAAGCCGAGCTTCTCACCAAGCTCGGCTTGCTTCATGCCCTGCTGCTGGCGGACGAATCTTAGTTGTTCTACGATGTCTATCATAAATATATGCTAATACATATATAAAAGAAAATAAATATGTTTTTACATATATCAGCGGCATATTTGTTAAGCAGCTGATAATTCAGAATAAACCATTATTAAACGAAACCATCGACCAAACTCCTCGCCCTCCGTGAACTTTTAAACCTGAGTTCGGCGTAAGAACAAAGGTAAATGGTTGAAATTGCTTTAGACACGAGGCGCGAGTGATATATAGCCATCGTCAAAAATAATGCGGTTTTGAGTCGCATCTCGGCGATGGCTATGTGTTTGTTTTGACTCGCCTCCGCGAGTCGTTATAGTAATCTTTAATACTTTATTATTTTTGAAGATTACTA
>JBIIDM010000160.1:0-7828 GCA_044238365.1 Bdellovibrionota bacterium | reverse complement strand
CTGCCTTGGTTTTTGCCAGTTTTGTGGAGGTTTTGCCCATTCACTCAATTTCATGTACGGACACATCTCATATTTGTAAATAAAAGTCTATAGATTACTACTTTTTATTGAGCAGTTTTCAACCCCTTTGCTCGCAAGTAATAGCGCTGTAGCTTTTCCAATTCCAGAAGATGCGCCAGTAACAAGGGCCACTCTGTTAGTAAGATAATTCTCCATAATTATTCCTCAATTAGTGATGTTTTACATAGTAGGACAACTTTTTAGGGCTTTCATGCGTATCCCCCACATCTCTCCACTCGCAGGTTGCATTAATATCACTTAATTTTGAGTAGCCTCGTGTTTCCAGTATATGACCAAAAGGTCGATACTTTTCTGGTCTCAAATCATGCTTATCAGACCTTTCGATTATTGCGCATGTAATATGTTTATAATCCCTAAGGTTAGCAAGTCTTTCAAGTTGTGTAAGAATTCTAAGACCAAGAAGCCGACCTCGAAAATTTCTATGTACTATGACTGAACCAATATAAAAGTACTGCGAAATATTTATATTTTTCTCGATAAATGACTGCTTATAGATATCATCAGTATCAATCAAAGGGATGCCAGTTCCTAAAGCAATGATTTTTTCATCTGCCAGAACTATAACAAATATACTCTCTTCAGAATCAAGATAAGTTTCCAAAAACTGATTCTCAGAAGCTAGGTTATCCGCATATAGGTAGGGATACTCCCGAAAGCACTCTTCTCTCAGAGGCTTACAGCATATTGAGAAATGGAGTGATAGAATGAGTATTTAATAGAAGGAAAGAAAAATTTTTCATATACACATGATTTTATAATTATTAACATGAGCCTATCCGAAAAATCAAAACGTTTATACATTCGGGTTTTTGAGTTTCATTTTGCATCCTACCTATTTGACGACTGACTCCCTTTACGCAACACTTACAGTAATCCTGAAGTATTTGGTATAGTTCTTGTCGAATTTCCTCTAGGAGATGGCTCTCTCATGTACCACCTACCCGCACCTCCATAGCGGCTAAGGCACTATGGAGGCGCGTTTCGTGAATAATCTGGGATAAGACAAATAAACTTTTGCTTGGGTATCTATCCTTCTGTCAGCCATTGATCTAGATAAGCCTCATAGCTTAGAATTATGGCCTAGTCTTACACCCCCCAGCGAACAAGTAATCCTGTGTTCGACGTCGTGTAGGCGGACTCAAAAGGAAACTAAACACAAATAAAGTCGAATATGGGCAAAAGTAAAAAATCACAATCTCAACTAATACAAAAGAAAAGACAGAAGAGAGCTGACCGTACCAAAGAGAGGAAGGTTGCACAACGAGCAGTTTCCATTATCAATAAAATTGTCTTTTGTCTTGCTCCTTCAAATGAACAATTAAAAACAAAGGGCATAGGAACAGTTCTGGTGGTGACAAGCTCTTCCAGTATTGCTCTTAGGGTCACTGTTTTTTTGGTTGATTCCTTCTGTTTAGGGGTGAAAAAGGTAGATAGTTTTAATATAGCAAGTGCCGATTTGGCTCAAATGGTAGAAGCAATCCAACAGAATGAAGAATCCCAAGAGGTGTCTGTCTCTTATGCAAAAAAACTAGTTGAAGACGCAATCGCTTGGTCTTCTTCCTTGGGATTTTCACCGTCTCCCGATGTTCTTAAGGCACTTCAGGTCTTCAAGAATACTTCCAGTGCCACATGTGGTGAATTGTTTGAATTTGGATCTAAAGGTAAACCATTTTATATCGCAGGCCCAAAGGACTCGATAGAATTTTCGAAATTGGTATGCAAAACGCTTGAAAAATCGTGTGGTGAAGGTGGGTACAACTATGTGGTAGAGGCAATATGATTCGGAGTTCCAGTATGCCGAGAGAGACGCAGTGCCGCCAAACAGCACCGGAGAACACCAGCACATTAATTGGCATCGCATAAATTCTTCAATGTTAGCAGAAAACCTTTTCACCTGAGTTCGACGTAAGAACAAAGACAACTGTTTGAAATTGCTTCAGACACGAGAGGCGCGAGTGATATAAAATCGCAGGCGTAGCTTGCTACGTAGAGCATTCTATACCATGAGCAACGAAGTGAATGAAGTAATTTCAAACAGTTAACGCAGTTCTTACGTCGAACTCAGTTTTTGAGGTGGAACCGGCATAAGCTGACAAAGTCCCCCCTTCTTTACCTCCTCTCTCACTTCCGCCCACGACACAATCTAGCCGGATCCCGTCCACCCGAGCATCATACAAGCCTTGTAACTTTATGAGGTTTGCCTCATACTTTTATGAGGTAAACCTCATAAAAGTATATATGAATGAAATTACTCGTGAATTTACTCACACATTACAAGCCGTCCTAGACCAAGAACCGTTATTTATACAAATTGTGCTCGGGCCAAGACAGGTCGGAAAGACGACCGGGGTACAGCAAATCCTACGCGCTTGGTCAGAAGCCAGTATCTACGTCAGCGCCGACAACGAGATCGCTCCGGGACCAGAATGGCTCAGGGCGCATTGGGTCGCGGCCCGACTTCTGCCGAGCCCAGCATTATTCGTTGTTGATGAAATTCAAGACGTAGCCGACTGGAGTCGAACGGTTAAGGGTTTATGGGATGAGGATCGGCTGCAAGGCCGAGCACTGCGCGTCGTAATTTTGGGTTCATCCAGCCTTGCGCTTCAATACGGATTCACCGAGAGTCTTGCCGGTCGCTTCGAACTACACCGAGTTTCTCACTGGAGTCTTGCAGAAATGCAAGAGACCTTTGAGTTTTCTCTTGATGCATATTTGGAGTTTGGTGGGTATCCGGCCCCTAGTCAGCTTTTGCCAAACGTGCAGCGTTGGGAAAATTATATGCGGCATTCCATTATCGACCCTGTTATTGAGCAGGACATCCTTGCACGCCGCCGAATTAACAAACCAGCACTATTTCGGCAGCTCTTCGAGCTAGTCATGGAGTATCCCGCACAGGTCATAAGTTACCAAAAACTACTCGGGCAGCTGCAAGATAAAGGCAACGCCGATACGATCAAAGACTATTGCCTACTACTCGAGCAATCATACCTTGTTATATCCTTACAGAAATTTTCCACCCGCCCGGTGAGCCGAAGGACCTCCAGCCCAAAGCTGGTTCCATTAGCAAACAGTCTAATTAGAGCAGTAACGAGGCGAGACATAAGTGACCCTGCGTGGAGAGGACGTCTCTTTGAAGCCTCTTTAATCGCTCATTTCAGCAGCTCGGGTTTGCCTCTTTACTACTGGAGTGAAGGCCAGGCTGAGATTGATGTTATCGTGATCGTTAACAATCATCCCCTTGCCCTTGAGATCAAGTCGAGTCGAAAGAAAGTCAGTAGTGGCTTAAAATCATTCCGAAAAAAATTTCCTAACGTAAAAGCACTTTTACTTACTCAAGAACTGGGAGAACAACTGCTTAGGCGCGCAGATATACGTAGGGCGCTCGAAGAGCTGTATGCAAATACCAGCGATTTATGAAGGTGCAGTACCGCCAACGCTCCCAAGTAAATTGAAACTTCTATAGTTTCTTATGCGAACATAGGGGTGAGTCAATGGGGCCCTTCTTACTCGGTCAGTTGAAGCACGAGAAGGGCTCGTGTGGTATTGGGCGACTAAATGATGGGGAGGCGCTATTCCCGGTCACCAGCACCACTATCAAATTCTTAAATTGAGACATAACCTAAGATTTGTGCTAGCGTAACAAAGGGTGTACGACACGGAGGGTGAAAGGCTCAAGTCCTAAGAGATTCAAACGGCGTTGCATAGCTTGCTGGTTTTCAAAACCTCACCTTAACTGTCCCCGAATGTCGCTTTGTCGCAATATCTAATCAAATTTCGAAGAATTTGTGGGCCAGAAAAGTACAGTTCAAAGCATTCTCAGCATAGATGCCAGTGTAAATCCACCTCAAGTCTTTCTCTTTGAGGTCCGCGGGGTTTCCTGTACTCTTCGAGAACGTTATTCTCTCGATTGTGAACCATCAGACCTCATAACCTACCAGAGCATCACATCGAGCGATTCGCGGGAGAACGCATCGGTAGTGGACGGTAGCGGTAACGCTGCTCGTGCCCCGATTCAACAGCTGGCAATCAATCCTTTTATTAATCTCAAGGCGCAGATTCAATCGTCATGGGAGTATCTAGCAATAGTTATCCCCCCCAAGAATCTGATAAGTTTAAATTTGGCATTGCCTTTTTCAAGCCCTAAGGCGATCCAACAAGTGATCCAGGGTGAGGTTCAAGAACAGTTACCTCTGGATACCGATTCGTTCCATCTTCACTACGATATCCAGGGACCGTTCCGAGGGGTGGGAGGAGATCGTGGTCCAGAAGGTGCCAACCTTGTTGAGGTTAAGGTCCAATTGATTGAGCGCAGCACAATGGAGAGCGTGCTGGCACTTACCAGAGAGGCTGGTCTAGAACCAACGCTTATTACGACTCCGGGCTCGCTGTTGCCATTAGTCCGGAAGATTGCGGGAGGAGATAATCGCTCCTTATCCAGCCAGCAGGGAGAATCCGAAGAACGGTCTCACGCGATAATAGATTGCCAAGATAGACACCTCACGATGGCCATATTTGCTGACGGAGCCTACTGCAACGAATCTACTTTTGAAACCGACCGTAATCTTGGCTCCTTAACCTCGCATTTAATTAGAAACCTCCGGTGGGCTGAAAACCGTTACAGTTGCACCATTGATCCCATCTATGTAATCGGACTACCTAGTGAAAGAGACGCTATCCAATCCGCGCTGAATCGAAAGGTTCAACAGCTGCTGCTCCCGGCACGTGTGCCTCATCAAGAACTAATTGGAATGCTCGCAGCAATTGCAGCACAAGAAGACCCGCCTACGAACAGCACCAGCAACTTCCGATCAGGCCCCTACTCCTATAACCCCCTCCTTACCTTTACACTTGGCAGACTACTTGAAGTTTTGCCAAGCTTCATTGTCAGCTTTATCGCACTGGTAACAATCAGTGCGCTGATATACCTCTTCAGGGAGTATCAGATAGAATCATACGAGAAGTCTCTAAACGAGAAAATTACAGCTGTGGCACCAGAACTAAACGCACCCGCAGGGACCGAGGCCGCAGCGCTGAGAGGGCGGGTCCGGCAGTTTGATGAACAACTGAAAGCAATGAGCATTTTTTCTGAACTCACCCCACTTGATGTCTTGGGGCTGGTCTCGAAATATATTCCCCTACAGGAGGATGTTGAGATAACATACCTTTCAGTTGAGGGCAGAAATATTGTTCTGCGCGGCACCGCTCCTGACCATGCGACTGTTGAAAAAGTAACTCGAGAAATCAAAAAAAATGGGCGAACCTTCTGCAAATTGAGAAAACAAAGAGCTATGAAAAGCAGCCAGAAAAACATCTCCTTTGAATTTCAGTTTGAAATGTGTGAGTAGCATGCAGCGTCAATTATTCGCCGTTCCAAAAAATATGATCGCCAGGATGAAATCGTTTATTTTCAGCCGCACTGAAAATGAGCAGAGACTTATGGGCATGGCGGCTCTGGCCGTCAGCGGATTCCTGCTATTTAGGGTCCTTTCAGCAACATCAGGCCTCGTGGAACTATTTACGAATCAGCAGCGGAGGCTTGAACAAGCAAGGGCAGAATTAAAACTATACTCTGATCCTAAGGAATCTCCAATCCTTAACTATATAATATTTAAGGCTAGAGTTGCAGACCTGGAACGAAAGTTCAATGATAAGCTAAAGAGTCAAGGTTCGATAACTACAATTGAGGCCCTTTTAAAGAAACAGGTAGAAGACAAGAACCCTACTATTGAGGATTCGCCACCACAGTCGTTTCAAGGGGGCTTATCACGAATACCGTTCAAAATATCTTTCAAAACCGGATCGATGAGATCTCTGGCGTCGGTACTGCGCCGTTTAGAAGAAGGAGATGAAACCTTCTCAGTGAGCAAAGTGCGAATAGAAAAGACCTATCAAAAATATCTTCAGGTTGATATTGACGCGAGTAGTCTAACGAAAGGCTAGGAGTCCTTGTGCAGATATCAACACTTCAGAAAAGAGTAAGGCACGGAAGACGCGTAAACGTACAAATGGTGATACTTGGAGGCATCCTGGCTATCATTTTCCTGCTACTTTTCACAGATACATCAGGTGCCTATGGCCGTATAGTCTCCGGCCTGATTTCGCAGTCACTAAGGAAACAGGGATGGGCATTCGATATTCGAAACGCGTCTCTGATGGGCCTTTCACTTAACGGAGATTCTATCGTTACGCGGTGGGAGAATGGCCCCCTCTTTCAGATGATGAAACCGTCGATCTCCTTGGATTTCCTGCCGCTATTCAAGACTTCGGTACGTGGTCACTTCAGTGGCAATCTATATGAAGGACCGGTTGAGCTGGATTTCAGCCACGGCCTTATCTTCCAAGGTGAAACACTTGAAGGAACCCTTCAAAACATACACCTAAACCTCGTACCATTTCTCCGAAACTATGGCGTTCACGATGGTGTCGCAAGCGTTTTGTTTAAAGGGATAAAATTAGAGGACTCCCTCCCAGTCGCGGGCAGTTTTTCATTCTCTGTTTCGGAATTCAAACGCTCCAAGGATCAGGTAACAAGCACCTCTCCCCAGGCAAGGGAGCTTAGGCTAGTAAACTTTGCTCTTGATGCCGTAGCGGCAAATCTCGAAATTTCGAAACTCGAGACCACGGCAATTTTTAAACAGGATTTAATAGAAATAGAGACTATTACGTTGTCGTCATCCCTTGGCAGTGCCATTGGCGCAGGAACTATTGCTGACTTGCAAACAAACCCTAGCGTCGAAATTGGTCTACACATTATCCTGTCCGATAAAGGGCAACAAATAATCGGCCCTCTCCTGTCACTCGTCCCTGGATTCCCCAAGCTGGTAGAAGCCGATCTGAAAAAAGTTGAGGCACAATTAAGTGGGCCTCTCTCTAAACCACGGTGGTCGTTTATCCCTTCAAAGCAATAACATTTCTCTTTAAGCGGATGCTATGTATTTAAGTTATATTCTTGCTGTCATCGCCCCAATCGTGACTGCCGGCGTCTTTTTTGTAATTTTGGGGAATCTTACTCGAAAGCTTGAAAAGGGGGAGGGAGAGGCCCCTAGTAGTAATCTCCACCTTCAGGAGGAGATCCAACGCATCGACGATGCGCTGGTTGCTATGGCTTTAAAGCCTGACGACTACGTCTCACGTGCCCAGTTTGAGTATGCCAGCGAGAGCCTTGCAAAACTGGAAACTGCTGTAGAAGCAGCTCGAAGCGAATTGAAAACGGTCGAAGCTGACCTGGAAACGCTCCAGAATCAGGTTGAAGAGCGGGAAATCAAGATTCAAAGCCTTAAGGGCTCCAAGGAAGAAGAAGCGAAACTCCTCCAGCAAATTGGGCAGGAATTCCAACTGCTAAACTCGGAGGCCGAGAATCTTCAGTCGAATCTCAGTAACTCACTGAAAGAAATAAAAAAACTGGAATCTGAATTAAACTTGACCCAAGCCCAAAGTGAGCAACTATCCGAATTTAAGAATCTTGTAACTAATACGGTTAACCGGCTCAAGGAGCTATCGGTGGAGGGCCAGGAGGTTGAGCGACGGCTGAAAGTGTTGTCGCAGCAGTACCGAAGCCTTGAAGAAGAGTATACCAAGCTCGTAGAACAACAGTTTGCGTGACTAGGGTGCGGTTCTTAAGACCTGAGTTAGACGTAAGAACAAAGGTAACTGTTTGACATTGCTTTAGACACGAGAGGCGTGCAGTGATATAAAAGCGCAGGCTAACAGCTTGCTACGTCGAGCATTTTATATCATGAGCAACGAA
>JBIIDM010000159.1:0-7889 GCA_044238365.1 Bdellovibrionota bacterium | reverse complement strand
TCATAGGGTGAGCTGACATTAAAAAAAGCTACAATAGTGCGCGCAAACATTTTAAAAATATTGCTGTACTCTTTTGTATTTATTGAGAATTTTTTGACTCCGGGAACAGCTGGTGGGTTACCCGGTTTATTAGTTATGAGCGAGCCAGCGCTATGTTGTATATAGCGCTATGTTGTATATAGCGCTATGTTGTATATAGCGCTGTGTCTCGAAGATAATTGTCGATGGCCTCTCAGAGGAGCCGTTGTACAATTTTTCGTCGTTCGTCGGTAGGATATCTTGGTTGTCGTAATCATGCTGAATTATTCTGAATTCTGGAAGGAATGAACTCTGGAAGGCGTTTGCGGGAAAATAGCGGGTTTGTCTGTGGGCATTGTTCCGTAGGGATTCTTGCGCTTGGTAATGGGTCTTACCGTAACCATTGTCCCTACTGTCTGTTTTCCTTGCATGTTGATAAGGACGTTCCTGGAGATCGCTCTTCTGATTGTGGTGGGCTGATGCAACCTACGGCGTTAGTGCGTTCCAAGAAAGGATTCCAGATAGTGCACCGCTGCAAGAAATGTGGCATCGAAAAGAAGAATATTGTGGCTCAAGGAGTTGAGGGAGACGAGGATGCCATTGAGGTACTTATAAGGCTTCCTATAAGGGTATGAGGGGTTCAGAGGTAACAATCAGGTGTATCAGGTGCCGTCTAAACTCTCGCTACTGTATTTGTAATGAGATAGCACCGCTAAAAACGCGCACGAGGGTATCTATAGTTATCCACTCACGTGAGTTTTCTAAGTCGATAAATACTGGACATCTCACCATGAGATGTCTCGAAAATTCAGAGGTGTTGCTGTTAGGTCGTATGGGTGCGAGCCGTATTGATGCATTGCCGAAATTGCTTTCGGGCTATCAACCGGCGTTGTTGTTTCCTGACGGCACACCGCTCGAACAGTTTGTAGCCGGAGCATCAACCCCACTCCAGTTGATTGTACCTGATGGATCCTGGCGTCAGGGCCGAAAGATGGCAGCATTTCTGGGGAGCAGTCTTCAGCTTCCACGGGTTTCACTTCCTTTATTCAGGGCGAATGCCTATTCCCAGATCCGAGCAACGAAGGGTGGAGGCGCATCAACTCTTGGAGCTATTGCTAGTGCTCTTGGTATTCTGGAGGGGCCCGAAACAGAACAGGTTTTAAGACGAGTTCTTGAAGTTTTTGTAAGTAGGGTAGTGGCCAGTCGCTGTTTTCATGAGCCCTCTTCGAGATCGGAGTTGGCGGACGATTCGGGCTACAACACGTACGTCGATACTCCCGAGTGACTTTTTGATCCGGAACCGGTATATCCTAAATTAGAGACAGCCTCGTTCTTGATCTTTCGGAAAGTCATGTGGTGTTAAAAAAGAATTTATTGATTGTCCTTTTGCCGGTGTTCGGCATTTTCCTGGCGACCCTTCTCGTAGAGGGCGTGGTGCGTATTGCTGAATACTTTCCATCTGGATACTCACGGTGGAGTGATCGGCCGGTGAAATATTTTCAGTTTGAGAGTAGCGCCACTTTGCAGGATTATACGTACGCGGCTCTGCCGCGCCACTCGTCCGAGGAAGATGCCCACTCAGGAGTATTTCGCATTGCAGTGATCGGTGATTCGTTCACCTTCGCACCCTATATGCAGTTCACCGATGCTTTTCCAAAGGTTTTAGAGCGAATGCTGAACCTTAATGAAGGGGCCCCACGTGTGGAGGTTATCAATTACGGAGTTCCTGCATACTCAACATCTCATGAGGTTGATGTTGCCCGGCAGGCTGCCAACGAAGGTGCAGATCTTATCGTACTACAAATTACGCTGAACGATCCTGAACTTAAGCCACTTCGCCCCACGGGTATTACCCAGTTTGGCACCTGGGGTCCCTATGCACCAACTGGCTGGACCAAGCTACTGTTCTCTTATTGGCATACTGGTTCTCTTGTTGCGCAACGCCTGCATAATGCAGGCACAAAAAAGGCCTATATACAGTACTTTCTGGACCTTTTTAATGGGCACCGGACGTTCCAAGTGTTTAAGGACTCAGTTATTAGGATTCATGATATAGCGCAGCGGCGTTCTATCCCAATGATCGGTGTTATCTTTCCCTTATTTGGTACGCCACTTGACCAAACCTATCCGTTTTACTCCTGTCATAACAAAATTGCTGAGCTGCTTGGTGGTTTGAAAGTGCCGCAGCTTGATCTTCTTTCTATTTACAAGGGTATTCCGCTTGAACGGCTTCAGGTAATTCCTGGCGAAGATCGTCATCCGAATGAAATTGGTCATCGTATGGCAGCCGAAGCTATTTATGAGTATCTCGAGGAGAATTCTCTGATTCCGGCCAGCGTAAAAATTCGTAAGTGGTCCGGGCAGAGGCATAATATCTATGCATCGGAGAAGTAGGAAGACAGTACTCGTTCACCAGGTTGTCCAATCTCTTGGTCAAAAGCCTTATTTTGCTCCTTGCGAGGTAGAGTAGTACCTCTCCGACTTTTTCCTAAACTTCCAGGTAAGTGCGGTATCGTGAATACGGGTTAATTAGTTCGTCTGTCGCATCAGGCGCGCATACACCTTCGCAATCTCTTCTCTCAGGGCTTCGACCGTCCCGTTATTAGGAATAATGATTGTGGACCGGCGACACTTCTCTTCGTTTGACAGCTGCGAGGCCATACGTTGAAGAATTGCATCACGTGAGGAATTATCTCGGATCATTGCCCTTTCAATTGCCACGTTGGGCTCTACGCTAATAGTGATTATTTCATCAAATCTGGCCAGAGGCAGGTTCGCTTCAAAGAGAAGCGGCACAAGATAAATTATGGGATGATGGCTCACTTCTTTTTGCAGAGAGCTAACTCTACTGGCAAAAAGCGTTTGTACGCCCGGATGTACAATCTGATTTAATCGGGAAACTAGATCGGGATTTCCAAACACTATTTTTGCAAGCTGTTTTCTTTTCAGTGTTCCGTCTAGGTTTATGCATTCTGCTCCAAAAGCTTCCTGGATTTTCATTAAGCTGGTAGTACCTGGTCGAACTACCTCCCGCGCGAGATCATCTGCATCAATTACATCGGCCCCCAGTGCGGCAAACAGTTCTCCTGCTTTACTTTTACCGGATCCGATGGTGCCGGTTACCGCGATAATCTTACGTTTAGAAGTCATAGTTGGTGCTTCCAGTTTTCTTCTTATGGTGTAGCTAATCTACGGCAAAATGCACGAAAATGTAAAATCGTTAAATTTGAACTAAGTTTAGCTAGATGGGCTGCTTTGGACTGCAAAATTGATCTTTCTACGTTGAAGGTTTGTCTGAAAATAGGTAGGTATCGTTTATCCCTTTATTCTTTGAATCATTTCGGTGGTATTTTAAGGGAAGGGACAACGTTTTTTTGAGTCGTATACTCGTTGCGCTTTTTTCGCCGTTACTGACTTTTTAACCACGAATTAGAACCGCATTATTTTTTGTGGAAGCCGAAATTAAGGAATCCAGGTGAAAATCCATTCTCTTATTGAATGTGCATGGTATAAGGTTTTTAAGCCGCATCTTTATGATTTTGTTTCGATGGGGATGGGGATTGAGTACCGTTATCAAAAGCTCGGCCCGTGGTGGAGGCGCCACCTAGAGTCCTCATGTGCCGTACAGCGAGAAGCGTTGTCGTTATTTCGTTCTCCACGGGAGCTTGAAATAACCATTCTGGGGTCGGGGAGGTTGTACGATGTGGATCCGGTGTTTTTTGCTGATTGCTCGGCGGTTCATCTGTTTGATTACGATCCGCGAAGTATTGCGTATTGCAAGAGGAAGTTTCCTGATCGTTCCGCCTCTTACTTTCACTGTGAGGATCTTACTGGAGCGATGTGTGAATGGAGTTTTCGGCTGAAAGAGGTGTCCGGGGCAGGATCAGACGAATTATTAGTCGATGTGCTCACCGGACTGCGTGGCTCGCCGCCTGATATTTCAGGAGATCTGGTAGTCTCGCTGAATATGTTAGGGCAGCTGGGTATTTATTGGCTGGACCGTGTGGATAAATTACTAGGGCCTAGAATTACTGATACGGTTCAGGGGGCACTGAATGCCTCGTTAGAACGGCTGGAACTCGAACATATAGAAATGCTCGCCGCATCTGGGGCTACGGTCATAGTAATAATCACTGACGAGCGGTATCACTTCTATGGTGAGGAGAATATTTGTGCTGAAGCTCTCACCACGACGTTGGATGCTCTTGTCGCGCGATGCTCCGAATTTGGCGAAAAGTATCAGCGATACTCCAAACGGACCTGGGGATGGCATGTGCAGCCTTGGGGACTTGAAGAGAGGAAGTGGGGGGAAACGCCTTCAATACATGAAGTGACTGGCGAGGTTTTTGTAAGAATTCACCAGATCACAGAAATATCCAAATGAGTAACCAAGAACTGAAAACCTGAGTTCGACGTAAGAACAAAGGTAAATGGTTGAAATTGCTTTAGACACAAGGCGTGCAGTGATATAAAAGCGCAGGCGTAGCTTGCTACGTCGAGCATTTTATATCATGAGCAACGAAGTGGATGGAGTAATTTCAGCCATTTACCGCAGTTCTTACGTCGAACTCAGGTTGAAAGATTTGAAGAAACTTTTTAGTGCGAACGGTTGCACTATTGGTGACTTTTGATGTTTCATGGAAAGTAATGTGAAAAGAAAGAGGTTCTCTACGTGTTATATTCAGAAAAATGTGCAGGAATTCTATTACCGCTCTACTCATTTCCTTCACCTTACGGTGTCGGAGACCTTGGCCAGTCTGCCTATGATGTAATTGACTGGATTCAGCTAGCTGGCTTCAAAGTACTCCAGGTTCTCCCCCTTCATCCTAATGGCGAAGGAGATTCGCCGTATGCTCCTCTGTCAACGAATGCGGGGAATCCTTTATTTATAGGATTCGATAATTTTTTGAGTAGAGGCTTGATCACTGAAGAGGAGCTAGCCCCATTAACAAGATTTTCATCAATTTCTGTGAATTATGATGATCTAATTCCAATCAAGATGGCGATTTTACGAAGTGTGTTTTTGCGGTGGTCCTTTGTTGCATCACCAGACGAGTATCAGTCTTTTGAGAGTTTTAATAGCCGCACGAGCTGGTGGCTTCAACAGTTTGCAGACTACATGGTTCTTAAGGAACACTTCGGTGGGCCTTATTGGACGTGGCCTGAGCAGCTCCGATTGGGGAATCCGGAGGCTATTTCCAATGAACTATGCCAACACTCCGAATCCTTGGAGTTTCAATTCTGGCTGCAATGGATATTCTTTACTCAATGGGAACTGTTTCGAGGCTATGCCAATAAACAGGGAGTTGGAATCCTAGGGGATGTTCCGCTGTATGTCAGCCCGGATTCAGTTGAGGCATGGTCTGATAAGAAGGTCCTAAGCCAAGACGAAGTTGCTGGCGTTCCACCGGACTCCTTTCAACCTGAAACCGGCCAGCTCTGGAATAATCCTGTTTATCAGTGGGAAACCAATAAGGATTTGGTTATGGAGTGGTGGATAACAAGGATGAGATGGTTAAGCACCCTGTATGATGGGGTGCGAATAGATCACTTCAGAGGCATTATTGAGGCATGGGCGGTTCCTAAGGGAAGCGACACCGCACAGAATGGGCACTGGATGAGTGTTCCAGGATTTGAACTCATGGAGAATTTAGTCTCTACTCTTGGCAATTCAATGCAATACATTGCCGAGGATCTGGGAGTACTTTCACCTGAAACAGCGAGAGCGGTAGAAAGTTTGCGGGCGCTTTATTCCATTCCCGGTATTGCAGTTGTTGCCTTGCACGGCTTCGACGGTTCTCCTGATAATCCATCTCATCCCTGGGTATTGGAGGTCAAACCGTATAATGACCGAATCGCAGTTACCTCCACCCATGACGATAATACGGTTGTAGGATGGTGGTGTGAAGAAGCCAGTGCCGACACCAAAATGTGGGTTGGGTGGCACCATGATCATATTGTGGGTCATAACGACCAAAACAGACCAGATTTGCCAGGGAATGGGTATCAAACTCCTCCGGGGTGGGTAGTCTGTGAGATAGTCGCACATACGCCTTGTGAATTTGCGGTATTCCGATGGCAGGACATTCTGAATCTCTCTGCAGAGTATCGTGACAATCGTCCTGGTACTGCAGCAGGAAACTGGAGACCAAGAGTTCCAAACGGTTCCCTTAGTCCCGAACTTGCTCTGGCAATCAGATCGTTGCTGGTTGCTACTTCGCGCTTACCGGGTGAAAGGTAGGTAGTAAGCCGTCGATACCGGCCGAGCACTTTTTAAATGAAGGATTTTTTTATACCCATTCCAATTCGAAATGTCTGAAGGGTCAATTTGTTGGAATGGGTATTTGCTTGTCCCTTTGGGGACTCTGTTCTGCAAAAATATATCGGCTCCTTTCTTTGTGACTTTTTGCGGTGTAAACAGTATAAATTGTCTAAAAAGCTACCTTATTAAAACGGGTGTTTCATCATTTGATGATTGTGCCAATGAAGATGGAATATTGATGTTCGAAACTAAACATGGTTAATTTAGATAAGCTTCCTTCTCCAAATACCTCTATATTGACCCATTCATTTGAACGCGGAACGCTTTTTCATGGTGACAATCTTCTATTGTTGCAGCAATTGCAAAATCCAGAGTATCGCCAAAGTTATTTTGGTGAAACGTTAATTAAGCTCATTTATATCGATCCTCCATTTGATACGCGTATCAAGCATAAGGTGCGTGACTTAACGTTATCAGGAAAGGATCGTCTTACGAACACCGTAGCATTCGACGATTCCTGGGGCGGAGTATCACATTACCTTGCCATGTTACGGGATCGCATTGTCTTGATGCGCGAATTACTTGCTGAAGATGGTAGCATGTATCTTCACTGTGATTGGCGCGTAAATGCTCATATCCGTTTATTACTTGATGAAATATTTGGCCCGAAGAATTTTCAGAATGAGATAATTTGGTCATATCGTTCGGGCGGGTCTTCCGCCGTTCGCTTTTCGCGTAAGCACGATTCTATATTTTTTTACTCCAAATCAAAAAAATATTTATTTAACTCCTTGAAGGAAAAGTCGTACAACCGGGGGTTTAAGCCGTACCGGTTTAAGGGGGTAGAGGAATTCCAGGATGAGCGAGGTTGGTATACCGTTGTGAATATGCGTGATGTTTGGGAGTTGGATATGGTGGGGCGCTCGTCGAGCGAGCGAAATGGATATCCCACACAGAAGCCTGAGAAGCTTCTGGAGCGAATTATTTCCGCTTCTAGTGAGGAGGGTGATTTTGTTGCGGATTTCTTTTCCGGCTCCGGCACGACCCTCGCGGTTGCTGACAGATTGAAACGGCGATGGGTGGGATGTGATCAGAGTGGTGATGCTATCGATATTAGCCGCAGGAGATTTTTGCAAGAAAAATTGTAACTGGTCATATCCTAAGGGGAAAAAATCATCGAACGTTCGTTGAGGCTGCGAACTGATATGGTTTCTTCACATGGTCGTTCCCTGATCGGGAACGGCTGGTAACTAGGTACTATAAAAGTAAATTTCACCAGACTGTCTGAGGTCTAGGGGAGAGGTAGTTTCCTAATTGAGTCGTTTTATTGATACGCCTCAATCCGGGGAATCGACTCTTGACAAAGAGATCAGTCAACCTAGTGAATGTTTAATAAACCTTTGAATGAAGGTAACTTTTACTTGGAAGCTCTATTCCTTCCAAATCCAGCTAAGAAGGCCCCTGTTCCAATTAAAAACATCCCGATCAGCTGAATATTTGGGATAGATGTGTTGTATACAAAAACGTCAATCAGAACATTCCAAAACAGCGCAGTTGGTTTAATCGGTGACAATGTAGCTGGCTCGGCGTAGCGGAATGATTGATAATG
>JBIIDM010000158.1:0-7910 GCA_044238365.1 Bdellovibrionota bacterium | reverse complement strand
TACAATGCCCTTATAGGGGAGTTACGTCGCATAAATCCGCTGGCTGAAAAAATAGTAAATGTTGCACATCGCAGAATCGTGCTCAAGGAGAATGTGCCTTCGAATGAAAAGGTTGTCTCAATTTTTGAGCCACATACCGATATTATTGTAAAAGGGAAAAGACAGGTTGTAAAACCAAATTATTGGTGCTCGTCCGGTACAATTGCCTTAAAAATAAAAATTCATTAGTTTTCACACAGGAACTACTATAACCAGTTAACTTCAAACTAGCTTTCCCGGATCCTTCTGTAGTTTTCGCTGGAGTGAACGACGAGGTAGACCGAGTGCGCGACTGGTTTTCGTTATATTACCGCGATTCTTACTAAGAACTTGCTGGATGTATTCCCACTCGACCTGGTTGAGAGTCGGAACTGCTGCGGTTTCCCGTCCTATGTAGTGTGGGTTTTGAGGAACATCGGGAAGCTTAAGGCTTTGAATGATGGTTGCAAAGTCGGTTGGCTTTGTCAGATACTGTGAAGCACCCAGTTTTATTGCGTCAACGGCAGTTTTAATAGTGCCGTATCCAGTTAAAATAACACAGTTCGCTGAACGGTGAACTGATAGTATGGTCTGAAGCACGTCTAGTCCAGAATCTGCGTCTATAATAAGGTCAATAAGGGCCCACTTAATGAGATACTCATTCACCAGTCTGCAGGTTTCGTCTGCATTAGCGGCGCTTAGAGTCGGGTACCCCCGATCGGTGAAGGCCCTGACGAGCCTTTCTCGGTAGACTTTATCGTCTTCGACTATTAGAAGGTACTCTTGCATGGAATATTCCTCGGAACGGTAATAGAGACTAGTGTTCCTTTACCTTTTGTTGAATCAATAGTTAAGGTTCCGCCCAGTTGCAAAGCAACCGTATTGGCAACGAAAAGACCGAGACCAATCGATGTTCCATTTTTCTTGGTGGTGAAAAACGGATGATGACACATTGATCGTACCTTGGCATCCATGCCCGGCCCGTTATCCGAAATGACAAATGTAATCTCGGATTTTCCCAATTCTGCCGATAGGTGGACCTTACCTTGATTACCATCTGTTCTATCGGAAACTGCTTGGATTGCATTCATTACTACACCCCGCAACGCCCTTACGAGCGGGATTCTAGGTGCCACAAGGGTGCTGTCTGAAGGGCTAATTTCGATTATTTTAAGCTGATCACCCTCAAGGTCAGTGCACGCATCCTGCCATATAGTATTGATTTTTAACTCAGAAAATTCTGCACCGTGAATATTTCCATTCTGATAACACATATTCGTAAGTAGGGTATTACATGCAACGATTTGCTCTGAGAGAAGTATAATATCTTCAATTGGTTCGTGGCGTTTATAAACGTTTGTGGTGACTGGATACGTTGCTGAAATATTTTTTAAAGTTGATGAGTAATGAAATGAAAGTTCGTCAACGATGAGCTTCATGGTTGCCAGTGGTGTACGCAGCTGGTGAACCGTATCGGCCGTAATTGTTGTAACACTGGCGAGTTTCTCAAGACTACTCTTAAGCTGCAGATATTGTTCTCGAAGATCTGTATGTTCCTTTACAATTCTTCTCAAGAATAAGGACAAAATTAGAGCCGTGAAGGCATAGGCAATTAACATACCTTTTAGGTGAAGAGAGAGTCCTACATCAGAATGGTGCAGCAGCTGGTGGAGAGGGATGTGAAAATATGAAATTGCAATAAATCCGACAAGGGTTGCGGAGCTGATAATCCACACCCAGTTTTCGTTCAAGGTTACTGCAGCAATTACAACAAATACCAGGTAACCAATTGAAAAAGGATTCATTGGGCCACCGGATAGGGCCAGTAGAATCGAGAGGATGATGGTGTCGGTGAGGAGGATTAGTGGGTAGCCGTTTTGGCGGGAGAAATTGTTTAACCGCTTAGATACTATCTCGGGGTGGAAGGCAATAACTTGAGTTATTGGGATCAGAGCTACAATGCAACTTATCGGTAAGTAGCGCAGATCAAGGTGATACCAATAATATGCTGCTAGAAGAGCAAGAATGTGAAGGGTAAAAGTACATATCCTGAATATCTGAAACCATGCGTGTTTATGGGCATTTTGAAATCTCTGCAAGTCGTCAGCCGGTGGACTATGTTCGATGATAGATAGGTAATCAAAGTTGTAGGAAGCCATTTAAATAAAAGGGTTAAAAACAGCATCAGATGACCAGCACGCGTGTTCTTAGGTGCGTAGCCCGGATTATTTACGAGTCCGCACCTCCATAGCGTTTAATGCACTGAATCTTTCACCGAAAATAAGATTTTCAGACTTCCATGTGTCCCGACACTACGTCAGCCTGAAAATCTCATTTTCGCCGGAAGATTCAGTGCATTAACCGCTCAGGTGGTGTGGCTCGTGAATAATCCGGGTTAGCATTTGATTTGGCCTCGGGTACACTCATCGTTCGGCTCGCCAATGTAAGGACTGATAGTACCATGTGTTAAGCTTGGATCAAGGTGTGGTCATCATGAAGGTGTGACAATTTGACACAGGGTAACAGGTTGTTTCTGTCTGAATATCAACGTATTGTACCCGACCAATAGCTGTGGCGAAGATGAGTCAAAATGAACGAAAAGTAATCGAGGGGTGTGCATCAGATGTCGGTTAGTAAGTTGGATAGGTACAGGAAGGTATTGCAATGTTTCGCCAAGTCCTCAAAAGGTTGGAAGCTTTTCGGATTCCTTCCATTAATTTTAATGGTTTCGTCTCCTTGGTCGGTGTCGTGGGGGTGTGATATTTGCGCCGTATACAATTCCATCTTGAGCAGTCGTGGCAACCGGGGTAGCTTTAACGCCGGAGTAGCGCAGCAGTTTACATCTCTTTCGTCGGGAGTTGGCGGTGAAAAGCAGTATCTTGAGAGTAGCATTATTCAGCCATTTCTGAATTACTATTTTACTGATCAACTTTCATTTCAAGCCAATTTCCCACTCATATATCGAAATACCCGCCGGATCGTGGACACTGAAATCGAGTTGCGGGATGTCAGCGGTCTTGGCGACATTCCACTGCTGTTAAAATATCAGGCACTTACTACATTTGATTCTGACTCGTCGGTGATCTGGGAGGTGTTTGGCGGGTTGAAGTTGCCTTCCGGCAGTACGGAGCAATTGCGGGACGTATCGCAGAGCCATCATGGTGAGGGTCCTGTAGATGATGAAAATCCTTCTACTGGTGATGCTGGTATTGGCGAGTTGCCGAACAGGAGAGGTGATCATTCACATGCTGGTACTCATTCGCATGTCGATGAATCTCCACTCCATAGGCTCGGTTACCGCACGCCTCGACCTTTTATCAAGCATGCTGGAGAGATTCACGGGGAAGGGGAGCTAGTCAGTGGCCATGACCTTTCGTTAGGTAGTGGGTCTTATGACTGGATTGGGGGCACCTCTCTTTTTGCGGTAAGTGGCAGAAACTACTTTAATGGCTTACTCCAGTACAACATTCGGCAGGAGGGAGATTATGGGTTTAAGTATGGTAATGATCTGCAGTGGCATGCTGGTCCGGGTCGCTACCTTTTATTTGAGCACGATAGAACAGTAGGATTTCGAGCGCGTCTTTCAGGCGAATGGAAGCAGGATGATGCTTTAGCCGGTTCAAGGCTTAATGGAAGTGATTTTTATCGTGTTTTTGTTGGACCAGAACTGATAGCAACTTTCGGTAATAAGACATTCTGTTCGCTGGGAAGTGATTTTTTGGTCGGAAGTAATTCCGCTCGTGAAGGACTGCTCCCTCATACTCGGTTTTCTCTTGTTCTTTCTCATCGTTTTTAGAGGTTATAAATTCAGATTTCCGATTTGCATTGGTAGCCGCAAGGTTACAAACCTGAGTTCGACGTAAGAACAAAGGTAAATGGTTGAAATTGCTTTAGACACAAGGCGTGCAGTGATATAAAAGCACAGGCTGAAAGCTTGCTACGTCGAGCATTTTATATCATGAGCAACGAAGTGGATGAAGTAATTTCAGTCATTTACCGCAGTTCTTACGTCGAACTCAGCTTAGAATCCTACCGCCTTGGGATGCTGCTCTTGATTCCCCCTCTCCATAAAGTGCATGCCCAGCCGGGAGAGTAGAAGCTCGTCGTGATCAACATCCGGGTTTGGGGTGGTTAGCAGCTTTTCCCCAGAGAAAATTGAATTTGCCCCCGCCACAAAACAGAGCGCTTGAACAGCGTCGTGCATTTGGGCTCTTCCTGCCGACAAACGAACCATTGATGTCGGCAAAGCAATTCGCGTTGTTGCAACCATTCTAACGAAATCAAAGGGATCTACTTCCGAGGCTTCCGCTAGGGGGGTTCCCTCAACTCGCACCAAAAGATTAATTGGTACGCTTTCAGGATGGGGATTTTGAAGGGTGAGCTGCTGCAAAAGCCCCATTCGGTGCTCCAGGGTCTCACCCATTCCCACTATCCCACCACAGCATACAGTTAGCCCGGCCTTCCTAACGGAGTGCAGGGTATTTAACCGATCCTCGTACGTTCTCGTTGATATGATATTCCCATAAAATTCCGGTGCCGTATCCAAATTATGGTTATAGGCATAACAGCCGGCATCTTTAAGCCTTTTCGCTTGTTCATCGTTTAGCATGCCAAGGGTACAGCAAACTTCCATCCCTAGGGCATGGACTGACTCGACCAGGTCGATTACACGATCAAATTCAGCATTATCACGAACTTCACGCCACGCGGCCCCCATACAAAAGCGGGTGGCTCCTTGAAGTTGGGCCTCCTGGGCCTTTGCAACAACTACGTCTCTGGGAAGCAGCTTCTGTTTCACAAGTCCAGTATCGTAGTGGGCACTTTGAGGGCAATACGAGCAGTTTTCAGAACAACCACCTGTCTTGATTGAGAGAAGAGTAGATCGCTGAACTGACGAGGAGGAAAAATGTGCTCGGTGGACTTTTTGCGCTTCAAATATAAGGTCAGGAAAGCTCTGAGAATGAATCTTGAGGAGCTCTTCAATACTCCAGTGGTATCGGGGAGTTGTATAATTTTTTTGAGTCATACTTTCCATAGGGTTCCTTAAAGCGTCTTTTCCCGTTGAAAGAGTACGTCAAGGTAGGAAAAATGTCGAGGTAACTGCCAGGGATTTCCCGAATCTTTTCGTCAAGTGATTGATTTTGTTCACTGCAGCGTAGAGTACCACGCTTCATTCACAAAACAATCACTTTGGAAAAATCCCTTGCCGTTACAGCCCCCCTTGGGACAGGGAGCCACAAGTAGTTACATGGCCCTTTACGTAATTGCTGTGGGTGCCTTCCACCATCAAAATGACGGATTTTCAGGCTACAAGCGAGGGGAAAATTGCCATAACAAGAAAAGAGTCACTGGACTTTATTAAAAAAACGATAGTTATGACTAATTCGAACTCTAGACCTAAGAGACAACGTCCTGCGGGGCAGGGGGCTTCGGCATTTGGCGTGGCAGTTTCGGTTGCTGACGAGGGCCTCCTTTCAAAGGGGGAAAGTGCGGTCCGTTCCCCATCGCCGGATGAGATGGAAGCTGTTGTAGATCTCGCTGTTATTGAGGACATTATCCTTCCTGAGGTAACGCACTCAGCCAGTAGTGATACAGGAGTTGGATTAGTTGAAAATGAGGATGCATATTCGGCTTTCGAGACATCGCACTTTAAGATGTTCATGTTGGCTGATGGCACTGGTGGCGCTGTTCATGGGCGAGATACCGCTTTAAGAGTGCTTTCCTCACTTCAGTTTTCACTTCATCAGAAGAGTGACCTCGGTGTAGATGACGTTAGAAGTGCAATACAAGGGGCAAACACGGAAGTCCTTGCTCGAGCAGCCGAGCTAGAGAAGGAAGTAAGAATAGGCTCGACTTTGGTGGGAATTGGGTTTACTGCTTCTTATTCCATTATTTTTAATGTTGGAAATACTCGCCTTTTCAGGATTAGAAAAGGAGAGGTTCTGCAGTTAACTGTTGATCATACGGTCGAAGGACAACTTCGAAGGGGAAAGGGAGAGAACTCTCCCCTTCCGTCGGGCTCCCGCCCACCCGGGCATCTTCTAACAAGTGCTCTCGGATTAGGTAAGGAGATTGAGATTTATGTAACAGTGCTGCGTGATCAGCCCTGTGTGGATGATATTTATCTATTATGTACCGATGGTCTCTACGATGTCTTGACCGAAGTGGGTATGGCGACCATTCTAACGGGTGAAGGTTCGTTAAAGCGTGTGGTTCGTAGGGTTGTATCACAGGCCAGGAATGAAGGAAGTACGGATAACATTACGGCTTTAGCCCTCAAGATCGACAGAGTACCGGCCCTTTATGCTCGTGCGCCTAAGGTTGAGTCTGCGGTACCTGTTGTGACGAAAGGTATTAATTCGAGGGGGGATACAAGAGAGGATCGTGATTCCTTTGAAATGTCTGGAATGGTGCCTGGTTCTTCAGAAGAGGCAAAGAATTGGCTGGAGGAAGAAGATAATGAAGTTACGCATTCGGCTAATATCCCAAGAGATGCAGATGGCCCACCTGCTCCGCGTGCTCAGCAGGAGCGGTCACAACTAGGGCGGAGTGTACTTGCCGGAGGGGCTGCGGTCGCCGAAAATGGCGGAAAAGCAATGGGAGTCAGCGAAGAGCAGAAGCGACGACTCAACGCCGCCTTTACCGATAATTCAGCTAAGCGTAGTGGAGCCCTAAAGAGTGTGCGGGGAAGTGACCCGTTCGCGAATATTTCGCCCCCGGGTGCTGCGAAAAAGGGCGGTATTCTTACGACTAAAAGTTTTCCTTTTCCTGGAAGGTCGGGCTCATCACCGTCTCCGTTGCAGTTTATAGTGATTACACTGGTGGCCATTGGTGCAGCGTTATTTGCCGCAAGTTTTATAGCATCGCAATTTCATTTTGATGAGTATCTGAAGGGGCGGGAAACGACCTTGGCAAGAAATGGCGGTGGTCAGCCTACATCGGAAACCAAAGTGGTGCGTGCTGCCAATGGCGATGATCTCTTCAAAGACGAGGCCCAACGTTTGTTTACTTTAGCTTCGCAGGTCAAGGAATCTTCTCAACGCTTCCAGTTTAAAGAATTATTGACATTGGAGCCTAAGTTGGAATTTGACAGGATAAGGAACTTTGAGATTCGAAATCTAATGTTGAACGTGTATGCGGCGATCCAGATGGCTGTGATTCAGGGGCAGGAAAGGATTGATAAGCTTGCAGAACATACTGAAAGGCTGAACGAGAGTATTTCCAAGTTATCACTCGAAGTTGATAGGCTGGAGGAGATTTACATAAAGGAGGGGAGCGAGACTTCTCCTTATTCTGATGAAGCGAAAAAAGATTAGGTGTGTTCTCACTACAAATTTTCCTGATAGCAAAGCGCTGCCCTTTCTACGAAGGGGTTGAGGTGTTTTAGGCGCCTTATAGAGAAAAATTAGCCTGTTTTCCAGATAGTAGCAAAACAAAAGAGTAGTAACTACATTACCGTCATAGAGCTTGTTCTTACGAGAAACTAAAAAATCGTTGAAGCTGGCTTAAGAAATAAGATAGAATTAAGGGGTTGTGCGGTTTGCGTGTACTTTGTCTGCTGTTGATATAGGTCGCCAGCAGCGGGGTATCGTGCAACTTTAAACAAGTAGTAGTTGACGCTTCCCGGGTCTTCTTGAGAGTTCTGTTTGAATAATTATGTAGCGGTGTTTGCGAAAAGGGTGTCACCCGACGTGGGTGGCCCCAGGTCGTAGGGCTTAGACCGATATTCTCCATGTCATAATCGGCGTGGAGGAGGATGTTTCTAATACTTCTCTCTTATGGTTTCGGCGAGTGAATCAGGCATTTTGCATGAAGCACTTACCAGGGGGATAGTTATCCTTACCAGTCGGAAAATGACTTCCTGTCCGCGTATAGTGCTTCTTCTGAGAGAG
>JBIIDM010000157.1:0-7915 GCA_044238365.1 Bdellovibrionota bacterium | reverse complement strand
ACGTGTACCAAAAGAAAACCAACATACGACGTCGCTCCGCCAAAAGCATTAGACTCCCAATTATCATATACAGGCCGGATTGACTGCCATACTTTGCTATTGGGAGCAAACCAGATCGCCCTTTAAGTGGCGCTTACGTTTTTATCGTGCTGAATTGCGTGCCCAACCTCATGCGCCGCGACACCAAAAGCACAGAGCCATAAGAATACCCACTGTATACTTCTGGGCTCAAACGGAGGACTTTCGCGTTCAGAGGTCGTAGTGGTCTCGGAGAGAAAGCCCGCCACCCGCTCCACACGCACGTCTGGAATATTGTTGCGAGCGAGAATCGCTTGGGCGACCTCTGCTCCTGTGATATGTCTCGATGTTTCTATGCGAGAGTATTTGGCGAAGACACTTTTAGTCCGCCACGAAGCCAACATGCAGAGCAACATTGGGATCACTATAAGCGTCAGGTACAGTAGTGGGGCTAACATATCTAAGAATCCCTCATTATTAACAGACACTAACTCCGGCTAATTTGCCTTTCACTAGAACTCCGTGTTCCAATTAAACGGTCGTTATTTCTAATCATCTCTTAAGACTATTTCAAGATGTCGGTAGCACCAATTTCCTTTCCTGTTTTGACCGTGCAGACGGTCAGCGTTGTCGGGACTATTCGTTCTGAGTTTAAGACCAAAGGTGCCGTCCCTCGCCAGCCAAACGTTATCCAAGGTCTTCGCGGCACGATAGTACTAGAGCGAACCACAGAGAAACGCCAATGGATTCGAGGACTTGATGAATTCAGTCATATTTGGATACTGTTCCTGTTCCATGCCAATGGGGCTAGTAAGAACCGCCCAATAGTGCAGCCACCACCAGGGAGAGACGTTGCAGGACGGGGGGTGTTTGCAACGCGCTCGCCATACCGACCTAATCCTATAGGCCTAAGTGTTGTCAGGTTACTGGGGATCCAAGAACTGGAAACCGAGATTCAGATCGATTTTGAAGGTGGCGATTTCCTTGACGGCACACCGGTTATCGACATTAAACCGTACATCCCGTATGCCGATAGCATTCCTGACGCTACAGCGGCCTGGGCAGCACAGCCACCAAAACCGCATCTTCAGGTTGAATGGTCGAGCGAAGCGGTCACCGAATTAAAGGAAGTAGCGGGGCCGGATTTTGAGCGATTATATCGCACAATCACTGATGTTATCGGGCATGACCCCCGTCCATTTCATCACCGATTCCCAACAAAAAACGAATCCGCAACAACCAACGCAAGTACCTGGAATTTTCAATTTGGTGTCGCAAAAATTTTCTTTTCTGTTCTTCGAGATATGGCGACCATCTCTTCTGTAAAATTCGCACCCGGCGAGGATGAGTCGCCCGAATAAAATCACATTACTAACTATTTAGTCCTCTCTTGAGAGGACTTCGAAAAGGGTTATTTCATCGCCTAAGGACAAGTGGTATCTGGTTATAAGCAAAATCTGACCCGATGGAACAATCTTCTTTCTGTGCTGCGATAGGGGTCCACCTCAGTCCTATTCATATGTAACTGCTCAGGTATTTTCCCAATCTCTTCGTCAAATGATTGATTTTGTTCACTGCGGCGTGGAGTACCACGCCTCATTCACAAAACAATCACTTTCCTCGACCTTGAAAAAATCCCTGGCAGTTACAAATTGTTAGCTCGCTTTTGGGGCGCATTTATATTGGGGGTACCTGAGTAGTTACAAAATAAATTAAGCCGACGGGAGCTGTTAACCCTCACCGGGGTTGCTGTCACAGGAGAGTCTATTGCTTCGGCATGCAATAGAGTTGCACATTCACAGGAACGCACTGCCCAAGTTTCTTACAGTGCGGCAGCCGCTCAGACGAGCAGCTCTACACCCCTAATTGTTCCAAATGGCAGGAGCCTACCATGGAAAATAATTGATGGCGTTAAGGTGTTCCATCTCATTGCTGAGGAGGTCGAGCATACCTTTGCGCCCGGACTCACCGTTAAGTGTTGGGGATACAATCAATCTGTACACGGTCCGGTAATTGAGGCAATAGAGGGTGACAGGGTACGCATCTTCGTAACCAATCACCTCCCGGCACCAACAACCGTCCATTGGCACGGCCTGCTGCTTGCCAATGGAATGGATGGCGTAGGCGGCCTTACTCAACAGGCGATCAAACCCGGAGAAACATTCAAGTATGAGTTCACTCTCAAGCAGCATGGTACACTGATGTATCATTCACACCATGACGAAATGATTCAGATAGCACTAGGACTGACCGGTCTCTTTGTCATTCATCCCAAAGAACCCATAAACCCGGTACCCGATCGCGACTTTGCTATAATGCTGCATGAATGGAGAATAGATGTCGGCACCTCTCGGCCAAATCCGCTGGAGATGACCGAATTTAACGTTTTAACTATGAACGGCAAGTCCTTTCCCGGTACTGCAGCGCTCGTTGTAAAGAGAGGAGACCGGGTACGAATCCGAATAGGTAACCTGTCTCCGATGGATAGTCATCCGATCCATCTTCATGGCTATCAATTTACTATTACTGAGACCGATGGAGGAAGGATTCCAGAGTCAGCCCGCTGGCCTGAGACGACTGTACTTGTTCCAGTGGGAAGCACACGGACAATTGAATTTGTTGCCAACGAACCGGGAGATTGGGCGCTTCATTGTCACATGACCCACCACCTTATGAATCAGATGGGCCACGGTATCCCCAATATGATCGGCGTAAAGGAGGGCTCAATTGATCAGAAGGTGCAACCGCTGCTCCCGGATTACATGACTATGGGCGGAACCGGAATGGCTGAGATGGGAAACATGGCGATGCCGGTGCCTGCAAACAGTATTCCGATGGTGGGAGGCCGCGGTAAACACGACTACATTACCATGGGCGGTATGTTCACTATTCTTAAAGTGCGTGACGGACTTGACAGCTATGATGACCCGGGCTGGTATGCCAATCCTCCTGGCACGTTATGCCTCCCGGCAAGTGAAACTGAATTGCGGGACAATGGAATTGAGGCTAAGAAGGAATGAAGGCTCGTGAAAATACGATTTTTCCGCCTGACAATGTCTTGAAGCAACCCTTATACCCGATAAATCCTCTTATCGGGTATAAGGCAGAACAACCCCAAGTTTACGAAAATGTCTTAGTCACCCGCCAACTCATCTGTACGTTAAGAAAAAAATTCCACAGAGACACTATAACCTAAATTGAGCGATTCTTCCTGCCGGGCGGCGCGATATGCCTGAAAATACTTTTTTATTTCCGCCAGGTGTTCGGATTCAGAGTTGAATTCGCGCTTGTTGTTTGGATCTATTTTTTCTAATTCCTATTTTCGCGCTCCTTTTTATGATGAGGGTAACATCTCATTTAGAGGACATAGTGTCGGATTTTCTATTGATGTCCTGCGAGAGTCTTTTCCTTCTCTACTTATTTCTATGAAGTCAGGGTGGCTAATCTATAATCCTATCCTTGTATTAGTTCCGCTTATAGCCTTTAACTTCAGGAGTTTGAAAAGATCTCACGTGGTAGGTTTGTTGATTGCACTAGTAAATCTAATTTATATTTTAACCTATCATCACTGGAATTGTACTACCCATGGTAACAGATTCCTTCTACCGGGGTTGTTTGCATTAAGTTCGATAGCATTTGAGGCACTTCTAGGCTGCGTAGCGTTATCCAGAAGCAGGCGTTTCCGGGAATAATCATGGTTTAATACTGTGGACAGTTTTCTGAGAATTTAATCTATGAGTTTCAATATCTTAATAAGGTGGTTTACCTACGTTCTTCAGTTAATGGAGCGGACAGTGATTTTGAATTAATGAACATTTCAGTGATAGAACCAGCGGCATCCCGATTCCGTGCGCCAGTGGAATCTGCAGGTTGACCCTCACATGCAATACCGGGAACATCACCATTAACGGCAACTTCGCAAATTAGCTCCCCCTCGCCCGCTCCAGTAGTCATTTGATTCGGTATGCCTGCCTGGCCCTCACCAAGGTTTTCAGCTACGCTCTTATTTTGCCCTTGCAACGCCAAGGAAAGAACGCCAAGCGCTGCACTCCTCTCATCACTGGTCAAATTACAATTTGAGCTTCCTAACAAGGCAATCAAACTCTCGTGAGCTGCCGTCAAGCTAGAATCTATCCCACTTAACTTTCGGTTCTTTAATGCAAGAAAAACCTGGTCATCTGTCATCCGGTCGACCTTGCAACTTTGAGGGGACTCACTTACCGACTGATTGGGCTTCAGAAGCCCCTGGCCTATACCAAATATTACAGTGGATAGCATCGAAAGTGCCAGAATCGAACCAGCAACCAGATAAGGGACAATTCTACGATTTGCAGCCATCGGCATACTAGCAATTGTCTGCCCCTTGGTCTTTCTCCGTCTGCACTTATTTTCATCTTTCTTTTCTTCATTAGCCGCGTTGTCAGCCATTGCAGCCGCTTCTTCAACCTTGGCGGATACGGATTGAAGTGCGGGCTCTACGGCCATAAGGTCGCACTGGCGGAGGCCCGGCAAATCTTCCTTACATGATGGAAATACCCCGTAAGCGCCCTTCTTTACTTTTACAACTAGCGCGGTAATATTATCTTTACCGCCACCACTATTAGCAAGTTTTATTAACTTATCAATCGATTTCCCTGCGGAGCTAAGCCGAAGTGCCTGAACCATCTCACCCTCGGTGACCATATTGTATAGGCCATCTGAGCACAATAGATAGGTGTCTCCCGCTTCAACCTGAATTTCACTTACGTCAGGCTCAACGTCATCATCTGGCCCTATTGACCTAGTGAGCATATGAGAAATTTCTTGCGCAAAATCGCTACTGGGAGTAATTGACCCAGACGTAACAAGGTCATTCCATACGGTATGATCAACACTCAACTGGAATAACTTACCACCCCTGTAGCGATAAACTCGAGAGTCTCCTACGGAAACCATCAGAACCCTCGACTTACAGAACGTAAGACCAACCATCGTGGTGCCCATTCCCCGCAAATCCGGGGAGTGCATCGCCATATTGTAGATATGCTGATTGGCAGCCCTTGTGAGTTTTTTGAAATCGTCGACGGTCGGTTCAAAAGTCAATTCCTTGAGAGAATCGCACATTTTCTTGACACACTCAGAAGCAGCAACCTGGCCACCTTTAGCTCCGCCCATTCCATCGGCAACAAAAAATGCCTGAAAGGAATCCGACTTAACAACGCCAAAAAAATCTTGATTCTCACTCCGAACGGAGCCAACATGTGAATTGGCAAACGCCTCAATAAATTCAAAGAGAGATTTTCTTTTCATTTCTTATGTTTTGCGCAACATCTGATCGGCTAACAGTTGTCAAACGGATCGTTAGAAGACCTTTGTGAATGACGACCCATTGGAACTACCCCACCCTATAATACTATTCGGATGCTCGCCTCGTTAACGTTAGCAAAGGAGTTAACATCCAACAAAAAGGAAATCCTCCGGATCAGAGATTCGCCGTTTTAAATTCACCCCAAGACGCCTAAGCTTGCTTTCAAGCTGGTCATACCCACGCCTAAGGTGTTGAATTTCATTAATTTGTGTCACGCCATTCGCTGCGACCCCGGCTATCACAAGGGCCGCTGCTGCCCTGATATCCAGGCATTCAACCGGCGCACCACTAAGTTGACACGGACCACTTACATAGGCCCGCTGACGATCAATCTGCACGTTAGCGCCTAACCGGCACAGCTCTGACATGTAACCAAACCGCCCCTCAAACACTAACTCATCTATCTCGCTCACGCCATGGGCTAAACAAAGCAAAGGAGCAAATAACGGCTGAAGATCGGTGGCAAATTGAGGATACGGACCCGTAACAATAGTCGCTGCTTGCAACGGTCCAGATGCTTCTAATTCCACGTAATTAGTACCAGTTACCACCCTAGCTCCCATTGAGCCAAGCACATCAAGAGGCACCTCCAAGTATTCAGGGTCAATGCCCATCGCCCGAACCCGGCCACCCGACACCAAACCTGCCAAAAGATACGTCATTGCTTCGAGCCGGTCTCCAATAAGATGCGTCTCAACGCCTCGCAAACACTCTTGACCATGGATCGACAGGGTAGATTCGCCAATTCCTTCAATTTCAGCCCCCATATCTACCAGCATACGTGACAAGGCTACGACTTCCGGCTCTCGAGCTGCCCCTGTTAAAGTAGTGACACCCGGGGTCAGTGCTGCTGCCATCAGTACCTGGTGGGTCGCACCAACCGATGGAAAACGCAAATCAATATAGGCTGGTTTTAATCCTGATGGAGCCTGAGCAAACACCATTCCGTGTGAAAGTTTGATATCTGCCCCCATAGCAGTGAGTGCATTCAGATGCATATCAACCGGACGCGCCCCAATTAAATCACCCCCCGGAAGGGCAACTCTTGCCGCACCGCCCCGAGCAAGGAGCGGTCCTAGCACCCAGAAAGATGCCCGAAGCGCCTTTACTAGACTGTAGCTCGTTTCTGTTGCCCGTAATTGGGGAACCTCAATCGATAGTCCCCCACCGGAGTGCTCGAATTGGGCACCGAGTGTTTCAAGTAAATGGCACGCTATCGCTACGTCCTGAATATTTGGGACATTCGTGAATGTGCATTTCTCTGATGTCAACAACGTCGCACACATCATCGGCAGAATTGCATTCTTCGCGCCCGCAATTTTCACCTCACCACGCAAAGGTGTTCCACCGTAAATCTCTATAAACTCTGACATGGCACCACCTTAAGCTCCCAACTAATCTCTTTTATACTAATTCTTAAAAAATACAGATCCAAAGGTTCGAGCCTTTCAGCCGGGACGGACAACCATAACCCGAGCAAATCCTGCCAAATCATGATCAAAAGAAAGAACGTACCTCTGAAACTCAGGTTGGCTTTCAAAAATGGCCATAACCGCCTTCTTTTGATGCGCCCCAATCTCACAAAGAAACACACCATTGGGTGCAAGGTACCGCGACAGCCCTTGCAGGATGCATCGTATGTCGGAGAGCCCATCAGGGCCTGCATACAAGGCCCGAGCTGGCTCAAAAGCCGTTCCTACCGTCATTTCACGACTCCCCTCCTCGACATACGGAGGATTTGCAACAATTATCTCATAGCTCAAATCTTCCGGAATGTCAGAAAACCAGTCACTGCGCCGAAGCTCCACCCTATTCGATACCCCATGGGTGACGCAATTTTCTTGGCACACCTGAAGCGCAGCAGTAGAGATGTCTACCGCAGCCGCAGCGACCTTATACCCCATGGCTTGAAACTCTTTGAAAAGTGATATAACGATACACCCACTACCAACACCAAGCTCGAGAAGACGAAAAAAGCTTTGCGGTGGAAAAGCACGCGACACCTCACGCAAGGCGGCCCTGATCAGCACCTCAGTATCAGGACGTGGTATTAGCACCGCTTTGTTGACATAAAAAGTGTCTTTCCAGAACTCCTTATGCCCAACTAAATAAGCCACCGGTACGCCCTGCGAACGTTGCATTACCTTATCACGAAAACTCGCAACTTCCGCCGCCTCTACGACATCATCGCTCCTCGTGTAAATCGCAATCTTTGACAAGCCTAGTTCGTTGGAAAGCAATACCTCAACATCAAGATGAGGCGTCGGAGATGAGTGGCTGATCAGCCCTACCCCCTCAGAATAAAGTTCAGCAACAGTAACCCGCACGAACGTTTCCCTCTCTGAAGGTAAATTCACCCTAATATTCCTTTGAACGATATTCTTTTGAACGATATTCTTTTGAACATAGTGTATGACGAAAGAGCGGGGGTAACTACTCAGGTACCCCCAATATAAATGCGCCCCAAAAGCGAGCTAACAATTTGTAACTGCCAGGGATTTTTTCAAGGTCGAGGAAAGTGATTGTTTTGTGAATGAGGCGTGGTACTCC
>JBIIDM010000156.1:0-7950 GCA_044238365.1 Bdellovibrionota bacterium | reverse complement strand
ATAAATATAAGTTGATTTATAAAATTAATAAAATACTAAATCTAGTGAGTCAACAGAGAGAGAGAGAGAGAGAGAGAGAGAGAGAGAGAGAGAGAGAGAGAGAGAGGCTGAAGGGGAAAAAATCATAAAAATCTACCGTCCTATATTAAAAACCCCGCAGGCTTGACAGAAAAAAACCATATCTATAAAAAACCATATCTATCTGAAAGCACTCCGTAACCTGGTGTTTAAAATCGCAGAGAATAAACTACAACATATCGCATTCTGCGGGGGTGAAATTTTAGATATTCAGAAAGAGGACCCTGACAACCCCTATAAACATCCTCCCCCCCCACCAACACCATCCAAAGCCTTCCGACCGCTACTCCACCATCGGCAACTTCAACCCAAGCCGAGCATTCAAGTTTACTCTCAATCGGTTTTGCGCCTCGACACTCACGGGGCGCTCGGGAAGCTCCTGTGCAAGACACACAGTTCGCTTATAGGATTCAAGAATCAAACGACAATACTCGCACCGATCAAGGTGACCCTCTACTCGATCTACTAAAGAAGGGTGAAGGTCCCCATCAACATAATCACAGAGCAGAGAGACCACATCAGTACAATCAAGTGTGCGTTTCTCCAGTACCTGCGTCATACATACCGCACACTATTACGCGACAAACTTATAGCCTACCCCGTGAACTGTTATTATGTGCTGGGGGGAATCACAATTTTCTTCAATTTTTTGGCGTAGACGTGCGATGTGGTTATCGACAGTCCTTGTTGAGGGATAAGAGGAATAGCCCCAAACCTGGTCTAACAATTCATCCCGTGACACCACGACACCTTGCTTTTTAACTAAGTACTGCAACAATCTGAACTCTCGCGCAGAGAGAGGCAGAGGAACACCATTCTTCGCGGCTCTATAGGCTTTAAAATCAACCACCACGCCTGCGAAGTTGACCACCTCGGTTGAAAACACTTCGGTCGAACGCCGTAACAAAGCCCGAACCCGGGCAAGCAATTCGTTAATTTCGAACGGCTTACCTATATAGTCATCGGCACCCAGATCGAGACCAAGCACCTTATCTACCGAGCTGCTTCGGTGGGTAAGCAATATCAACGGGGTAGAAATTCCAGCACTGCGCATCTCACGACAGGCCTGCAACCCATCTTTGCCGGGCATTATCACATCCAATATAATCAGATCCGGACGACATTCCTCGACCAGCTTTACACCCTTGGAGCCATCCGAGGCGAATACAGTGTCATATCCGGCAGATCGCAAGTTCAACCCGAGGCTCTCACGTACTGCCTCTTCATCGTCAATAACCGCGATAACTGGCCTTCCTGTTGTATCCATAACGCATTCCCGTTTGAGGTAAAATCTTCGTAAGGCACACTAAATTCTACGGTAATAAATTCTCACTGTTGTAACAAATTACCACTATAACAAAAAAAGAGCACCAGATAAAAACCGCGAGCGGAGGTACGTTAACTCACCGTTCTCTATAATCTTTACTACCACGGGCATCCCGCCCTGCGAGTTTTACTAACCCATATATACCGATTTTTCCGCAAAAAGTCACCTATAATCAGGTCACGAACGCTCTTCCTCCAAGGATACTCACCCTATGCGGCTTTCCAATCCTGGAACCTCTAGTCAGCGGGACTCAGACTCGCGTACTAGCCTGAATTATTCACGAGCCCTCACCTACGCTGCGTCACCTACGGGAATTTGGACAAACCTTTAAGAGTTCACCGCACTCATACTTTTAACCTGAGTTCGACGTAAGAATTCAGGTTTTTATTATTGCCACAAGATACCGGACTATGTAAAGTCAATCCCCACAAACCAGGCCCAAGATACTGAACTGTGAAGTGAGGGCGGTCAATCAGTCGTACTAACCTGAGTTCGACGTAAGAACAAAGGTTACTAAGGTACCGAATGGATTCCGTAAAATCAGACCGCAAGCCTACTACAGTGCTGAGGCAGAACTCAGGTTAAAAAATTTTAGAACTGATGTATCCCCATTACGTCGCGGACCTTCGCCATTGTGAGAGATACCTGTTCGCGGGTCTTTAGAGTACCACGAGCCAGAATGGAAAGTACCTCCGATTTATCAGCACCGTATTCAAGTCGACGCTTTCGAATAGGCTCAAGGAACTCGTGCAGAACACCTATCAAACGCTGCTTTACTACCCCGTCTCCGAGACCACCCCGTTCATAATGACGCTTTAATTCCTCAAGCGATTCTTTTTCGGGGTCGAACGCATCAAGGTATGAGAACACCGGATTACCTTCGACCTTTCCCGGATCCTCTACTCTTAAATGATTCGGATCAGTGAACATTCCCTTTACTTTCCGGGCTACCTCCTTCTCGGAATCGCTTAGGAAGATCGCATTGCCAAGAGACTTTCCCATTTTTGGTTTACCATCCGTACCGGGCAATAGCCCGCCACTACCAAGAAGGGCGCGACAATCGGTGAGAATCCCCTCACCATACAATTCGCGGAAACGCCCCACGATATCGTTTGTCTGCTCGATCATGGGAATCTGATCCTCTCCAACGGGCACCACCGCAGCACGCAACTGTGTTATATCAGCAGCTTGATTAATCGGATAGAGAACAAAGCCTACTGGCACCCCCTCACCGAAATTCTTACTCTTGAGTTCAGACTTTACCGTGGGATTCCGCTGCAACCGTCCCATATTGACCAGGTTGCAAAAGTAAAGCGTTAGCTCGGCGGTCTCTGGGATAGCCGATGCAAGGTATATGGTGGTTTTTGATGGATCGATCCCGACAGCGAGGTAATCAAGCATCACCTCAAGGACGTTACCCCGTACCTTCTGCGGATTTGAAAAATTATCCGTTAGGGCCTGCACGTCGGCAATCAGTACATACTGAGTAAAATCGTCCTGCAACCGTACGCGACTCCTCAGAGAACCAACATAATGACCCAGATGAAGCGGGCCAGTTGGTCGATCCCCCGTTAACAAAACAGCCCCCGTTGGAAGTTCATCAAGGGTAATCGTGGATGTTGAGTCACTTTTCCGAATTAACGTCATGGCATATACCCTTACATATCTAAACCAATATCAACTATTCCAGCCGAATGGGTGAGCGCGCCGACGGAGATTCGATCAACACCGGTTTCCGCAATGGCCTTCACAGACTCGAGAGTTACGCCACCACTAGCCTCCAACAACAAATTCGGCTTTGCGTCATTACGCATCCGAACGGCTTCCCGTAATTGATCAACTGTCATATTATCAAGTAAGACATAATCCAATGGACAATGCAGAACTTGGGCAAACTGCTCTAGTGTGTCTACCTCGAGCTCGAAAAAATTAGGCTTCTGAGACAATTTCGTTGCCGCACTCTGTATAGCCCCCGTCACGGTTGAAGCAAGTTCGGCCAGCGGAATATGCGCTATATGATTGTCCTTCCAAAGTACGGCATCGAACAGCCCCATGCGGTGCGAAACACCCCCACCACAGACCACTGCGTACTTACTTAACTTCCGCCATCCGGGGATTGTCTTGCGGGAATCGAGTATCACGGCCCTGGTTCCCTTGACGGCATCAACGTATGAACGAGTCACCGCTGCCATTCCACAAAGGCGGCACAGGAAGTTTAATGCAATTCGCTCAATACCCAGCAACGAAGCGTAGGATCCTTCGATGGTTGCCAACCGAGTTCCCTTTACAAACTTCGCTCCTTCGGCTACCTCGACGTTTACCTTCACCGGTGACGCAGAAATCGCGCCCGGAGCACCAACGGAATACATCTCACCCAGAATGATAAGTAATTTTCCGCCCGACATTACCCCTGCCTCTCTTGACACGAAAGCGCCCTGAACCACTTCTGTTCGAGAGACAAGGAGCTGGCTACTGATATCGCCAATACCTCCCTGGTCTTCTTGAATCGCACTAAGCAGCAGCGAGGCAAGCTCACCGGCAGTCGTAAATTGATAAATATCTCGAGTATTCATGGCTCTGTGGTCTCATGGTGTGTTTTGAAGAAGGCTGTCGGAGGTCAATGTATAGTCTGGAGCTTTAGATTACAACCAGGATTTTCGACAAGAGTGAGAGGAGTGTATTGCGGTCAAGCCCGAGAGCTTGTTCTGCTCGACGGAACCAGGAACCGCCCTCCTGCCCCCCCCGACGACTTCTAACCCAGGCTAAACCCCTGGTTTACCATTAAGGGGTTGTTCACCTATCAATTTTAAGGTGGACTAGTTGTGGTTATTTATTTGCCTCTCCCACAAAAGACACCTCTTTTCCGGATACCCCACCTATGACAGACGAACTGAAAGACTACGTCCGGCACCTGGGCGCTCTACTTGGCACGACGATTCAAGAGCAGGCAGGAACAGAGCTCTTCGAGCTTGAAGAATCGATTAGAAAAACCGCTCGGGAAGTTCGTCGAAACTTTTCGGACGATGCGCTAAAACGCCTGATCTCATTGACCACCAACCTCGACGAAAGGCGTGCAAATGACATACTGCGGGCATTCACCATCTATTTCCAGCTGGGAAACCTCTCTGAACAACGAGACACGATCAATAAGACCAATGCGGCGATTACGACGCACAACGAACTTCCAAACTCATTGCTTGATGCAATCCACAGGTGCGCAAACGAGGGATTCACCCTTGAACAAACCCTGAGCTTATGGGAGAACCTTGTTATCATACCGGTAATGACGGCCCACCCGACGGAGTCAAAACGTAGAACCGTACTCGATCTTCTTGATAGAATTCAGAAGACCTTAAATCCCCATAACAAGTTCGCCACGGAGCAGGTGCTTGCGGAGCTGGCCGTACTGTGGCAGTCAACCGACACCCGTGCGCGTAAACCGGAGGTAGCCGATGAAGTCAGCAATGGCCTCTACTATTTCACTCACGTGCTCTACGACACCATTCCTTCGCTGCTCAATTCGTTCAAGCATGCTTTAAGAGAACAATATAACGCCGAATTCAAAAGCTCCTTCCTTCCACTGCGTTTCGGGAGCTGGATTGGTGGCGACCGAGATGGCAATCCGAATGTATTGCCGCAATCAACCTATGAGGCGCTCGAAAAGCATAACCAAGTACTCCTCACCCGGTATTTGCAGTCCCTGGATGAGCTGATCCGCTATTTCAGCCAGTCAACGGGCCAAGCATCATTCAATGAGAACCTAACAAATTCTATACAGAGGGATCTTAACGAATTCCGCGAGCTTTTTACGAAGCTCGAATCACACTACTTAATGGAGCCGTATCGCGTTAAACTAACCGCAATTCGCGAGCGGGTCCGACTGGCCCTAGAAGATCCGAACGACCCACGAGGCTATTCAGCGCCTCAGCAGATTCTTGATGACCTCGAAGCGGTCGGAGAAAGTCTCTCAGATAACCAAGGAACCCGCCCCCGCACCCACCGCCTTGACCCATTTATTGCTCAGGTTCGCACTTTTGGATTTCACCTAGCCTCTCTTGACGTTCGTGAGGATAGTCACGCCCACGCAGAAGCCCTATCAGAAATATTTGAAAAGGTTGGTGTCTGCCAGAGCTACCATGAGCTGAGCGAACCAGATAAACAAAAAGTTCTCCTACGAGAACTTGAAAACCCGCGCCCCTTTATGCCGCCCTTTTCTGATCTATCAGAGGTGTCTCAAAGAGTTGTACGCGTGTTCGACACTATTCGACAGGCGAAGAGTCGATTCGGTCAACGTGCCATCGAGAACTACATCATCAGTATGTCAACCCATCCTAGTGACGTGCTTGAAGTGCTCCTGCTCGTCAAGGAACGACAGGTTACCTCTCAAGCCAGTTATAAAGACACAAGCAGTAAGATTGTCCTTAATATCGTACCACTATTTGAGACTATCGATGATCTTCGCAGAGCTTCGGACGTCATGAAGGAACTCTTTGACTGCGCTCCCTACCGGCATCATTTGCGCTCTCAGTCTGACCTTCAGGAAATTATGATCGGTTACTCGGACTCGAACAAGGATGGAAGCTACCTTACCTCCCACTGGGAACTTTACAGAGCGCAGAAAAATCTGGTGGCGGTAGCGAAAAGTGAACGTATTTCACTGAGACTCTTTCACGGAAGAGGTGGCACCACCGGACGTGGTGGAGGGGGCCCATTAAATCAAGCCATACGTTCGCTTCCGTCGGGCACTTGGTCTGGTATGATTCGAGTAACAGAGCAAGGTGAGATGATCAGTACCAATTATTCTCACAAAACAATTGCACATCGCAATCTGGAGGAATTTGTTAATGCGGTGATTATTTCACGGTTTGAATCAACGCCAAAGACCAGCGAACCCGTCTGGGAAGAGACTATGCGTGAGACTGCTCAAGTCTCATACGACTGCTATCGCACCCTGCTTGACGATCCGGATTTCATTGAGTTCTATCTCCAGATTACCCCTATCCAGGAGCTAGAATCCCTGAACATCGGATCGCGTCCGGCCAAACGTCGCTCGGCATTTGGTATTAAAGATCTTCGTGCGGTGCCCTGGGTTTTCAGTTGGACGCAGAATCGCTGTCTGCTTCCGACCTGGTTTGGGGTAGGAACGGCACTAAAACACGTCTCCGAACGAGTAGGATTTACCAAGCTCCAGGAGATGTTCCATCAATGGCCGTTTTTTTCATCAGTCATCCGCAATTGCGAAATGACAATGGTTAAGTCCGATATGAACATTGTTGGGCGATATGGGTCGCTTGTTCACAATCCCGAAATCAGAAGCCGTTTTCTGACCATCCTTATTAATGAGCATACTCTCGCGGTTCAAATGTTATCGGCGCTCACTAAACAGCAGCAACTACTTGACCACAACCCAAATCTTCGTGAAATACTTTTCGTACGCAATCACTACCTAGACCCTTTAAGCTATATTCAAGTAGATCTTTTACAACGTTATCGAGCTGAGTCTGATCCGGAGAGACGTCGAAAACTTCTGGAGAATATCAAGCTCAGCATTAATGGAATTGCAAGTGGCATGAAAAATACTGGATAATGGTTCTTTCTTAAGCGAAAACAGTAGTAGGTGGGTAAGGGAGAGTGGGGTTCCCCTCCCTCCCCGTAGAACTGGACATGGAGAGTTACACCATCCGGCTCCCAGCAATGGTCATTTACAATCGAGTGTCAGTAGAAGGAGTGAATGATTCGAAGTTTTGGGAGCAGTCCCTTTTTCAAGAGATTGGTTAATTAAACGATAGTAAAGACTCCGTACGTGCAGGGCTCACAGGTATCGGTGGTGAATATCATCAATCAGAATTGGGTGTACTCAGCAAAAATGCAGGAATTTTACTATTTAGCATTCTCATAAGCAAACTCTGGAGCGATGTCAGCACCACTTTCCCAGGTGAGAATTTTTATCTCTGGATGAATTGAAAATTTCTTGAAATTTTCAATATCTTTTAAAGGCTCAAAGACTCTTCCATTCAATATTTTTTGAAGATCGATAACTCCTACTTTTCCATCCCTAAAAGTCAGTTGAATTTTATACCCTTCTATATATGTTGCGTTTTCAATATCCCATTTCATATTTTACTCCAGAGGTTCAATTTTGTTTAATAGTTCTCCTTTTCTAGCAAGGTCCCAGTTAGTTTGAAGTTCTGCTTTGTGTTGCTGATACCACTCCAAAACCAGAGTTAATGCTCGGCGTGGAAATTTACCATTTACAATACCAGATTCAATTTCAACGGTAATATCATACTCTCCATACCTTGCGTGAAAGTGGGGTGGGTTATGATCATTGTAAGCAAAGTAAATAATTATTCCCAAAAATCTACAAATTTCTGGCATACATACATTCCAAAATATTATCTGAGTTTGTGCCATTTCTACTTTCTGGCACTATTAACCTGAGTTCGACGTAATAACTGCGTTAACTGGCTGAAATTACTTCATCCACTTCGTTGCTTATGATATAAAATGCTCGACGTAGCAAGCTGTTAGCCTGCGCTTTTATA
>JBIIDM010000020.1:0-26303 GCA_044238365.1 Bdellovibrionota bacterium | reverse complement strand
ACCCCCGATTTTGTCCCAAAATCGCCCCCTAGGGGAATTTCAAAAAAAAAATCCGTAAAATCTAAATCATAGAGAGACAACTAGTTACGCAAAGTCTAAAACTACCAACTACCAAAAAAACCTCACTATTTACCTGAACCCCCTATATAACTCTATGACCACTAACGTAATCAAAACGACACATAAAAATACAAAGGCAAAAATGCTCTTAGGGTATCTTCGTCTAGCCCGCACAAAATCATCACTATTTTCTACAGCGGCACCTCTTACGGTCAAAGAACGTAATCGAATATTAGATTTAATCTGTAGACTCTTGTCCGTAGTTGTTCTGTTCATAAGCACTGTTTCATTGGTAAACGAGTACAGCCCGCCCCCCATTTCCACAAAACGCCCTTCCTGGTCGTCGTTAAAACAGACTCCCAACGTCATTCCCATTCCCAGATCTAGCACAACCGCCGTACCGCTATCGACCGACGCCACATTACCCCGCCCAATAACTCTTTCATTTAATAAAATTCCATTTGTACTATAGTCAGCGACTTCGACCTGACCATCCTCCATGAGACAAAGTGTCGCATGTTTACGCGATATATGTGGTGCGCCGAGCCACATATCACTCGTAGGATCCCTACCGATAAATAACGTAGTTCCAATAGGCATTGTCACGCGCGTAGGTCTCGCCACTTCTGAAACGGAAATAACTATCGGATACCGAGCCGTCTCCGATAGAGTCCTGACCACCTCGTCCCCCGGAGAACTTAGGGCCCATTCGAGCTGCTGATCCGAAACCACACCAGTAAAGGTCATCTCACGCCCTACGTGCACCGACTGCCCAGCTTTGACGTCTTGCCGGGAAGATATCTGGGTCTCTTCTATAAAGGTCCCGTTAGTAGACCCCAGATCCTCAACCCAGAAGTTTCCCTCCAGGTACCCAATTCTCGCGTGATGCTGTGATACATCCGCACTGTCAAAGCGCATCAAGCAGTCTTTTGCTCTACCTGCAAATATCGGAAAATCGCCGGGTATCGAAATTACGGCCGGATATAGACCACGAACAACGAGCGCCGGATAATGGGGGGACGGTTTTTTGCAGGCCGTATGCAACACACGACCACCGGCTCGATCCGGGGCTTCAGTTCCAAAGATGCAACAATCAATGTCCAGTGCGGTAAAACAGAGAGAAACTACACCAAGGTCTATTGTTGCACTGCCGTGAAACGTTCCCGCAATTTTTTCGGCAACCTCATCAACCCCGGCCCCTACGGGAATGACCGAGAATGAACGTCCTATCCCCCTGACTATGCGAACCTGATAATTAAGCCCGACCATATCATCGAGGACCACATGCGCGAACTCCTCTCCTCCGACAATTGCTGAAGGCCGCCGGATTAAAACCGTCTCGGGTGACAAGGTCTGGTCGCTGAAGTATATCTCTAAGGCAAACATCGATTTAGAATAAATAAAAAAAGTAAAGGTTGATACTCGAGCACTCCTATACTAAAAATAAAGATGCGTCGAAAGCTCAGGAGTCTTCTTTCTTTGGGCCAATCGTCTCAGTAACTGCATTATTTGTTATGTCGACCATATGGAAGAAACTACTTCAGTTCACCGAATTACCGAAGAACTACCCCATAGCTAAAACAGCGTTAGGTTAAATGACAGAAGAACAATCCACAAACCGCACCATCTGGGATGATACTAGTGACGGCGCAGGAGCTCAGGGACTTAAGGTGGAAAGCGTGATGCCGGGAATGTTTAACCCGCGAAATCACTGGTATGAACGTTCCCTTAACGCCCAGATTCACCCATTAGTACGTTACTTTTGTTCACTTTCTACCGAACAGGTGGTTTCGCGTTACTGTCATATGAACCCGAAAACTGAACCTGAGGCACTTCAACGGTGGTTACAGTACCCACCGAAGTCATTTGCCTGGTCAGGTGCGGATCTATTCCACGTCACCTCGGCACACGGTAAAAGGCAAATGGTAGTTATTGAGGTAAATTCAAGTCCGAGTGGACAGAAATCAATGCCACCGCTTTACGAAGACGAGGAACAAGGTGGCTATAGAAGATTAATCGAGAGAACATTCCTACCTCGCATTTCTCAGAAACGACGTCTTCCAGCGGGCGGACTCGCCGTCATTTATGACAAAAACTACATGGAGGTGAGTGGCTACGCTGCCGCGATGGCGGATCTCACAGGAGAGATCGTCTATTTAGTACCCGCGTTCAAAAACAGTGCGCACCATTTTATGAGATTTACGGATCGCATACTCGAAATATTCTCTACTACGCACAATACATGGCTGCCAATTCGTGGCGCCTTCCGGTATGTAACACAGCAACCGTGGACGCGTGTCCCGGTTAACACTCGATCCTTTATCCTGAACCCAATTATTGCCTGTCTAGCCGGAGGCCGAAACAAACTTGTGGCATCAAAGGCTTATGACCTGTTCAACGCAGAACTTATCCCCAAAGGTTTAAAAATACAAACCCCCTACACGATTTGGGATGTCCATCAGGAAGAGGTACCACTGTGGGTCCACCGACTTGGAGGAAGGGCGGTAGTGAAAGTACCGTACAGCAATGCTGGTCAAGGCGTATTTACCATTATGAACGAAAAGGAGCTCACCCGATTCTCCGAAACCGAATTTCGATATAAGTCGTTTATTGTTCAGAGTCTAATAGGAAATTACGGTTGGTCCTCCAGAGGTCACGAAGGATTACTCTACCACATCGGAACCGTGCCCTCGGTTCAATGCTGTACGTATGTCGCGGATGTTAGAATGATGATTCACCATTCGCAAGATGGATGGAAGCCACTCGCGCTTTATGCTCGACGAGCTCAAATTCCACTGGCCCGTGATCTCGATCCCAACGCCGACTCGTGGAGCATGCTCGGCACAAATCTGTCGGTCAAACAAAAAGATGGCAGCTGGGGTACAGACACCTCGCGCCTCCTGATGTTTGACAGAAAGGATTTTAATCAACTAGGACTTGGCATTGATGACCTGATTGAAGGATTCGTTCAAACAGTTCTCTCGACAATTGCAATTGATTTAATGGCTGATAAGCTTACCACTGAGAAAGGAACACTAAAACAGTCTCTCTTCCGATCAGTAAACAACGACCCTGCGCTGCACAAGGAAATTGAACCTTAATACAGATACATTTTAATGAACCCGTTAGCTTCCAACTCTCCATCACTTCAAACCGTACTCCATACCAAAGTAATTAAGGCCGAAGACTTTGTTCCCAATCACCGCACCGACTTTTATCTTCCAATAGCCGAAGGTGCCCTAGGAATCGTCCTCCATGTGCCATTTATTGTAGCACGTGGCGCACATTCCGGCCCCACAATCGGTCTTACGGCAGCAGTGCATGGGAATGAACTTAACGGCATTAGAATAATACATAGCCTTTTAAAAAACCTTGATTTGAGCACGCTCTCAGGAACGATTGTCTGCGCTCCGATCGTGAGTGTCCCGGCGTATTTTATGGCTGAAAGAAGGTTTAGCGATGGCGTTGACCTTAACAATAGTTTCCCTGGTAAGGCCGACGGGACCCCATCGGAGCAGTATGCCAAAGCCTTTGTGGACAGCTTTCTTCCTTCGCTTGACTACTTGGTGGACATTCATACCGCCAGCGAAGGACGATTAAATAGTCTCTATGTGCGGGTTAACATCGAGTCAAGCGAAGCTCTCGCACTCGCCGTTGCCTTTAACCCTGACATCATCCTAAACAGCGCTGCCGGGGAAGCAACACTACGAAATGCCGCACGCGCGAGGGGTATCTCGGCGATCACCGTCGAGGCCGGAAATCCAAGCGTCATCCAGGGACGGATGGTTTTTGCGGGCGAGCTCGGCATTCGCAGCGTCATGGCCCATCTGAATATGCTCGAAGAGCCACTCAAGACCTCAAACACCCCGGTAGTCTGTAAAAGTTCGAAGTGGTTAAGAACCACCGGCGGCGGACTGGTAGAGCCGCGCTTCAAACTGCTACAACGCATTCAGAAGGATGAAATACTGCTTGAGGCATTCGACCCGTTCGGCAATGTCACTAAAACCTACCAAGCTCCATCAGATGGAATCGTTATCGGTATGGCCGCCAATCCGCTCGCCATAGCAGGCACGCGTTACTGTCACCTTGGTTTTCTACTATGAAGACGAAAAAAAAGCTGTTGCTCATATCGTACCTGGACACTTCAGAAGCTACGCGGATATTTTTAGAGGGTGCGGGACGGCATTCGCTTAATGTTACCTTCTGCACGCACCGCACCCATTCACTGTACTTGTCGGCGAAAAATCGTTCCGAAACGGAGCGTTCCGAATGCCTTAGCAGCAAGAGTGGCCATCGAAGCCCCTATATAACGTACCCACCATTGCCTGAGGCCAACGTTGCATTTACCCGTATTGGCAGTGTGACGCCTCAGGCAATACTACCACTTGTACGCGCCTCGGAGGTGAGCGGCATACCGACTGTTAACTCATTTCAGTCAATCTCACTGGGTCGAAACAAATTATTGTCGTATGCCGCTTTACGCGAAAATAATATCGCTATCCCGCGAACAGTTTCCCTTTCCGAAGATAATGGGATCGATGAGGAACTTCTTACCGAGCTTCTGGGAACTCCACCCTACGTGGTAAAACTGGTGCAGGGAAGAAAAGGAATCGGTGTAGTGCGTCTTGACTCACTGACCTCATTACGATCGCAACTGGATCTTCTACGAGAACTGGGACAGGAATGCATCGTACAGGAATATATCAAGTTGCCAGTGGTGCGGGACATTCGCGTTCTGGTTGTAGGTGGGCGTGCTATTGCGGCATTAACCAGAACTGTTTCTACACCCCACGAATTTCGATCAAACCTCGCTGCGGGGGGCAGCGCTGAGAAGTGGGAACTCGACGCAAACATAACGCACCTTGCTGAAGGAGCCACAAAGGCCCTTGGACTTGATATAGCCGGAGTCGACATTCTGGAAGGTACCAACGGGCCTGTAGTGATCGAGGTAAACCTTTCACCGGGACTGAAAGGCTTTGAAATTACCGGACAGATGTTCGCGGTAGACGCAATTTTTGAGTATTTGGTCAGTAGTATGAGGTAACCGGGGCGCGCTCTAACCCGGATTATTCACAAAACACGTCGACAAGAATAAATAGCTCTTACCGTAGCAATTAGATCAGGGGCCATTACCAATGACACATTTTTCTACAAAAATTCACTAGAAAACTGGACTTAGGGTGCCCTGGGGGACTACTGTCGCCCAAGGCACCCTAAAGGTTAAAAATCCCCTTGGATATTTGGTCAGTTATTACACCTGAGTTGGTCCTCAAGTCCCTTGTCAGCGGGACGATAGGAAGTATCGACTCCGTCATCTTAGTTTTTGTCTACCGCTTCCATCTTAGCAGCGGTCGCTTCTACTTGATCTGGGCTGGATTGACGGCATTTATTCATTTCATCATGAAGTTTATTGCGGGAACGCTATCGAGCATTCCTGATAATCTGAACCTGATTGTCATAAGTAGTATCAGGATAGTTGCTCTCCTGCTATCCGCCTGGGTAGTACACACTAGCTGGCAAGAGATAAAGCATTTGCCCAGTCATATAAGAGAGCAAAGTAATGAGGTGCCACCCGACAAGAAGTGGAGCCTTGAACAGGCTCAGCTATGGGTACCAGCCATCCTGATCGGAGGACTTGATGCATATCCAATTGGGACTATTAAGGGTCTGCTCTTAGCAAGACCCGACTTGCTCAAGACAATTATAAGTTCTTTTCTGGGTTCATTTGTCGTTGGGGGTATCACGTTTGTGGCAGCGCTTCTCGTGAGACGCATCGAACGGCAATTAAGTCCTTTTCATGTTTCTACACTCATTGTAGGAAGAGTCCTGCACGTGAGTGTCTTTGTCGGTATTACGCTTGCTCTCTCGATAGAGTGGTATTATGTCCTCGTGAAATCGAATTACACACCGTTGCACGTCTGGATTTCTCCCTTTATTGCGGCTTTTCTGGTTAGCATCTTGTTGTTTGTAACCCATGGGTCAAAATGGCAGAGTTTAATCAAGAATACGGCCCAGACGAACAAGACCAAGACGGACCAACTGTAATTCTTACTACCTCTCATCCGGCGGCCACGAGTTTTCATTTAAGCCCGGCGGTCCCTCATGCTGCCTGGGCTCTCCCTCTCTCAGTCATATCATTTTTCCTAATTTCTTTAGTGTACCCATTCCAATTCAACATGTCTGAAGACTCTATTTGCAGGATGCGCCATTTTGATCTTATTGACCTAAGTTCGACGTAAGAACAAAAGTAAATGGTTGAAATTGCTTTATACACAAGGCCTGAGTGAGATAAAGGAGCAGGCGTAGCTTGCTACGTCGAGCATTTTATATCATGAGCACGAAGTGGATGAAGTAATTTCAGTTATTTACCGCAGTTCTTACGTCGAACTCACGTTAGAAAATTAAGGCGTATATCCTAAACTCGTGGCGCCCTACCACCGATGAGTACTAGTACGGAGGGGAACCTTTCCCGCAAAGATAGCCCAGATTATTCACGAGCACTGCACACCACCAGGTGAAGGATTAGGTTTTAAAAGGGTCAATTATGAAAACACAGAAATTCATTAACGCTGCATTATTTATTACCTTTTTAGCCGCTTCGTTGCAGGCTGAAAATTATCAGGGTCAAAATTTCCCTCCGCCACCGGGAGGGACTCCTGGCAGCGGATTTCCAGGAAGTGAAGGTGGTGGCGGCCCTGTAGACGAGTGTGATAATCCTGACGATTGTACTGACCTGGAAGAACCAACCGATCCCGTTGATTCCTCAAATCCACTAGACGGCCTTGATTCCCTAGTTGCATCGCTCTACGATTTTACCGGGGAGAACTGTAACTCGAAGAAGGACGAGATTAAGTTTCAAGCGGTCGTAAAGGAAGTGAAAAACGTAGTGGTAAAAATGCGCAAACTTCCGGGACTAGAGGAGGATGGCGATCAGCTTTCCGCGATTCTTGAAGGATTAAAGGCTTTAAAAACCGACCTGAAGGACCTCTGTGTTGATGAGTCTGACAACGTCGACGAAGAGCCTTAGAGGGGTACCATTCACCAAGTTACCAAGCCCGTCTTTTGCGGATGCGAGGTACAGTAGGGCCCGCATCCGCAAAAATAGAGCCTTCCGACAATTGGAACTGGGGGGGGCCCTTAAAGCAGCGAGTATAAATACTTCCCATAACTATTATTCTTCATACGATCGGCCCGCGCCTGAAGCTGGTCGGCCTTAATCCAGCCCTTGTGAAAAGCTATTTCCTCAAGACACGCGACCTTAAGACCCTGACGCGTTTCAATCGTGGCGATAAAATTACTCGCCTGAAGCAAGGAGTCGTGAGTTCCCGTATCCAACCACGCTAGTCCTCGGCCAAGCTTCTCAACAGAGAGTCTCTTCTGGTTCAGATAGGCGATATTTACATCGGTAATCTCTAATTCCCCCCTCGCAGAAGGCTTCACCTGCCGAGCAATCTCAATAACGTCATTATCATAGAAATATAGGCCCGTAACGGCCCAGTGCGACTTCGGGTTCTTGGGCTTTTCTTCGATGCTCATGGCTACACCGTCAGCATTAAATTCGACGACTCCGTACCGTTCGGGGTCTGTTACGTAGTAACCGAAAACAGTCGCACCAGAGGTCTGCTCTGCGGCTCGTGATAAATTCTCGGTAAAGCCGTGACCGTAGAAAATATTGTCGCCCAAGACTAGCGTAACACAGGATGAACCGACAAAGCTCTCTCCAATTATAAAGGCCTGGGCAAGCCCCTCGGGCTTCGGTTGGGCCGCATAGCTAAAGGACACGCCAAATTGGGAACCATCCCCCAGCAATCTCTGATACAGCGGGAGATCAAAAGGCGTAGAAATTATCAGAATGTCCTGAATATCTGAAAGCATCAACGCCGAAATCGGGTAATAGACCATCGGCTTGTCGTATATCGGCAACAATTGTTTACTGATTGCTTCAGTTGCGGGATACAACCGCGTACCAGAGCCACCTGCTAAAACGATTCCCTTTCTATCCACTGAATTTCCCATCACCTCAATCTCCCAACCACTATCCTACCCCAAAAGATCAGCGCAGAAGCACAGGCGCCAAGACTCCTTCAGCCCCTTTGCCCTTCCCACACATATGAAACAACCCCTCGGTGGTATCACCACCAGGACTTTCGCGCAAGTCTCCCCTGGGGTTCGTTGGCGTAGATCAGCCAAATTTTTCCTTACGCAACTGGGATTTTAATCAGGAAAAGGATAGTATACCGAGCGAACGCAAGAGCATTACCACAGTACATTTGGACCAGGTTGACAGATAACTATCGATAGCAGATACACCTATTAAAGGTCAACATGCCTGAAGACCTGAGTTCAACGTAAAGTGGAACCGGCAATATAAGTGATCACGGATTTATCGTCTTTTAACCTCTTCGATTCTGAGTAATCTATGGAACAAACAAAACACAGCGGTATAAACAAGAAGACGATCCTCCTAACAGGTGGCGCAGGATTTATCGGCTCAACCTTGGTAAGGCTACTTCTCGACCGGTCGGTTGGCACGGTCATAAATGTAGATAACCTTTCATATGCTGGGGATCTAGAGAGCACAGCATTGCACTCCGAGAACCCGAACCTCCATTTTGAACAGATTGACATTGCTGATACCATCAACGTTCGGTCTCTCTTTGAACGGTATAAGCCGACGCACGTTATGCATCTTGCCGCAGAGTCGCACGTTGATCGTTCAATCACCAATTCGGGAGACTTTATTACCACCAACATTGTTGGGACATTTACACTGCTCGAAGCAGCTCGTGGCTACTACGACACACTGACGGGTGCCAAACGCGAAGATTTCCGCTTTCTGCACGTCTCCACGGATGAAGTCTACGGTCACTTAGGGCGTACAGGATACTTTACAGAATCAACACCGTACGATCCCAGCTCACCCTACTCCGCGAGTAAAGCCGCTTCGGATCACCTGGTTCGAGCATGGCACCGCACATACGGCCTACCAACTATGGTGACCAACTGTTCAAATAACTACGGCCCCTGGCAATTTCCTGAAAAACTAATCCCAGTCATAATTCTCAAAGCGCTACAGGGGCAGGCAATTCCTATTTATGGTAAGGGAGAAAATGTCCGAGATTGGTTACATGTCGAAGATCACTGCGAAGCGCTGATAGCGACGCTGGAAGGTGGGCGGCCGGGTGAGACGTATCTTATTGGAGGACACGGTGAGCGAACAAATCTGGAGGTAGCTGGAACCATCTGTTCCATTCTCAATGAGATTGTGCCTAACCCGTCAATAAAGGATTACGCATCGCTCATCCACTTTGTAACCGATCGTCCCGGCCATGATTTCAGGTATGCAATTGATCCTTCCAAAATCACGGCAGAACTTGGATGGCGAGCAAAACATACCTTTAGCGAAGGAATCAGAGCGACCGTGCAGTGGTACGTTAACAATAGACCGTGGTGTGAAAGGCTTGTTGCGAAGGAAAAATGATGAAGATTCTTACGTCCCCTCCTCTTAACCTTCAAGTAATTGAGCCAACTGTTTTCGGCGACGAGCGCGGCTTTTTTTTGGAGGCGTGGAACCAGACGCGCTACGCGAAAGCAGGACTTATCGCGTCCTTCGTACAGGATAATATTTCGCGCTCCTCACGCAAGGTTCTTCGCGGCCTTCATTTCCAGAATCCTGCCCCTCAGGGAAAACTAGTTTCCGTTCTTGAGGGTGAGGTATTTGATGTTGCGGTTGATATTCGGGTCGGTTCTCCAACTTTTGCGAAGTGGTTCGGAGTAATCCTAGACGGGTCCTCCAAACGTCAAATGTACGTGCCTGAGAACTTTGCGCACGGATTTGTCGTATTGTCTGAATACGCAACGTTTTTGTACAAGTGTACCTCCGTATATGCACCAACCTACGATAACTGCCTACTCTGGAACGACCCTCTGCTGAATATAGAGTGGCCGGTAGACGAACCGGTTCTTTCCGCCAAGGATAGTCAGGGCAAATCGTTGCAACAGTTAAAGGACGAGGGACGACTGCCGCAGTTTGAGAAGGAGTGTGAGTCGACCCGTGGTGGAAGTTCATAAATAGGTATGCAACCGGAGATTTCGCTCAATAGGGTTGGCTCGGTATGATTCTTTCAATTGCTCATTGAATCCCGATCCCCCTATACTAACGGCAATGAATCACGAACTATCATCCTAACCCGGATTATTCTCCAGGTCGACGAACCAAACTTACATAATCAGTTGAAATCATTGTTAAGTTGGTCTGTCAAACTGCGAGGTTACGACTCCTCTTTTCTATTGGTCGATGAACGCCCCTCCACACATTACCGTATCCCATCTGCGAAAATCATTTGGAACAACCGCCGTTCTTAATGATGTAAGCTGTACTATCGCCAAAGGCGAATTATTCTTTCTTCTAGGAGCCTCAGGGTCTGGAAAGAGTACTCTTCTGCGAATCATTGCCGGCCTTGAATTTCAGGATTCTGGTTCGGTGAGCATTGATAATATATCCATGGACGGCACCCCCGCGGAGCAGCGCGGCATCGGTTTCGTCTTCCAGAATTACGCCCTGTGGCCACATATTACCGTCAGGGACCACATCTTATTTGGTTTGCAGATTAGGAAATTCTCACGTACCGAGAGAGACCGACGCTTTACAAAGGTCGTTGCACTGTCCCAACTCTCCGGGTTGCTTGATCGGTATCCCCATCAACTCTCCGGCGGGCAGCAACAGCGGGTTGCTGTAGCACGAGCCCTCGCACTTGAACCGAAAGTATTGCTCCTTGATGAGCCTCTGGCTAATCTTGATCCCTCACTCCGAAATTCCGTACTTGATGAGATTGTGTCCCTTAAAAGGGAACTCGGCATTACCATTATCTATGTTACTCATCATAAGGACGAGGCCTTGGCCGCTGGGGAACGAGCAGCTTTTCTTTCAAAGGGATACGTTCTACAGATAGGCACACCGAAGGAGTTATATGAGTCTCCCATTTCAGCGGAGCTCGCCCAGTTCTTTGACGATCTCTTTCTCCTCACCCCGGGCGACCTCAGCTCGGCGCCCCCCGAGAAGACTGGGCAACTTCCTGAATCCTTCGGGATTCGTCCACATCATATAGTCTTTTGTAAAAAGGGAAGTGTTCCACCGGAGCTAGTACCACTCTCAGCTACAATAACGAGGGCAGACTTTCTCGGCAATCACACCCGAATTGAACTTAGCTTGAGTTCGGGAAAATCAATCACGACGCCGTGTTATCAGGCCATTTATGCGGGCCAGGGCGGCGCACCGGAATCAGCCATTGACACGTTAGTTCCAGCAATTGATCCCAGGAAGATCATGACCTTTAACACCCCTCTCTCTGTAACAGCATGAGACTTTTAAGAATTCTAGAGCTTGTTATTGGTGCCTACCTGATACTCTTTCTGGTCTACCCAGTGTACTCATTACTCAAGGGAGCGTTCTTTCTGGATGATCGACCATCGCTCTACCTGTTCTCCCTGTTGGCCAGTGATCCGTACCGCCTAGAGAGCCTGTTCAACTCACTCCAACTGGCTGCAGTTGTCGCACTAAGCACACTCATAATAGCCTTTCCTCTAAGCTACTTTTGTTCCCACTATAGCTTTAGGGGAAAAAACTTTTTTATGACCATTATTCTGGCACCGCTCATAGTACCGCCATTTGTTGGTGCTCTTGGTGCCCGCCAAATACTCGGACGATTTGGCACTGTAAATCTGGCACTTCTCGACAGCGGAGTGATATCGTACCCCATAGACTTCTTTCCACCGGGGAGTTTATCAGGCATTGCCTTTCTGCAGACCATGCATTTATTCCCATTACTGTTTCTTTCGCTTACGAGCGCCTTTGGCTCACTGAACTATTCGCAGGTTGAAGTTGCCCAGTCGCTTGGTGCGAACTTTTTTACCGTATACCGTCGAATCGTTATTCCGCTCATTACGCCAACAGCCCTTGGCGGCATCCTCCTTACCTTTATAGCGAGCCTTACCGACTTAGGAACCCCCTTACTGTTTGAACAACGCAAGGTACTACCTGTTCAAATATATCAGCTTATAACGGAAGCAAGGGATACTCCTTTATCACTTGCGCTCTGTGTGTGTCTTACCGGCATTTGCGCATTGATATACCTGTGCCTGTATTTTATAACACCCCGCAATACTGCTTCGACGTCCAAACATAAGACTCCGATTCCTCTTATCAAGCTTTCGCCTGCGTCAACGGTCCTACTTGGGTTATGTTTCTCAATACTCTTGGGACTGAGTCTCGTTCCGCATCTGGGCAGCGTCCTTTTGTCTCTTAGTGACCGCTGGTATATGACGGCCCTGCCTTCATCATGGACGCTTTCCCATTACGCCGAGGTCATCGCGCATCCCCTTACCAGATCCAGCTTCGTAATCAGCGTCACGTTATCGATTCTTACCATTATTATCGGGTCGATCGTTGCTGTGATAATCGCCTACCTTAGAGAACGTTCGCCTACGGTTCTTTCACGGGTTATTTCATTGTCACTGATTCTTCCGCTCACACTTCCCGGCATACTATTTGCCTTTGGTTATCTACAGGTATTCTCCCACACCATCCTTGACCCCCGCACATTCCCGCTACCACTGCTACTTCTTGCCTACATAGCCCGACGAATACCGATCATCGTAAGCACTATTAGTGGCGCAATCGTTAGCCTGCCAGTATCCATGGAGGAGAGTGCCTGGTGCATTGGCGCCTCACGGCTCACTACTCTCCGAAGGATTGTGATTCCACAAATTCGTGGAACACTGGCAGGTGCGGGAATTCTTACGGGGATTGCCTGTATGGTAGAGGTCAGTGAAAGCATGTTCCTTTGCCTCGACGAAAAATACTACCCGGTAAGTAAGGCACTTTATGCGATCGCGGGTCGTCCAGATGGCATTCCTCTGGCCGCTGCTCTCTCAACCCTAGTCATCGGAGTTATTATAAGCATGTTGATAATGGTCACAAAATTATCCAGACAGAGTATTTCGGAGCTATTAAAGGGTCAGGCAAAATAACGTGATCAAACTTCGCCTAATAATTATTTGCTTTCTTGGTCTTCTTTCTCGAATAGCGCCGCTGCAAGCCGATGATCTGATAGTTATTTCACCCCACTGGGATGGAATGAAACAGGAAGTCAGAGATGGCTTTTCCCGATGGTTGACCGATCAAAATCATCCGCCAATATCACTCCGGTTCCTTGATGTTGGTGGCGGCTCTGACATAATCAAATTTGTCTCCAGTGAATTTAGCCAGAACCCAACTTCCACCGGGATTGACATACTATGGGGCGGCGGCACGGATCCCTTTATAGAGCTGGAGCGTCACCAGCTCCTTCGTCCGAACACCCCTTTACCAGAGGCAACTTTAAGCGAAATACCGGAATCAATTCTTGGATCGCCACTAAGGGCTAAGGACCGATCCTGGTTTGCCGTATCGCTCTCGGCCTTTGGTATTTTATATAATAAGGAACTTCTTCGAAGGCTGAACCTACCAACGCCTTCATCCTGGGAGCTCTTGGCCGACCCACGGCTCTATTCCTGGATAGCGTGTGCCGACCCGAGAAAAAGTGCTTCATCCCATGTTATATTCGAAATAATCCTCCAGGCATACGGATGGACCGACGGCTGGAAAATACTGCAAGGAATGGCTGCCAATACCCGAATGTTCAGTTCATCTTCAGCGCAGACGCCTCATGATGTTGCCATAGGTGAAGTTGCCTACGGATTTGTCATTGATTCTTACGGATTGCAAGCAGTCAAGCGTGCCGGTGACGCGACCCTGGGTTTTGTCATCCCAAAAAATCTTACCGCGCTATCGGGCGATGGTGTTGCAATCCTAAAAGGGGCTCCTCATGCTCCAGAGGCTGAGCTGTTTGTCGAATACCTTCTTTCACGAGCAGGGCAAACCTTGCTCATGGCAAAGAAAGGGTCGCCTGGAGGTCCCCTCACGCAGGAACTCGCCAAAATGAGTGTTATTCCTGCTCTATATGAAACCCTAAAAAACCAGAATTCCATTCCGATTAATCCCTTTGAATGGAAGACCTCCTTCTCCTATAACTTTGACCTTGCCAGCAAACGCTGGAGCGTTATTAACGACCTAATTGGCATATTTCTCATCGAAGGAAACTCGTACCTGCGAAGTGTCCGCGAAAAATATGCGGCCAGCCAAAGCCCACCTACCGTGATTGCCGAATTCTCCCCCCCGATCAGTGAAGCGCGAGTCCTGGAATTAATTAACAATAAGGTACTGCTTGATCCGAACTTAAGAAATGAAGAGCTGCTTCGCTGGAGATCGCGCATTCCAACGGACGGCCAACGTACCAATATGTCGCTTACGCAGCTTCCACTTTGGATACTGGCAATCCTAATCGGTGGTTCTCTACTTTCAACTCTGATCAGCTCAACTGCCGTAGCACGCATCGTCAGGAAGTTGCATGAAAAACTAAAACCTTTAAATTGAGAGGCCATAAAGATACGGTTGTGCACTTTTGCCGTGCCATAGTGGAGGTAAAGTCACACAAACGCGATTTTAGAGTTGTCGCACTTAAAACCTGAGTTCGACGTAAGAACTGCGGTAACTGGCTAAAATTACTTCATCCACTTCGTTGCTCATGATATAAAATGCTCGACCTAGCAAGCTGTCAGCCTGCGCTTTTATATCACTGCACGCCCCTCGTATCTAAAGCAATTTTAGTCATTTACCTTTATTCTTACGTCAAACTCAGGTTATAAAGAAAATCGTTGTAGGAAAACAAGGTCACCTCTGGATTGAATCAGTAGTCGGACAAGGTTCGACATTCTGGTTCTCACTACCAGACTCACGACTTGTAATGGGACGAAACGACCAATGAGGAACGACTGCCTTTCGATCCTCCTTATATTGAGGTTTAAAACTAATGACAAATAGGAAAAAGAAGGTTTTATTTGTTGAAGACGACGCCATTGATCTCATGGCTCTCGAGCAGATGCTTAGCAAAAATACCATGGATCATGAATTTACTTTTGCAACAAGTTTAAAGCAAGCCATTTCTAAATTAAATAAAAAACCATTTGACCTTATTGTGACCGACTTTCATCTTGGAGACGGAGATGCCCTCGACATCGTCACGGCAGCTCCAGATACTGCAACAATTATAACCACTGAGACCGGAGACCAAATAACCGCTGTTAAGTCAATAAAGGCCGGGGTCTATGATTACCTAGTTAAGGATACCGCACGTCATTACCTTGAGATTCTTCCGCACACTATGGAAAGCGTGATGACACAACACGCAGACCGAATGAGGATCAAAAGACTCGAAGGGATCTATAAAGCGCTGAGCGATGCCTGCCCACTCGGAATCTTCAGCACCGACCAGCATGGATATTGCCTCTATACGAATGCTCGTTACCAGAGCATTTCCGGTCTGTCAGCTGAGGAGTGCCTGGGAGATGGCTGGGGTACATCAATCCACCCCGAAGATTGGCAACAGGTGCAGGAGGAATGGTATCAGGCGGCAAAGAAAAATGAAGGCTATAGCAGCGTGCACAGGTTCTTAAGATCGGATGGCAGTATCGTCTGGTGCAACGTTAAAGCTGCCGCCATAACTGAGGACGGTAAATGTACGGGCTACGTTGGAACAGTCGAAGATATTACTAAAGATAAACTCGCGGAGGATCTTTTAAGGAAAAACGAAGAACAGCTGGAACTGTCTCTTAAAGGTGCGGATCTTGGTCTCTGGGATTGGGACATAAAAAACGATCAGGTTACCTTTAACGAGCGCTGGGCCGAGATGGTGGGGTACACGCTGGAAGAAATAGATCCGAACGAGGATTTCTGGATCAAACTAATCCATCCTGATGATGCCGATTTCGTGATGCAGACTCTCAAGGATCACCTCGCAGGCAAGACACCAATCTACGAAACCGAACATAGACTACGAGCGAAAAATGGATCGTGGGTCTGGGTATTAGACCGGGGCCGCGTTCTTGAACGCGACACCAATGGCTCCCCTTTACGAGCACTTGGCACCCATCTTGATATTACCATACGAAAGGTGCGCGATACAGAACTGCTTGAAGCCAAGACGGCTGCTGAGTCGGCAAACTTGGCTCGTGGCCAATTCCTTTCTCATATGAGCCATGAGATTCGAACACCCCTCACCGCAATTATTGGATTTGCTGAGGTCGCCCAAGAAGAGACACTCCCTCCCCCAGAAAGAACCATGATGCTAGGCACTATTCTCAGGAATGCCAATCACCTGCTTGCCATCATTAATGATATTCTTGATATTTCAAAAATTGATGCTGGCTCAATGACCCTCGAAGAAATCAAAGCATCACCAATCCAGATGGTTGAAGAAGTCAAATCGCTCCTACATCTTCGGGCCAAGGAGAACGGCATTAACATGAAAGTACGTTACGAATGGCCCTTGCCTCGATTCGTACATACTGACCCACTCCGTATAAAACAGTTACTACTTAATCTTGTTGGTAATGCCATTAAGTTTACAAAAAAGGGTGCCGTAATTATATCGCTCTCATGTGACCGGGAAAATGAGCTCTTACAGTTTTCAATCATTGATACCGGCATTGGACTAACAGAACAACAACTCTCTCGACTATTTAAACCATTCTCCCAAGCAGATGCCACTACCACAAGGCAATTCGGAGGAACCGGTCTCGGACTGGCGATTTGCAAACAGCTGGTCAATGTTCTGGGCGGAGAAATAACGGTTCAAAGCACTCCAGGTGTCGGATCCACGTTTTCATTCTCTGTCGCCAGTGGCGTGCTGGATGACATCGAGTTTGTATCCTGTGCCCCAGCGGAAACGTTCACAACAATACCTGACGAACTTAAAACACCCTCGGGACTTAAAGGAAGAATTCTTTTAGCCGATGATTCTGAAGACAATCAACTGCTGCTGGCCCACACTTTGAGAATGACCGAACTTGAATTGACTATAGTAGATAATGGAAAAGCCGCGTTAGACACGGCCCTTACCGAAACCTTTGATTTAATCCTGATGGACATGCATATGCCTGTCATGGATGGATATACGGCCACCGAAAAATTGCGGGAAGCCGGAGTAAAGACTCCCATCATTGCCTTTACGGCAAACTCCATGCAGCATGATGTCCTCAAGTGCCTTGAGGTAGGTTGCACAGCCCATTTGTCGAAACCTTTCAGCAAGGCCCAGTTTCTGGGCATTCTTGCGCAGCAATTGCATACCTCGATCGATGCTAGAGTTAGCAGTAAGCCGGTACTCAGAAAATTTTTCGAAGAAGATCCCAATTCCCTAGTAATAATAGTAAAATTTATTACGGGCCTGCAGACCCGGTTAGACGAACTTCGAAAGGCTCTTCAACTTGTCGACTATGTGAGACTGGAGAATGAAGCCCACAGACTTAACGGCAGTGCTGGCCTCTATGGATATTCAGAGTTATCAAGATTAGCCTGTCTACTGGAACTCTCAGCGAGAGAACAACGGTTAGAGCAATGTCAAAACTTATATAATTCTCTTATGAAGGCTCATCAAGACATTCTTGAAAGTAGCGCTTTAATGAAGAACTTCCCATTGGTCGCTAATACCATACATAATAGCAGTTCTTAATGTATCGGCCTCGATTGCAATCACGGAGACAAAAGTTGCCCGTATAACTTGTCTCCCGTCATTATTTTATGCTTTAAGCCTGAGTTCAACGTAAGAACTGCGGTAAATGGTTGAAATTACTTCATCCACTTCGTTGCTCATGATATAAAATGCTCGACGTAGCAAGCTGTCAGCCTGCGCTTTTATATCACTGCACGCCCCTCTCGTGTCTAAAGCAATTTTAGCCATTTACCTTTGTTCTTACGTCTAACTCAGGTTTAAAACGGTGGGAAGTTAAATCGCGAATGGATAATGAGTTGACATTCTAACTATTCTTGCTACACCTTCTCTGGGGCGTTTGACCTTCCTACTCACATCCATTTGATGAAAGCCTACTACTCGAAGGCCTGCTCCTCACCCACCGCCTGAGCTCGCCGTCTATCCAGAGCCCACTTCCGCTCCAAGTACGCTACTGTCCCCTTGTAACGGTCTTCAACCTTCTCTGTAATTGCAGATAACACCATGCGCTCCTCCTCCTGAAGACTCAGGGGATCAGGCAGGGACGCTAGAACCTTAAAGGCGATCATACGTTCATCTACTAAATACTTGGCAGATCGGGAAAATTGACTGGAAATATCCATTACGTCAAAAACAACACCACACTCGATCGCCTTACGGAACGCCGGAAATACAAGGTCCAGACAATCGTATACGAGCTCGTCATTTACTTCGCCATCGAACTTGGAAATAGCTTCCTGCCACGACTGCAATTCAATCGGAAAGAGGCGTTTATAGGTCGTTCTTTCTTTAGTTAATACCATTTCAACCCTCTATAGTACTCCTAACCTGATATTAGACGTAAGAACTGTGGTAAGTGGCTAAAATTACTTCATCCACTTCGTTGCTCATGATATAAAATGCTCGACGTAGCAAGCTGTCAGCCTGCGCTTTTATATCACTGCACGCCCCTCTCGTGTCTAAAGCAATTTTAGCCATTTACCTTTGTCCTTACGTCTAACTCAGGTTCCTACAACATTCCGAACCGCTGCCACGGCTGTACATCGCCAACCTGGTCCTTAAGCCGCTTGCTTGCCACCTGCACAGCCTCGACATTGGTTACCGCAAACGAAGCAGCTCCTTCAGCTGCTACATTCGCCGCCAATACGTCTCCCTGTATGTGGTCCTGGAGTCGGTCATAAGCATCGGCCATTACCAGTAATGCCCGTATATCACGCACATCCTGGTGCAATTCTGCCGCTATATGGGCAGAAAATCCGTTAGGAACATCAATGTCAACCTCGTCAGCGATAACAAGCATTGCCGCTTCAATCTCCTCTTGCTTCCACTCCTCCTCCAGCTCCCGTTGGCGCTTTTTCGCGCTCAAGGCATCCGCAGTCTGTTGGGCCGCAACGTCACCGCTATCATCGTCGATTTTCAGATCTTCAGTGCGCTGCTGCTCACCACGGGAACCCTGAACCGCAGCGGAAGAGGCCACTATCACCCCCGCCCCCTGTGGCGCTCCCCCTTCACTCTTTGAAGCGGTAGTTCCAAGCCCCCCGGTATTTCCCGATGCAGAAGCCTCCTTTACCTCTACCTCGCTCTCAATACCTTCACCAGGAGTACTACCCAGGGAGCGCGATCGCAACAGGCCACCCTTTGGCTTTCCTCCCTTCTGCTGGTCAATCGCCTGTTTATCCTCGACCTTTTCAAGCATTTCCTCTTCGGAAATCTTTCGGGCCTCCTCAGCTTTGCGTTGTACCTTTTCGGCCCTTTCAACCGCCTTCTCAAGGTCACGCTTCTGCGCCTTCGCCTTCTCAGGATCAACCGCCCCAAGAACCTTGGCCCCCTTAAGGCCTACTCCTCCTTTGAGGGTAAGCTTGGTCGGAATTTTCTGAATTTGCCCACCCGGCACGCCAGGTTTCTTATTCCCAATGCTGCCATCATCACGTCGGTGCGGTATCGCACCCGGTGCTTCGTTTCGCTGGCCTGCCTGACCGTCGATTCGTGCCTGAACATCCTGCGCAACTTTTATCCTGACCGCATCGTCTACCTTCTCGGCTGCTTCCAGTTTTGCGATCTGCTCCAAGGCTTCCTTCGCCTTTTTCTGCATCTGTTGACTGGCAACCTTCTGCTGTCGAACAGCACCCAGGGCCTCCTTCTCCAAATGAGCCCCCTTGATGGCCTCCTGAGCACCACCACCCTTTGCCCCATTCAGACGAGCTTGACCTGAAAGGCTGACATCAAGACCCTGGCCTCGAGTAACACCCTTAGATTCTTCAGTTTTTATCGCCATACCCCTCCAAAGGTACCTTCCTGTTTACTACGGGATTAAAGCCTACCATTATACCAATCGACCAATTATAGTCGCGTGATTCAAAACTCAAAGCTTCCTTAAAAAAAATATCGCCAAATCAAAGGCAAGCCGCTGACTTTGCTTTAGCGAATCACCGAACGTCAGGTCTACGTTCATGAACTTTATCCGAATAATTGCCTGCGAGAATAGCGAAAATTCAGTTCGTGAATAATCCGGGCTAAACATTTTCACCTACTACTTTCCTGATTTTTCTATATACGTTATGGAATAAAGATGATTTAATGCCGCGGGTAAACCTGCCGCTGAGTAAAAACTTCAGGCTGCATACCCAAAGAAATGCTTTGCCCGATCCTGTGATTGAGAGACCAGTGATCCAAAGATTTCTTTAACGCGTTCTCCGCTAACGTTTTTACATCGGACTTCAAGGCCTGAATTTCCTGGTAATAGGGGTATGCCGTAATGAGAGTATTAAAATTTGGGGGTTCCTCAGTAGGCACTCCGCAGATGATCGGGCGAGTGATTTCAATCTGCACAGACGCATTGGCTTCAGCAAAGCCGAATGTGGTTGTTGTTTCAGCCTTTCAGGGTGTCACCAACACACTACTGGAGCTGGCTTCGCATGCTGCTCTTCATACCCCAGAAGCCAGGTATCACGTTGCAACTACCTTGGAGGAGCTAAAAACTCGCCACCGTGAAGCCTTTAATACGCTTACTGCAAAGACCGAAGGCGGTCAGGGTGTGTATGGCGAAGTCCTGGCGGCTCGCGAACAGATGGAGCGGTGGTTTCAGTCGCTCTCCGGGTTACTTGATGGGGTATACCTACTGCGGGAGTGCAGTGCGCGAACTATCGATCATATAGCCTCGTTCGGCGAGTGTCTTTCGGCTCTAACGGTCGCTACTGCCCTGCGATGTACCGGAGTAGACGCCAGATTTGCCCATGCCGGGGAGTTCGTCCTTGTTGAAGGCCAACACGGCCGTGCCAGAGTTGACTTTACCAGGACATATCCACTGATCCGCCAGAACCTTTGTAACACAAACGTACTGTACGTGGTCACCGGATTTATTGGTGCGAACGCCGAGGGAATACTCCATACCTTGGGGCGAGGCGGCTCTGACTATACCGCTTCAATCGTAGCCGCAGCACTTCACGCCTCAGTTCTTGAAATCTGGACTGACGTCGATGGGGTCATGACGTGCGACCCCCGCAAGGTACAGAGTGCATTCTCGCTTGAAGAACTCAGCTATCAGGAAGCGCTGGAGCTTTGTCACTTCGGCGCAAAGGTCATCTATCCGCCGACACTGCAACCAGCAATGGCATTGAAGATTCCGGTCCGGATTCTTAATACCTTTGCACCAACACACCCTGGGAGCCTTATCAGCGATTCACCGACCCCATCCACCCGCCCAATTACTGGCATCTCTTCGATCGGAAGTGTTGCACTTATACAGGTCCAAGGCAGTGGAATGGTCGGTGTAGCCGGAACCGCTATGCGCCTATTTCGAACCCTTGCAACGCTTCAGGTTAATGTCATCCTAATAACGCAGGCCTCGTCAGAACATTCAATTTGTGTGGCCATAAAGAATACCGAAGCGCCAGAGGCCATCAACGCCTTGAATCAGGAGTTTATGTCCGAAATCTCTGCCGGCGAAATTGACCCCATCACTGCTGAGGCCGGTCTTGCAATAGTTACCGTTGTTGGCGAACAGCTGCGACACCGGGTTGGTATATCAGGCAAGGTATTTGGTAGCCTCGGACGAAACGGTATCAATATTCGAGCAATCGCGCAGGGTGCATCTGAAAGAAGCATCTCTGTGGTCGTTGACCACCTCGACGAGGACAAGAGCCTCAACGCCCTTCACGATGAATTTTTTGCAAACGTGAAAAAACGGGCGCATTTAGTGGTAATTGGTACCGGACTGATCGGATCCACGTTTCTTCGTCAGGTGGTAGAGCACCGTGATATGATCCGGGCGCAACATGACATTGATCTTATTGTCGTGGGAATAGCCCGAAGCAATGCACGAACCTTTAACGTTAAAGGATTTTCCGGCCAAGAATTGTTGCATCCGACTTCAACGCTGAAAAGCTCCACCCGAGAAAACTTTGATATCCCCCTCGCTGACGAAGTAAAGGAACTTCGACTTCCCCATACGATTATCGTAGATTGTACCGCTAGTGAAAAAGTTTCACATAGCTACACGGATTTTTTGAGGGCGCACCTGCCCATTGTTACGCCGAACAAGAAATTTCAATCTGGGCCTTATAGCTGCTATGCCGAATTAAAGGAACTCTCTCGTTTTTCGGGAATTGACTTCCTCTATGAAACGAGCGTTGGGGCCGGTCTTCCCATAATTGGCACACTTAATGATCTCCTGCGAAGTGGCGATAAAGTTATCAGAATTGACGCAGTGCTCTCAGGGACTCTAAGCTTTATTTTCAATACGTGGGATGGCAGTGAATCGTTCTCGGTGATGGTTCGTAAGGCAAAGGAAATCGGATACACTGAGCCCGATCCGCGGGAAGATCTAAGCGGCACCGATGTAGGACGGAAGATTTTGATTCTCGCCCGAGAGTGCGGTGCACAGCTCGAATTCTCCGATGTCACGATTTCGAACCTTTGCCCAGTCGCCTGCCGTGATACCTCTTCAGTCGATGAATTCTTTCGTCGCTTGACATCATTTGACGAAGAATTTGAAGACTTACGACGGCAGGCCGAACTTAATGGGGAAAAACTACGGTACGTTGCTACCTACGAACGAGAAACCCCTGAAACCACTTCAGATTCAGGTGACCATTATTTTCAGCACGCTGGAACTGCCAAAACCGGCCTGATTTCGGTCGGCCCAAGTCACCCGTTTTACAATCTATCAGGGGGGGATAATATTGTCGCCCTAACTACGGAGCGGTATTGTGAGAGACCGCTCGTTGTTAAGGGACCTGGAGCGGGAGCCGAGGTAACGGCAGCCGGGATTCTCGCCGATGTCATTCGCCTATTGAAAGTGTAAGCAAGGCTCATCATGGTACAGGAAATATCGGTAGTCTCACCGGCCTCAATTGCAAACCTCTCATCAGGGTTCGATGTCTGTGGGATAGCAATAGAGGGACTTGGCGATGAACTGACAATCAGCCACTCAAGTCAACAACACCTTTCTTTTACCGTGGTGGGTGACCATGGCACTGAAGTCCCAGTCGCCCCTGAGAAGAATGCTGCCACGGTGCCAATCCTCGCATTCTGCACTGAACACAAGATCCCCCCGCACTTCCACGTTACCCTTCATAAGCGCATGCCAATTGGCAGCGGGCTCGGGTCGAGCGGTTCAAGCGCGGCGGCCGGAATCTTTGCTCTAAACGAACTACTGAGACTAGGAAAATCAAAGCAGGAACTTCTGCTTTATGCCGCCGAAGGCGAGCGCATCGCGTGTGGTGCGGGGCACGCTGATAACGTTGCAGCGTCGCTGTTTGGTGGCGCCGTAATCGTCTCTGGCTACGATCCCTTGAACGTCATAACAGTGCCTGTTGCAAATGCTAACCTGCACATCGCTATAGTTCATCCACACGTTATCTTAAAAACAAAAGATTCGCGAAACGTACTTCCTGAGGTAGTGCCCCTTAAGACCGCGGTTGCCCAATTGGGCGCGTTTGGCGGGCTTATTACCGGCCTGATTACTGGCAACAATGAGAACCTTCGTGCAGGGCTGACGGATCATTTTGCTGAACCCCATAGAGCTCGCCTTATTCCGGGGTTTGCCGAAGCTCGCTTGATCGGATTGCAGACCCCCGGGTGTCTCGGTTTCGGAATAGCGGGATCTGGGCCGTCGATGTTCGGGGTATGTGAAGGAAATGACGCAGCGACAGCAGTATGCATGAAGCTAAAGAGTCTCTTTAGCCAAATGTCAATAAACGTGACCGCCTTTTCGTCTAAAATTGATCAACACGGTTGCAAAGTAACAGATCGGGTATAACGCGGTGAAATTAATTTCTCTTGATAAATCAGTTACCAACATCACTTGGAAAAAGGCAATCTTTGAGGGCTGCACACCTTCAGGCAGCCTTTATTTTCCGGAAAAAATAGATCCACTCCCCAAAAGCTTTTTTGCCAGTCTAGTTGAATACTCGATTACTGAAATTGCCGAGGTGATTATCCCACACCTCTTTAAGGACTCCCTTCCGCAGGAAAGTCTGCGGGTCATCGCAGCCCAGGCGGTTTCGTTTGCTGCACCACTGGTTCCGGTTACTCCTCAGATTTTTGCCCTCGAGCTCTTTCACGGACCCACCTCCGCGTTTAAGGATTATGGCGCCCGAATTATGGCTGAACTGATGAGTAATCTCCGTTCGCCAGAAAAGCCGCCTCTTACCATTTTGTCAGCAACTTCAGGTGATACCGGGGGCGCAGTAGCGCACGCCTTTTATCGACGCCCCGGATTCAAGGTCGTTGTGCTCTATCCAAACGGACGGGTAAGCCCCATGCAGGAGCAACAATTTGCCACTTTGGGCGAAAATGTTATGGCCCTTAAGGTGCAGGGGTCCTTCGATGATTGCCAGGCACTGGTGAAGACAACCTTTATCGATCAAGAGCTGCGTTCGAAAGTCGAGATCAGTTCGGCCAATTCCATCAACATCGCCCGTCTGCTCCCGCAAAGTTTTTACTACGTAGCTGGCTATGCAGCATTCCTGAGAAGAAGCAATCTACCCTTCGGGATGCCACTACATGTTTCTGTGCCCAGCGGCAATTTTGGGAACATTGTGGCTGGTGGCATTGCGAAGCAACTTGGCACCCCGATCGGCATGCTGCTTGCAGCTACAAATTCAAATCGAACATTTATTGATTACCTCCAGACCGGAACATTTACTCCGCGCCCGTCGCTAAGAACTATTTCAAATGCCATGGATGTAGGCAACCCCAACAATTTCCCCCGCCTCATGGCGCTCTGCGCGGGCTCGTATGAAGAAGTAAAGCGGCAGTTTGCAGCCTTCTCCTACACCGATCAAGAGACCGAGGAAAGCATGAAGGAACTGCTTGCTGAGAGTCAATACATTTGTGATCCCCATGGCGCGGTCGGATACAGGGCGCTGAAAGAATATCTCGGACAATTTTCGAATAAACAGTACGGGATGTTTTTACATACAGCGCACCCTGCAAAGTTTAGTGAAAGCGTCGCTCCAATTGCTGGAGACCAGCTGATCGTACCACCAGGGTTAAGACTAGACCCTGATAGGAAGTCATATGCAATAGAGATCGAAAACGATTACGAGCAGCTTAAGAGAATATTATTGGCACAGTAACGAAGACTGAGACAGGCCGATCACCCTGGCTGTTTATTGTTTATTGAGACAAATAACAGCACTAAAGACAATATGAACACAGAAGCACCCCGCTCCCCCTTATTGTTAGACAGACTCACCGAAGAACATTCTAGGTTTATGCGCGAGGCCCTTCGTGTTGCCCAACAGTGCCGAGACATTGAATGGTATGGTGTGGGGTGCATTATTATTGACGGCGACGGGGCAAGCATCAGCACTGGGTATACAGGGGAGTTATTCGAGAATGCCAAGATGCGTCATGCCGAAGATGTGGCAATTTCAAAAGCTCTTGAAAAGGGACGCAACCTTGCCACACCGGGCGTAACACTCTATTCAACATTAGAACCATGCTCTGTTCGCGCATCGGGGAAAACACCCTGCTGTCAATACATTATTGATTGCGGCATTTCCACTGTGGTGTATGGGGCGAAAGAACCCTTTGACGAAAATCTTGGAATCATTTGCCAGGGGGAGGGCGTGCTAAGAGATCGGGGCGTACAGGTTGTTTTTCTGCGAGAATTTGAGGAAATTTGTTTAGAATCTGTGGTGAGCAAGCGACGGCAGCGGGGCAAGAAACACCAGTGACTGTGGCAAGATGCTTTAGCTGGGCGTTCTCTCTGGGGGAACGGAAGCGGGAGGGCCCTCGTGAAGTTCAAGATTTATTCTGGTGAATTATTTACCGTGTCTGACGCCAGGATGGAGTTACCAAACGCTTACATATAAGACATTTCTTACTCATAGTGGAAGACATAAGGAGTCCGAGCGAGAACACCCTCTTTCTTACTCCAACCCACTGTTCAAAACGCCTAAAATAACATACAGGGCAAAATCACGAACAAAAATTAAACATGGTTAAAATTACCTTCGACTTCCGGTGGCACCAACGAAGGCAAGTCCGATACCCGAGACAACCGTCCCTTTTGCCGTGGATCGTAGGAATTAGTATGAACAAAACCTCAATAGGCTGTTGACTAAAAAAAACGCGACCACGTCAGACCGAAATCTGAGAACAAATGGCAGCAACCTTCCGTAGATATATACG